>DATDYF010000037.1:0-84928 GCA_035289105.1 Candidatus Nanoarchaeia archaeon
AGGATGCTTTCGTTTCAAACGATACGCCGACCAAGAACTACGGGCATTCCGCTGATTTGTACACCGGTTCGTCGAATACCACAATCAGAAGAGCATACTTTAAATGGGACATCTCTGAAGCGATGGATTTGAATGTGACAAAGGCGGAGGTATTCCTTTACGGAGACGCTTTCTTTACCACCTCAGAGGACACTGACATTAATTATGTGGCAACGGATTCATGGAAGGAAGCTGGCGCTGGAAACATAACCTGGAGCAACAAGCCAGGATTTGCGCAGCCTGCTGTTGACACAGTTACCGTAACAACAGGCCAGACATGGTACAGCTTTGACGTCACGCAGAGCATTTTAAATGAGATTGCAGCAAGCGACAAAAACGTATCCTTTGTTGTAAAAGGAAATGATGAGGGGTTCAACAACTTTGAGAACTTTGTAAGGTTCAGGCCGAAAGAATACCCAACAGAAGAGTTGCATCCCTACCTTAATGTTTCATTCTGGAACAGCTCAGACCCTTTTGTCAACACGCCTCCGGTCATTATAAATGTCAATATCCCATTATCCGGAATGGAAGGGCAAGGGTTTCAGATTAGCTTTGATGCAACAGATGCCGAGAACAATATAGTAAGCTACAATATTTCAGTTGATGGGGAACAAATTTCAGCCAACAATTCAGTTTCATGGACCCCGAATTTTGAGAATAGCGGCACAAGAGCTATAACCATAACTGTGAGCGATGCAAACGGGGCAAGCGACACAGAATTGAGAACGATACCGATAGCGGATGTCCAGAATGTTGTAATCAATGAATTTTATTCCAATGCAAGAGCTGGGGAAGATGAATGGGTTGAGCTTTACAACCCCTTTAACCAGACATTAAACCTTACAAACTGGCGCATTGAGGAAGCTGCGCACTATGGGGGAACATTCTCTTCAATTATACCTCCTCTTGGGTATCTTGGGATTTACGCCCCAACGCTGGGCCTTGCAGACACTGGGGATGTTATAAGCCTGTACGACTCAACAGGCCTTCTTGTTGACAGGGTTTCATACGGAAGCGCATCCGGAAATGACCCTAATAATGCACCCACACCTCCAGAAGGAAATTCTACTGGAAGAATTACAGACGGGGTTGACACGGATGTTGGAGTTGATGATTTTGCAGTATTAAATCCGCCTACGCCTGAGGCAACAAACAACCAGGGATGCGTGCCAGAAGGTGCTGACGACGACTGCAGCGGCTGCGTGGAGATGCTTGAGCTTTTCGGCTACATTGGAGAGTGGAAGGCTGGAAATGTCACTATGATGGATTTGTTTAACGCAATTTCACTATGGAAATCAGGGGTTGGATGCTGATGAAGAAATTAATATTGTTGGGAATTGTATTGATGTTTGCGATACCTTTGGCCAGCGCCTCAACTGTGACAAGGGTAATTGCAAATGATAGCGTCTATTACAGCGACATTGTGCAGGTTACACTAAATGTAAATATAGACAATGGTGCTTCGTTTTACATTATTGACGAAGTATTGCCATCATCAGGCTGGACAATCATCAATTCCGGAACTGGGGACACATCCACACCGGGCCATCTAAAGTGGGTTGTAATCTCTGGAGCTTCAAGCACGTCTTATACCTACACAGTCAGAGCGCCAAGCGTTTCAGGAGTGCATCAATTTTCCGGGGAATATATCTTTGAGTTTATGGCTAATACTGCACCTATAGCAGGGGAAACCCAAGTGAGCGTGTCTGCACCACCAATTCCTGTAACCGTCTCCAATGTCAGAACAAGCGGGGTTGGAAACTCAAGCGCTGCAGTTTTGTGGGACACTAATGTAGCTTCAAACTCGACCGTATATTTCGGAACGACCCCTTCGCTGGGCCAAGTTAACAGCATTAATAACGCAGTAACAAGCCATAGCATTATCTTAAGCAACTTAGAGCAATCAACCCAGTATTATTACAAGGCCGAATCCTGCGACCAATACTCATGCGCAAATTCATCAGTTTATTCATTTACAACCTCTGCAACCATGGACCAGACAGACGACCTTAATGTAAACTATGTCAGGGGTCAGATATACATCGACAGCGTTTTGGCGTCTCCAGGAACAAATTACACTATACGCATTATAGGCGGACAGAATAACAGCTCTTTATACTATGGGCAGGTTGATTCCAATGTGCCCCAATTCCTTGTCGGAAGCGGCTTCTTTGACAGTGGTGACCAGGTTACTTTTTCAACAGACTCAACATTCAGGGTAGAGGTTGAAGACTGCGATCCTTCAGATTATGTAACCGGAACATTCCAGAATGGCGGCAATGGAAATTTTGCAACAGGGCAGGGCCTGGTAACAGTTTACTGCAACAACAGCCCGCCAGAGATGAATGAACTTGCTGATTATAACCTTTTAGAAGGCCAGAGTGTCAGCAACCCGTTGTCTGACTTATGGAATGAAACATCAGATGTTGAAGATGCCGATGCAAACCTGACATTTGAAATTACAGGCCAAACCAATACCAATTTAGTTAACTGTGCTATCGCTTCTAACAAGTATGTCAACTGCAATCTCGCAGGTATTGAAACCTATGGAACTTCATCAGTTACTGTAAGGGTGACGGACACTGGCGGATTAACCGATTCGAGCACATTTGACTTCATAGTAACGCATGTAAATCTGCCCCCAACAATTGGTGTCAATGATACAATTATTGCAGAAGACTCATTTACAACACTTAACCTTGATAATTATGCAAATGACCCAAATAACGACACACTAACATATTCAATAATGTTTGAGGATGTTAACAAAGTCAACTGCGACATTGCCGGCAGCACACTAACAGTTGCTGGGGCAACAAACTTCAATGGCATCTCTATATGCTCTGTCCGCGCATTTGACGGCGTTGATTACAGTGCTGTTGATAACTTCAGCATAACGGTAACTGCGGTAAATGACGCTCCAACATTTAATTCGAGCAACCCAATACCAAGCCAGACATGGCCTGAGGACACTAGCACAATAATCAACCTTAATAATTACTTTAACGACATCGACGGTGGAACTTTATCATACAGCTCATTTGGGACAAGCCAGATTAACATTGTAATCAACAATGGGATTGCAACACTAACGCCTGCACTAAACTGGAATGGTGCTGAGAGTGTTGTGTTTATTGCAACTGATAGCGGCAATGCCAGCGTTTCGAGCAATCTTGTTTCGCTTACTGTTACGCCTGTCAATGATGCGCCTGTTCTGGGCATAGCAGACCAAAGCATGCTTGAAGATAGCGTGTTAAACTTTGATTTGGGAATATACACAAGCGATGTTGAGAACGACAGTGTAACTTATTTCGTTTCAAATGAGAATACTGTGGATTGCAGTGTGAATGGAAGCATTTTGAGTGTAATCCCGCCAGCAGATTACTTCGGAACAGGAAGCTGTGGCGTTATAGCTAATGATGGAATTGCTAACAGCAGTATATCAAGCTTCAGCGTTAATGTTAGCAATGTTCAGGATGCTCCAACATTCAATGCAAGCAATCCGATATCAAACCAAACATGGGAGGAAGATACCGGCGCAATTATTAGCGTAAACTTAAGCCAGTACTTTAGCGACCCGGATAATGAGCCTACTATATTTAGCGGAAGCCCGACGCAGAATGCCATAGTTAACATAGCAGGTGATATTGCATATTTCACCTCGCCTTCAAACTGGTTCGGAACGGATTATGTTGTATTTTACGCTACCGATGCACAGAACGAGACTGCTTCCAGCAACAACGTGACACTTACCATAACTCCAGTAAATGATGCGCCATTCTTTACTTCAACACCGGTCACCACAGCAATAGAAGATTCTCTCTACACCTATGATGCAAATGCATTTGATGTTGAGAACGACACGCTTGCATATTCACTAATTACAGCTCCGCCCGGAATGGTAATAGATAATGCCAGCGGGCTAATCAGCTGGACCCCATTAAACGAGCATGTTGGAATTGCTATAATGATGAGTGTACAGGTTTCTGATGGAAGCTTGGTTGAATTACAGGACTTCCAGATTGATGTTAACAACACCAATGATGCCCCAACATTCAATGCAAGCAATCCTATACCAGATATGACGTGGAATGAGGATGCTAACGCAAGCATTGATTTAGGACCTTACTTCAGCGATATGGACTTAGGGGATAGTCTCACATACGGCTCAAGCGGAACAACGAATGTACAGGTTGTAATAATGGGAAGCACAGCAACCCTTGTTCCTGCAGCAGACTGGAATGGGGTTGAGAATGTTGTATTTACTGCTACTGATTCAAGCAACGACAGCGTTTCAAGCAACCTCGTAATGCTTACCGTTACGCCTGTAAATGATGCGCCTGTAATTACTTCACTGCCGATTACAGTTGCAACTGAAGATTTGCTGTACACTTATGATGTTGCTGCAAGCGATTTGGAGAATGATGTGTTGACATTTTCATTAATACAATCCCTTGCAGGAATGGTTATCAACAGCAGCACAGGCATAATAGAATGGACGCCTGTTAATGAGCAGGTTGGCCTCAACAGCGTGAATGTTTCAGTAAGCGACGGCAGCTTGACAGCAAACCAATACTTCACAGTAAATGTTACAAATACAAACGATGCCCCAACATTCAATGCAAGCAATCCTATACCTGATGTTGCATGGGCTGAAGATACAAATGCGACAATTGATTTGAATGATTACTTTAGTGACATGGATATGGGGGATATGCTTGTTTATAGCATTAATGGAAACAACAACATAAATGTCATTTTCAACAACGGAATTGCGAAATTAATCCCCGCAGCAAACTGGAATGGGGCAGAGAGCGTGGTATTTTCTGCTACAGACAACGGAAATGAGAGTGTTTCAAGCAATACTGTGCTGCTTACCGTAACACCCGTCAATGATGCTCCGGTAATTGTATCAACACCGATAACTGCCGCAACTGAAGATTCACTATACACATACGATGTGGATGCGACTGATTTGGAGAATGATACACTAACTTACTCTTTGCTAAGCTCACCGGCAGGCATGATAATTAATATCATCAGCGGAGTAATAATCTGGACACCATTGAATGAGAATGTAGGGCCAAATGCTGTAAGTGTGCAGGCAAGCGATGGAAGTTTAACGGCTATTCAGAATTTCACAATATACGTAAACAACACAAATGATGCCCCAACATTCAATGCAAGCAATCCAATACCAGACCAAACTTGGAATGAGGATACAAATGCAGCAATAAACCTAAACAATTACTTTAACGACATGGACTTAGGGGATGCACTTACTTACAGCGTAAGCGGGAATGTTAATATCAATATAGTATTCAACAATGGGATAGCGACACTTGCGCCAGTATCAAACTGGAATGGCGTTGAAAATGTTGTGTTTACTGCAATAGATGGCAGCGGCTCAAATGTCTCAGGCAATAGCGTACAGCTTACAGTTGCGCCTGTCAATGATGCGCCTGTTCTGGACTTCATAGCTGACATTACAACAGTTGAGAATTTAACAGTGGACATAAACCCAACTGCAAGTGACGTAGATAATGACACACTTACATTCAGCTTCTCTGCTCCATTGGATTCAAACGGGGTATGGGTGCCAGATTTCAACGAGAGCGGAATCTACACTGTAACTATAAGTGTTTCAGACGGAACCCTCTCAGACAGCCAGAATGTGCAGATTATTGTAGGAGAGTCTGGGAACCATGATCCTGTAATACAGCCAATAAGCGATGTGACCATTACAGAGGGCGACCTTGTTGATATAGACCCTGTCGCATCCGACATCGACTATGACCCATTGACGTTAACATTTAGCGCGCCGCTTGACAATAATGGAAGATGGCAGACTAATTATACAAATGCTGGAATTTACAGTGCATCTGCAACTGTGAATGATGGAAATGGTGGAAATGATACTGCGCAGTTCACAATTACTGTGCTTGAGTCAGGCAACCATGCTCCTGTTCTTGTGCCGGTAAGCGATGTCACGGTTACAGAAGGCCAGTTTGTTGATGCAAATGTTGATGCGTCAGACCCTGATGGAGACCCATTAACAATAACATACACTTTCCCGCTTGACAGCAATGGGGAATGGCAGACTGGCTACACTGATGCAGGAATTTATGTATCTTTCATTAACGTGTCAGACGGCCAACTCTCTGTTTCAGATGATATGGTAATCACTGTGCAAGAGGCGGGAAACCAAAACCCAGTGCTTAATTCAATTCCAAACATTGTTGTTATGGAAGGAGATTTAGCGGATATAAACCCAACTGCAACAGACCCTGAGAACGATCCATTGACCTTTTCATTCAGCACCCCATTAGACAGCAATGGGGAATGGCAGACTGATTACACGGATGCCGGGATATACCCCGTCTCGGTTGTTGTAATAGACAGCTATGGGGCAACTGACAGCCAGATACTAACAATTACAGTATTGGAATCAGGAAATCATGACCCAGTGCTTAATCCAATTGCAAATATAACTGTCACAGAGGGCGAGACTGCAATAATACAGCCAAGCGGCTCTGATTCAGACGGAGATTCGCTGACATTTAGCTATACATCGCCATTCAACTCTCAGGGAAGATGGTCTACAGATTACACAGACGCAGGGGGATATATGACAATCGTGAGTGTAACGGACGGCAAGGGTGGATTTGACAGCCAGGAAGTGTTCGTTACCGTCCTTGAGTCTGGAAACCATGCTCCAACATTGGAGGTTGACGACATAGACGGCTTTGCTGGTGACTTAATAGAAGTAAACCCTGCTGTAAGCGACCCAGATGGAGATTCTGTTACAGTAACAATTTCAGAGCCTGTAGGAAATGATGGCGTGTGGCAGACTGCTGATGGAGATGAGGGCCAATACACTGTTATAGTTACTGCTTCAGACGGCCAGCTTCAGGTAAGCAGGACAATCACAATTACACTCGAAGAGAAGAAGCTGAACAGGCTGCACATAAGCAGGATTAAGTTCAGCAGCGAGATTGTAAGGCCCGGAGAGCCTCTTGATGTCTACGTAACTGTAGAGAACGACGGAAGCATAACAGAGAAAGACCTCCGAGTTTCATTGTTGATGCCGGACATCGGGGAATGGGCAAAATCAAGAAGCTTTGACCTTAAGCCCGGAAGGGAAGCAACACAGAAAGTTACGGTTGAAATTCCGCCTGACATTGAACAGGGAGAATACGATGTCAGGGTAGTCATAAGCAACGACCGAAACAGAAGGGTTAAGGTAAGGCCGGTAGTTATCGAGTAAGGTTTATATAGAATACCCCTTATTCTCTACCCAATGGTAAGGATACGCTTTTTTCCCTTCGATGTAACATACAGGATTGTGGACGACAAGGCAGTAATACACCTGTACGGCCGAACTGCAGATGGAAATGACATCTGCATTATTGACGACAATTTCAGGCCATATTTTTATGTTTTTTCTGGAGATTTGGAGAAGGCAAAGTTAAAAATCGAGCAATTGAAGGTTGAGCGGGAGAGGATTGTAGCATTTGTTACCGGCTCCGAAATTGTTAAAAAGAGATATATGGGAAAGGATGTTAAGGCTCTAAAGGTTTACACAAATATTCCGGGAGCTGTTCCAATCATTAAAGATACTGTAAGGCAATGGAGTTTTATCGACTCTGTTCATGAATACGACATTCTTTTTGGGCGCAGGTATCTCATTGACAAGGGGATAATCCCTTTTTTATCCTATGAAGTTGAGGGTGACTTTGCTGCGGTTAAGTCGAAAGTGCCTGTTTTCAGGGCTGAGAGCATAGAGCAGCGCAGCGAGGATGTTCTTGAGGGGCCAAGGATTCTTTCATTCGACATAGAAACGTATTACAGCGAACGCGAGATAATGCCTGAGAAATTCCCGATTATCATGCTTGCATTTTACGGCCAGAATTTTAGGAAAGTCTTCACATGGAAAAGGTTTAGCACATCCGACGATAGCATAGAATTTGTTGAATCGGAAGCCGAGCTGCTTGAAAAGTTCAGGGAAACTATAGAGCATTACAAGCCCGAAATCATCACAGGATACTTTTCCGATGGATTTGATTTCCCGTACATTGAAAGCCGGGCTAGAAAATACAAGATAAAGCTGGATTTGGGTTTGGATTACAGCGAGCTTAGAATTAACAGAAAAGGGGATGTAGATGCAAAGATAACTGGAATCAACC
Source organism: Candidatus Nanoarchaeia archaeon (assembly GCA_035289105.1). Taxonomy (GTDB): domain Archaea; phylum Nanobdellota; class Nanobdellia; order Woesearchaeales; family JACQSR01; genus JACQSR01. The sequence continues at coordinate 8,226 of DATDYF010000037.1, forward strand.
ACGTTGATGTATTCCGGTACATTCAGCGTATTATGGGGAGGTCTTTGGAGACAGACTCTTACAGCCTTGATGCCGTTTCATTCGAGCTTCTTGGCGAGAAAAAGCTGGATGTTAATCTCGACGAGATGTCGAAGGCTTGGGACGAGGGCAGCCAAGAGATAGAGAAATACTGCCGCTACAATCTTCATGATGCAAAGCTAACCTATGAGCTATGCAACAAGCTTCTGCCGAATATGGTAGAGCTTGTCAAAATAATTGGGCTCCCAATCGACGATGTCATCAGGATGGGCTTTTCTCAGCTTGTTGAATTGTATCTTTTAAGGCAGGCACCCAGGTTCAACGAGATTGCTCCAAACAGGCCGGAGCACGAGGATATAAACAGGCGCAGGGAAGACACATACAAGGGGGCATTTGTGTTTGAGCCAAAGCCGGGCTTATACAAAAATATTGCGGTGTTTGATTTCAGAAGCCTTTATCCAAGCATAATAAGCTCCCACAACATTTCATCTGCTACTTTGAATTGCAGTTGCTGCGGGGATGAGAAAGTTCCGTTGGAGGGGAAAGAATACTGGTTTTGCAGGAAGGAAAAGGGTTTCCTGCCATCGGTAATTGGCGACCTTATCGAGCACAGGGTGCGGATAAAAGAAATGGTAAGAAAGCAGAAAGATGTGCTCCTCACGGCAAGGGAGAATGTGCTTAAATTGCTGGCAAACTCGTTTTACGGCTACTTTGGGTTTTTCGGAGCTCGATGGTATTCACTCGAGTCTGCACAGTCAACAACTGCATATGGCAGATTTTATATACATAAGGTAATTGACAAAGCAGAAAAGGAGGGCTTTACGGTTTTGTATTCTGACACAGATTCGATATTTTTGCTTCTCGACAGGAAAACAAAAGTTGACGCAGAAAAATTCATGGAGTCTATAAACCTCGAGCTTCCGGGGCTGATGGAGCTTGAATATGAAGGTTTATATCCTTCCGGAATATTTGTGCCGACAAAGGAAGGGACCGCGGGCGCAAAAAAGAAATATGCGATGATTTCTGAGAATGGAATTTTGAAAATCCGCGGGTTCGAGACGGTAAGGAGAAACTGGAGCCTTGTTGCAAAGGAGCTTCAGGAAAATGTGCTAAGGGTCATTCTTCAGGAAGGAGATATAGATAAGGCATACAATCTGGCAAAGCAGACGATAAGAGATTTGCGGGAGAAGAAAATTGCCATGGAGAAAGTCATCATCAAAACGCAAATAACAAAGGAAGTTGGGAGCTACGAGGCAATAGGGCCCCATGTCGCAATTGCACAAAGGCTTGAGATGCAGGGCAAGAAGGTTGAGCCGGGCTCCATAATTAGTTACATAGTTACTGAATATGGAGCTAAAATTAGGGACAAGGCGAAGCTTCCAGAGGAGGTTAAAGAAGGAGAATATGATGCTGAGTATTATATTAATAATCAGGTGATACCGGCCATTGAGAAGATTTTTGAGGTTCTTGGGTATTCAAAGGGGGCCATTGAGGGCAGGGAACAGGGCACCTTGGGAAGATTTTTTTAAGGCAAGCTTAATAAATCAAATATCTACCTCCTTATCTGAATGTGCCTGTAGCGCAGCCTGGATTTAATACAGAAAGCGCGGCTGCCTCCTAATGAACGCAGAGTTCAAAAGAAAGCAGCAGGTCCGGGGTTCGAACGCAAGGGACTGCACCCTTCGCACACCTGCAGTCAAGTGGCATCTACGATGCCACGAACTTTTGGTGATGAGAGAAATATGCAATCCCTTAACGAAAGTCCTCGCAGGCACGTTTTTTTCTCCCAAACAATTAAAAACCAGAACATATTCCCCTTCTTTATGGAAGAGAAGAAATCAGATATTTTAATCGCGCTTCATAGGATTTTTGAGGGAAAGCCGGATGCTTACTTAAGTACGAAAGAGGCGGGTATTCACTTATACATTTTTCCTTATAGACATGAGGTAGTTGTTGGAGGGGTAAAAATAGACCTTCAAGAGACGTTCCAGTTAAATGATAATTATGCATTTGTTGTTATGGGCGGTGATAAAATGATTATGGGGGGGCATCTGGAGATGGACCCAACTAACATCGAAGGGTACGCAAAAAGAGTAGAAGCGGAGTTATTGGGGGAAGGATTTAACGGAATTGAAGTAATTCTGCAAAAACCGGATTGAAATTCTATGCAATTCCCTTCAGCAAAAACCCAACCAGATAAGCAACTCCTGCCGCAAGTCCGCCTACAATCAGCATCTCCAATCCCGATTTCCACCATTCTATGTGCGTTACGTAAGAGCGGAATGCCCCGACAATGAATAAGACAATGAAAGTTAAGATTATTGAGGTAATGAAAGCGTAAGCAAGGAAAGAAGGGAATGCTATTGACAGGACAAAGGGAAGCAAAGGGGTAAAGCCTGCAATAACAAATGCAAAAAAGGTTGAAGATGCGCTCTTGATGGGAGTTTTTGTCTCTTCGATTAATCCAAGCTCCTCGCTCATCATTGTGTCCAGCCAGACCTTCTTGTTTGAGGTGATGATTTTAACAAGCCTGTCTAAGTTCTTTCCCTTGAATCCTTTCTTGGCATAGACTCCGCGGATTTCCGCTATTTCGCCTTTGGGGTAATTTTCAACCTCCCATTCTTCCCTGCTTCTTTCCCTCTTGTAGAAATCAGACTCTGATTTTGTGCTTAGGTAATTTCCAATCGCCATTGATATGCCGTCGCCAAAGAGGTTTGCAAATCCCAAAATGAGAACAATTGCAGATGAGAGAGAAGCGCCTGCCACTCCAGAAACAACTGCAAAAGTAGTAATAATGCCATCTAACGCCCCATAAACCAAATCCCCAATATATCTGCCGCCTCTCCTGTGCTCCTCGAGATGCCTTTTAATTGCGGCTTCTGTATGCGCAGATTTTGCCTCCCGGATATCCTTCTTCAGAAACGCCTCTCTTGCCTTTTCAAGCCTTTCGGTGAGCATGGAGTATTATCTATTTTAGTGTATTTAAAGGTTAACTAAGAAATCAGGAAATCATCATAACAGGTTTTCTCTTGGGCCTAATCTGCTCCCACGGAAACAAAAGGCTGGCTTCATAGTCTTTTAGGTGTTGAGCAAGCCTCCTATGGTAATTCTCCAAAGCTCCAAGCAATTCTATAATCGGACCTTCTGTAATTTCTAAGCCAATAAAATTGTTTTCCCACCTATTTATCCCAAACTCGTCTGCTTTGCAAATGATACCTTCCAGTTCCGTTTCAATCTCATCCGGAACGGGTATCCCCCAGTATTTAATGTCTCCTAACGGGGATCTCAATCCAAAGCGGTCGATATGCTGAAAATCAAAAGCTTCGACTTTTCCACCATGGAGGTATTTTTCTCTTATCCCCTTAAAATCCTGCGCCAGTTTTAATGCTCCAGCAACGTAATCAGCTACCATGTAAATGGGGAATGATTTTAGGTTTATAATCTTTTTGGTAAATTTTATTTATTTTCTTTTATCACAGCCTGTGCTGCCAGTGGCAGAACAACAACCTATTTAAAATCAAGCTTATAGCAGAGTATATTGTGAAGGATATAACTTACCCAACAGTCGAGAGAATAATCGAGTATAACTATCTTGCGCTTACATTAATCAAGGTGAAAAGAGCGGATGAACCGAAGGTGCTGGACAGGGGGAAACTGATTGATGTTTTAGCTCGATGCCAGGATGCCGAAGGCGATATTTATGATAAGGCCGTGTGCTTGCTGACGGGGCTTGTGCAAAAACACCCTTTTGCAAGCGGAAATCGAAGGACTGCGTTCATTGCAGCGAAGGGTTTTTTGGTGGGCAATGGCGCCCCATTTCGAATCAAGGATGAGCCAAAAATGGCGAAAGTGCTGCTTGGCATCAGAGAGGGTTATTATTCCAATAATGAGGTTAAGGAGTTGGCTTAAAAATGGTAAAATCAGAGAGTTTAAGCGATAGGGAAAGACTGGAGATTTTGTCTGAAGAGTTGGAGAAGTTCGAGAATTTAATCAGGGGTCACAGGAAACTTCTTAAAGCAATAGGCGAACTTTAGAGCCCCTTCAGCACAGCCTGGGCAGCAGCAAGCCTAGCTATTGGCACACGATAAGGAGAACAGCTTACATAGTCCAACCCTATTTCGTGGCAGAATTCAACGCTGTTTGGGTCTCCGCCGTGCTCTCCGCAGATTCCGAATTCCATAGGCTTTACCTTTCTTGCCTTCTCGACGCAGAGCTTCATCAGTGAGCCAATGCCAAACCTGTCAATTTCCTGGAACGGGTCTTTTTCAAAGATTCCTGCCTCGATGTATTTTGGGATAAACTTGCCTGCATCATCCCTTGAAAAGCCATAAGTAGTTTGTGTGAGGTCGTTAGTTCCGAAAGACATAAATTCAACATGAGGAGCAATTTCATCTGCCGTAACGCATGCCCTTGGCAGCTCTATCATTGTGCCAATCTTGTAATGGACCTTTACGCCTGACTGCTTGATTAGCTTTTCTGCCGTATTTACAATAATGTCCTTTAGGATTTCAATTTCCTTTGAGTTTGCAACAACCGGGATTTCAATCTCCGGCAAGGCTTTCTTTCCTGATTTATTGACATCAATTGCGGCCTCTATTATTGCAGTTGTCTGCATCTCGGCAATTTCAGGGTAAACTAATGCCAATCTGCATCCCCTGAAGCCAAGCATAGGGTTGAATTCAAACAGGTTTGCGATGGTTGACTTTAATTTTTCCACCGGAACTTTCATTTCCCTTGCCAGTTCGTTTATTTCCTTCTCTTCCTTTGGCAGGAATTCGTGAAGTGGGGGGTCAAGCAGCCTAATCGTAACAGGCAATCCACTCATCACCTTGAAAATTCCTATAAAATCTGATTTCTGGTAAGGCAAAATCTTTGCAAGTGCCTTTTTCCTTCCGGCCTCATCATCCGCAAGAATCATCTCCCTTACTGCTTTAATCCTTTCACCCTCGAAGAACATGTGCTCCGTCCTTGTAAGCCCGATTCCTTCAGCACCGAATTTTAATGCAACTTCAGCGTCTTTGGGCGTATCAGCATTTGTCCTTACCTTTAATTTTCTCTTTTCATCTGCCCATTTCATTAAGGTCTGGAAGTAGCCTGAGATTTCAGGATCCTTGACTGGAACTTGTCCCAGATAAACCTCTCCTTCGGAGCCATCAAGGGTAATCCAATCAAGCTCGTTAACTTTAACTCCATTTGCCATGAAGTATTTTTCCTTTTCATTGATTGCAATATCTCCGCATCCTGCAACACAGCATTTTCCCATTCCTCTTGCTACAACTGCTGCATGAGATGTCATTCCTCCTCTCGCGGTTAAAATCCCCTGTGCTGCATTCATTCCCTCTATGTCTTCTGGGGAAGTTTCAGTTCTTACAAGAATTATTTTATTGCCTTCATTTGCCAATTCCTTAGCCCTTTCTGCTGTGAATGCGACCTGACCAACTGCTCCTCCCGGGGATGCAGGAAGGCCTTTTCCGATTATCTTTGCCTTTGATTTTGCAATCGGGTCGAGCTGCTTATGCAATAACTGGTTTAATTGATTTGGGTCAACGCGAAGCAACGCAGTATCCCTGTCTATCAATCCTTCCTTATCCATCTCGACTGCAATCCTTATGGCAGCCAATGCAGTCCTTTTTCCAGTTCTCGTCTGGAGCATGAATAATTTCCCTTCCTGGATTGTGAATTCTATGTCCTGCATATCTTTGTAATGGTGCTCAAGTCTCTTGTAGATAGATTCAAGCTTCTTGTAGGCTTCCGGCATCTTTTCCTTAAGCTTTGAGATTGGCTCCGGAGTTCTTATTCCTGCAACTACATCCTCACCCTGGGCATTGATGAGGAATTCGCCATAAAATTTGTTCTCGCCAGTTGAAGGGTCTCTGGTAAATGCGACTCCTGTAGCTGAAGTGTTTCCCATGTTGCCGAAAACCATAGTTTGAACGTTAACTGCGGTGCCGAGCAGCCCTTTAATGTCATGGATTCTTCTGTATGCAACTGCGCGCTTTCCCATCCAAGAATTGAAGACAGCGTCAATTGCCATCTGAAGCTGTTTTTTCGGGTCGTCGGGGAATGAAGTTCCTGTATGCTTTTTGATTATTTTTTTGTATTCCTCAACAACTTTTTTAAGGTCGGAAGCGTCAAGCTCTGTATCATAAGCAACCCCTTTTGTTTCCTTGATTTTATCCAGAACCTCCTCAAAGTGCTTATGCTCAACCCCCATGACAACATCGCCGAACATATTGATGAATCTCCTGTAGGAATCGTAAGCGAAGCGCTCATTGCCTGTTTTTTTTATTAAACCCCGGATTGTTTCATCATTTAATCCTAAATTTAGAACAGTGTCCATCATGCCCGGCATTGAAACCTTTGCTCCTGAACGAACGGAAACAAGCAAAGGGTTTTCCTCGTCGCCAAAACCTGCCTTCATGTCCTTTTCAAGGCGCTCTAGATTTTTATGAACTTGATCGAGAACCTCTTTTGGATAAGTCTTGTTGTTTTTATTGTAAATGTCACAAACCTCAGTTGTTATTACAAATCCAGACGGCACCGGTATCCCTAAAGAAACCATCTCTGCCAGATTCGCCCCTTTGCCGCCAAGCAAGTCCTTCATCTGGCCATTGCCTTCGTCGAAATAATAGACATACTTTTTCATTTTGACATTGGAGAAGGGGGGTGTTTATAAATGTTAACCTACTTATTTAGAATACTTCTTCACCAATTCCATCGCAGTTTTGCCGTCAATTTTTTCCTTGGAACTGCATTAGCAAGGATGGACAATTACCCCAATGTTTTCAAGTCCTCTTCCAGGTCTTTAATGGAGTATTCAGATTTGAAGCCCTGCTCGACCAGATATGATTGCATTTCCCAAACAGTTAAGTTGGCAATCTTTGCGGCTTTGCTTAGTGAAATCTTTCCCGCAATATAATCGTCCTTTGCTTTCTTCTTCATGAAATCGCCATATCCAAGGCTTAACAGCTTTCTATACTCGCGGACAAGATTAATTGAGCGATTGTTGTCCGCTCGTAATAAGCAAAGAGCATTGTTTATTGCTCAATTGTTTACACTCTTTGCTATAAGCATGGTGAACCTGTCAAGGGTTTCCTCTCTGCTTAATTTAAATGTTTCGGTTGAGAGTGTTGAATTTCTTAGAAGGCGGTTCCGACTCAGGAAGGATACCTCTTCACCAATTCCATCGCCTTTCTGCCGTTGGAATGGAAAGATTTATAAATTCTATGATTATTCTAATTAACACAGATTTAAATGTAGGTTAAACTGAAATGACACAGATTAAGGATGCCCTGAGGGAGTTTAATCCCTGGTGGGAAGGCAAGTTTAAGGTTGAGTTCAAGGAGAGAGAAATACTTTCCAAAATGGAGAAATTCCTCAAGCTGCCCCAAATTATTGCGCTAACCGGATTAAGGAGGGTTGGAAAGACTACCCTTATGCTGAAGATTGGAGAAGAGTTCGTAAACAAGGGCCTTGAGCCAAGGAGGGTACTGTACTTTTCCTTTGATGAATTTAGAAAAACAGGCCTAAGGGAGGTTATTCAGGCATATGAAGAGATGATGGAAGCAAATGTCAGGGACGGCAAATTTTTGTTATTGCTGGATGAGGTTCAGAAACTGGATGGATGGGAGGACCAAATTAAAGGCATTTATGACTTGTACGGCAAAGGAATGAAAATCATCATATCCGGTTCGGAATCACTTTTCATCAAGAGAAAAACGAATGAAACTCTTGCGGGCAGGATATTCTCATTTAAGGTTGGTCTCCTGACGTTTAGGGAGTTCCTAATCTTTCGGGGGGCCAGATTAGAGCCAGTAGGGCTCTACGAGAGAGAGCTAAATAGGCTCCTAGAAGATTACATCATTACCCTCGGACTCCCGGAATTAGTCCATGTTAGGGATAAGGAGATTATAAAAAAATATGTCAAGGAGGGCATTATAGACAAAGTTGTTTACAGGGATATGCAGCAGATGTTTAGAATAAAAGACATATCAAAAATAGATTCTATTCTAAATATGCTTCTTGAAGAACCGGGCCAGCTGTGGGATCTTTCTGAACTTGCAAGCGAGCTTGGAATATCACGGCAAACACTTTCCACATACCTAACTTACCTTGAGGAGTCCTTTCTTGTTAAAAAGCTATACAACTACTCAAAAAACAGGAGAAAGGTTGAAAGGAAACTAAAAAAATATTATCCAACCATAATCTCGCCTGACCTCTTATTCAGGGATGACAGCTTTTCCAAATCAAAGGTGTTTGAATGGCTGATTGTCATGCAACTCGACCCTGATTTCTTCTGGAGGGACACATTCAAGAACGAAGTTGATATAGTCATGTTTGACAAAGAAAAAGCCATGCCGGTTGAGGTAAAATACGGAAAAATAGAACATGGGGGGCTTTTGGCATTTGCGAAGAAGTTCAGTGTAAGTGAGGGAAAAATTGTCTCCAGGAGTTCAGAGGAAAAAAGGAAAGTCAATGGCATGGTTGTTAATGTAGTCCCGGCAGTTAAATTCTTACTTAGAAAAACCTGACACGTCATCCAGAATACTTCTTCACAACCTCCATCGCCTTCTTTCCGTCAATCTTTCCCCTGAATTTCTGCATTACAATGCCCATTAATGCGCCCTGGGATGCGCCTTTGTTTTCATCGCAGATTTTCTTTATTTCTTTCTCTATGTCTTCTCCTGATTCCTTTGCGTATCTGCCAATGTCGAATTCTCCTTTGGCATAATCGATAAGAACATCAAATACAACGTCTTTTGAGATTTTTCCCTCATTGAGGTAGGAGAAAATTTCTTCGTATTCTTTGTCAGCAAGGCGGTTTATCTCAATTTCAAATTTCCTCTTTATTTCCTTCGGGGCAGAGATTAATGTCTCAACGATAAATGCAGGCTTTACATTCTTGTTCTTTTTTGCGATAGAGGCAAACAAGGCGAGCTTTCCAGACTTTGCAAGCAACTGCGCAAGGTCTTTTCTTATGCCAAATTCCTTCTCTATATTTTCAGCGGATTCTGCCAATGAAACGGGCTTTTCAACTTCAATCATTTCCTTTGTTACCTGAATTGGAGGAATGTCTGTTTCCGGGTACATTCGAGCAGCACCAGGCATCGGCCTCAAGAAAGATGTTGTGAAATCCGGCTCTGCCTTCCTCACTTCGTTTTGAATGCTCTTTTTTTCCCTGAGCAGTTTCTGCTGCCTCTCAACCTCAAAATCGATAACCTTTGGAATCGACCTTAAATCCTGAAATCCCTTTATTTCTGTTCTTGCGCCGCCTTTTATTGAGATATTCACGTCCTGCCTTATTGTTCCAAGGCCGCGCTTTACATTTGGGACAGAACGCAAGATCATGCCAATTGCCGATGCTGTTTCCTTTGCGTGCTCCGGGTCGACAATATCAGTTTCTGTTGCAATTTCCAGCAGAGGAATTCCAAGCCTGTCCAAGCGGTATTTTGTGAAATCTTTTGCATCCTCGATTTTTTTAGCCGCCTCTTCTTCTAAGCATAACGATGCCACCCTCACATTGCCTTTTGATGTTTTAATATACCCATTTCTTCCGACAAGCGCAGTCCTTTGAAATGCGGATGTGTTTGAGCCGTCTATTACTATTTTTCTCATGAAGTGTATTTCATCCTCAACTTTGCAGTTCAGAAGCTTAGCGATTACCAATGCCGTGCGCAATGCCTCGGGGTTAACATTATGGGGAGGCTCTTCGTCAAACTCCACAAGGCAGGTATCTTCAGAATGGGAGTCATAAACAAATCCCTTGCCTTTTTTCATTTCATACAGTGCTGCAACATCAATTTCGCCTGTTTCTCCAGCGGACGCCCTGAGATAGCGCTCGAAACGAGTGTTAGCCTCTCTGGAGCTGTTAAGTGTATTGCAATTGCAGAATAACTTTTTTCCTTCAAGTTGCTGGTGAATTTCAAGGCCGCAACGGAAGCCGAGCTCTTTGTAGTCTTTCATTCCGCACTTCTATCTGAGATTTCTCCCCTAAGATTTTCTGCCATCAATGACGCCGCCTCTTTTTTCTTGTAATTCCCCAGAAGCCAGGCAAGCTTGATGAATGCCGTTTCAGGGAGCGTGTCTTCGCAGTATATCACGCCAGCATTAGCCAACTTCACGGCATTTGAATAAACATGCGAGTGGGTTCTGCCGTATATGCATTGGGAAGTCATCGCAACCAAAGTGCCTGATTTTATTAAATCAATTATTCCTTCCATTATAGGCTTATTGACTTCAAGCCCAACCGGAGCGTGGCCCAGCCCTGTGCCCTCTATTACTAATCCTTTGTAGCCCTGATAGACATCAAACTGCTCCCTTTTCATGTTTGTGTGTATCTTGATTAATGCAATCTTGTCCTCCATCTTTGGATTTATCCGCCATGCCTCAGCAGACCTTTTTTTATGCTCCCTTAGAAACTCTATCTTTCTTGTTTTGTAGTTTATCCTTGCAATGGGAATGTCGTTTACGGCCTTGAATGCGTCCCTTCTTGAGGCATGCATTTTCCTGGTCTTTGTTGGGGGCAAAATAACACAATTATTATCATCCATATTTTCATGCATGCAAATTGCAATGCCGGCAAAATCTGTCTTTGCGACAAACTCTGCTGCGCAGATAAGATTCATTGCAGCATCCGAAGAGCCACGGTCAGAAGAGCGCTGGGCTCCGACTAAAATTACAGGTATTGGGATTTCACACATAAATGCAAGGGCTGCTGCTGAATACCCCAAAGTATCCGTGCCATGGGTTATTATTATGCCGTCAACATTCTTTTTCAGCTCTTCCTCAACAGCATGCGCCATCTTCTGGTAATGCTCAAAGCGCATGTCATCAGACCACATCTGCGCAATAAGCTTGGAGTCCACGTTTGCAATATCCTTCAGCTCCGGAAACATGGAAATTATCTCTTCCGGGCTGAACCTCGCAATTACTGCGCCTGTTTCATAGTCCACCTTAGATGCAATTGTGCCGCCTGTATGGAGGATTGTTATGCTCTTTTTCGACTTTTCTCTTGCAATATGCCTTGCCTTCTCTTCAGAAACAGCTAAATGCTTTGACAGCAAGGAAATCTTCTTGATTCTGTCCTTTGATATGCCGATGTTGTAGCCGGATTTGAGCTTAAGGACAACGTTGCCCTCGCTTGGCATAAGTGTGCCTTCGATAGTTTCATCTGATGTTTCAACCAACACCCTGTCTCCAGCCTCATGCATGGTTTTACCGCATGGCTGTGTTTATATAAATGTTTTGTCATTTGTCCTCAAACTCTGATGACGGATCAGCAAAGTTTATCAGTTCCAGGCGTTCAAGCCAGTCTTCATTCTTTTTGTTCATTTTAATCACCTCGTTAAAATTTCCTAGAAACTTAGAGTTTCAGTGTGGAACAATATTTGGTCAGTGAGCAGACTATCAACAACAAGAAGCGGTATGAATCACAATCTTATTATCTGCCATGGAATAGGGTAATGTATATCTGGTATATAAACATTTGTATAGTGAAGTATTATAAGTAATGAAGGCAAGTATCGATAAATAATTTAAAGTTAGTGTAGGTTATCGTATTGATGGGAGAAAAATACAAAAAGACTAAGGAAAATTATGATAAGGGGATAGATTGGCATATCCAAAAGAGCCTTTCTTATAGCTGGGTTACTCAAATCGATAGGTTTGTCAAGAAATTGAAGGGGAATAGGGTATTAGATGCAGGTTGTGGTGGTGGAAGGGACATTAAAGAATTTATTAAGAGGGGCATAAAAGTTGACGGCATTGATTATTCCAGGGAAACAATTAAAAGGTGCAGAAAGGTGTTCCCTCAAGTGAAATTCTATGTTGGCGATTTAAGAAAGATGAATTTACCAAACAGAGAATACGATGGTGTTTGGGCATGCGCTTCCATCTTAAATCTTAAGAAAAAAGACATCCCTAAAGCCCTGTCTGAATTTAAGAGGGTCTTAAAGAAAGGTGGCAAATTGTTTGTTTCTGTTAAGGGGGGAAAAGGAGAAAGGCTGATAAGAGACCAGGCAGGAGAGAGATTCTTTAGTTTTTTCTCAAGCGGTGAAATAAAGGGGTTATTAGAAAAATCGGGCTTTAAGGTCGCTTATCTTGAAATTATTTCTGATGCCAAATTAAAAATGTTTGACCCCCTTAAGCCAAATTGGATATGCTTATATGCGGAGAGTTCTTAGATTATGGTTTCGGTTAACAAATATTACTCATATACTGTAGGCAATCTCCCCATAGGATGCAGGCATTGCGTTAGAGGCGAAAAGCTTGTGCTTTTTGTAACCGGAAAATGCCCGAGAAGGTGCTATTTCTGCCCTGTTTCGGACAAGAAGTTCGGGCAGGATTTTGTGTTTGCGAATGAAAGGATTGCAGAATCAGAAGGGGATGTATTGCTTGAAGCCGAGCTGATGAACGCAAAAGGCGCTGGAATTACAGGTGGAGACCCCCTGATGAGGATTGAGAGGACATTGTCTTTAATAAAGAGGCTGAAGAAGAAATACGGCAGAAAATTCCATATCCACCTTTATACGTCATTAAACCTTGTTTCCGGGGATTCATTAAAACAACTGCATAATGCCGGACTGGATGAGATAAGGTTTCATCTTGACCTTGATTCGGATAGACTATGGCAAAGAATTCTGCTGGCAAAAAAATTTGACTGGGATGTGGGGGTAGAGCTTCCGATTGTTCCCGGCAAGGAAAAAGAGCTGAAAAGGGTTATTGATTTTATACATGATAAGGCTGATTTTTTAAACCTTAATGAGCTTGAGGTTGCAGACAACAGGCAGTCAAATCTTCTTGAAATGGGATTTATCCCAAAGGACAGATTAAGCTATGCAGTCAAGGATTCCCTGCAACTTGGGCTGAAGCTGTTAAGGTATGCAAAGAAATATGATATGAAAGTCCATCTCTGCACCGCCAAATTAAAGGATGCTGTCCAGCTGAGCAGGAGAATAAAAAGGGAATCGAAGGGTGTAAGAAGGAAGTTTGACATTGTGGACAGGGAAGGGATTCTGACAAGGGGCGCATTGTACCTGAAAGAGCTTTGCCCTGGGTTTGATTACAGGAAAAGGCTGGAGAGCATAAACAAGAAAAGACTTATCGGAAAATTAAAACCGAAACTGCAGGGCATTAAGAAAAGGCTGGGACTGAAGGATTCGGAAATACATTTGGACGAGATAAAGCCAAGGATCTTATTATCATCAAAAAATGCAAAAAAACACAAAAGCTATCTCATGAAGCTTGGGCTTCTTCCCGCAATTGTGAAAGAATACCCTACAGCAGACCAGCTTGAGGTCGAGGTTGAGTTTTTGTGAAGCTTTTTAAGCCCAAATAAATCCGCTTATTTCATGCCTGAGAATAAATCATGGGTGAATGTGCTTCTGCTTGAGAATATTCATCCTGCCGCAATTGCTTTGTTCAGGAAAGAAGGCTACAAAATAGAAGTGGTTTCGAAAAGCCTGGACGAGGAAGAATTAAGCAGAAGGATAAAGGATGTTTCGGTATTAGGCATAAGGTCAAAGACAGAGATTACAAAGAAAATTCTTGAGAATGCCAATAACCTCATGGCGATAGGGGCATTCTGCATAGGCACAAACCAGCTAGATTTGGATAGCTGCTCGAAAAAAGGGGTGGCTGTGTTTAATGCGCCCTACAGCAACACCAGAAGCGTCGTTGAGCTTGCAATTTCAGAGATTATAATGCTGATGAGGGGGGCCTTTGACAAAAGTGTTAAACTTCATCACGGCGTTTGGGACAAGTCAGCAGAGAACTGCCATGAAATTCGGGGAAAAAAGCTGGGGATAATCGGTTACGGCAATATTGGCACACAACTTTCAGTTCTTGCAGAATCGCTTGGCATGGAGGTTTATTATTATGATGTTGTCGAGAAGCTTGCATTGGGAAACGCAAAGAAATGCAGCTCGATGCATGAGTTGATGAAGAAGGCGGATATTGTTACCGTGCATGTGGACGGGAGGAAAAGCAACACCAATCTGATTGGGGAAAAAGAATTCAAGCTGATGAAAGATGGCGTTATATTCCTTAATCTGAGCAGGGGCTTTGTGGTCGACATTAAATCTCTTGCAAAACACATTAGGGACGGAAAGGTTGCAGGGGCTGCAATTGACGTTTTTCCCCATGAGCCGAAGAGCAATTCTGAGATTTTTGAATCCGAGCTGAGAGGGCTGCCAAACGTAATCCTGACGCCGCACATCGGCGGAAGCACGGAAGAGGCGCAGCACAACATAGGGGATTTTGTCGCATCAAAGGCAATAGATTTTTTGAATAACGGGAATACTGTGTTGAGCGTCAATTTTCCCAACATACAGCTCCCGATGCTTCAGGACGCCCACCGCCTGATTCACATCCACGATAATGTTCCCGGGGTTCTTTCCGAGATTAACGGGATGCTTGCGAAGAACAACATCAACATTCTCGGGCAATACCTTAAAACAAACGAGCAGATAGGCTATGTCATAACCGATGTCAGCAAGGAATACGACAAAAAGGTGATCCACGACCTCAAAAATGTCAAGCACACAATAAAGTTCAGAGTTCTCTATTAAGATGAAAAAGATATTTTTCACTCCAGGGCCAACTCAGCTTTATGATTTTGTCCCGGAAATGATTGAGGATGCCATTAGGAAAAATATTCCTTCACTCTCCCACCGAGGAAAAGAATTTGAGGAGATATTCAGGCATACTACTTCCTCCATAAAGCATTTGCTAGGCATCCCTGACAATTTTCACATTTTCTTCCTAAGCTCAGGCACCGAGGCAATGGAAAGGGTGATTGAAAACTGCGCGGAGAAATGCAGCTTCCATTTTGTTAACGGGGCATTTTCGGAGAGGTTTTACCAGACTGCATTGGAGTTGAGAAAATCAGCAGTAAAAATTGAAGCCAAAGCTGGAAAGGGATTTGATTTTTTGAGTGTAAAGATACCTGATGAAACAGAGCTAATCTGCTTTACGCATAATGAAACCAGCACAGGCGTTGCTATAAATATGGATGGTGTTTATAGGATTAAAAGAAAAAACCCTGAAAAGATTATTGCAGTTGATATTGTATCCTCTGCTCCTTACGTTAATATCGATTATTCCCTCATTGACTGCGCTTTTTTTTCTGTTCAGAAGGGATTTGGGATGCCTGCCGGATTAGGCGTTATTATTGTGAATGGCAGATGTATTGATAAATCCAGATGCTTAATGGAAAAAGGATGCAATATCGGGAGCTACCACAGTTTTGTTTCCCTTCTAAAGCACGCAGAGAAAAACCAGACTCCGGAGACGCCGAACGTTCTTGGAATTTACCTGCTTGGCAAGGTTTGTGATGAGCTGAATAAGATTGGCATTGAAAAGACAAGGAAGGAAACAGAAAAAAAGGCGGAAATGGTTTATGATTTCTTTGACAACCATCCAAAATACAAGCCTTTTGTTGAAGACGAACATCTGAGGTCAAAGACTGTGATTGCAATAAGCACCGCAAACAGCAGCGAAGTTATAAAAACCCTTTCCAAGCAAGGTTTTATTGTGGGCTCTGGATACAAAGATTTCAAGGAAAAGCAGATAAGGATTGCGAATTTTCCGATGCACAAGATTGAGGATGTTAATGGGTTGCTAAAGGTTCTTGGTACAATTTAGAATATAAACTCAGCTTTGCGAAGCAAACATAATCACGGGTGTCTCCATACTCTGCATCGGGGAAATAAGGCCCATCCGAAACCTCGACAGACCTGAAATCTTCAAACCTCCTAATTAAGTTTATATACGCCCTTAATGCCTTCAGATGAGATATGTAAGATTCCCTCAAATCTTCATGCTCTCCCGGATTAAACGAAAGCATATGCAAAACGCTAAGAAGGTCGCTTGTTATCCCCTTAAAATTCGACTTTCCATCTACCCTATACTCTGCTTGTATCCGCTTTACAAGGTTTAAGTATCTCTTGTTCATTTTCTCAAGGATTTCATGCTGCATTTCTTGCCCTTCTTATTCTTTGATAATGCTGCCTGATTCTGTTTGCCGCGCCGCCCACAGCGCCCATGAGAAATCCTGTTGAGCGCGTTTCATGAATGTTTGTCCATTTGTTTGCAGCGTAAGTGTGAAATGAATTATAGCCATTTTTTACGGTATTTAGGAAATGGTTTCCGCCATTATATTCAACAATCTTGTCTGCCAAATCCCAGCCGACAACAGCAGCGACTGCAACCTGAATAATGCTTCTCATTGTTTCGCTTTGAACGACTTGGTTATTCTGCGCCTGCCTTCCAGCATAAACCCCTGCTACAACTGGAGCTGCCATTTCAACCATAGATTCCAACTCAGAAGATTTAGCACCAACTATTTCGGCAGCAACCCTCATGCCACCATACATCATAGCGGTATTTGCAACAGCCCTTACCCTTGCATTATTTTGATACTGGCCTCTGCAGTATTCTGCTCCCCTTACCGCATAATCAACGCCGTGGGCAATTAATTCTAGTATTGGCATATCTCAGGAGAAGAAGTTGCAGTTTTTAAATCTTTATATTTTAACTTCTTTATAGTGGTTACAATATATTTTAAGCATAAAGAATAAAATTAACAAAAGAGGTGATTTGGATGAAAATAACACTCAACAAGAACCAGTCCGGATTGACCCTGGGTATATTGTTCGGAGCAGGGCATTTGCTTTGGGCCATTGGCGTAGGGGCCGGCGTTGCGCAGGGTTTAGTAAACTACTGGCACAATGTTCACTTTTTGACAGACATGCACACCCTAGGGGGATTCAGTTTAGCTACATTGGCGATTGGCACAATAGGCGCGTTCATCTCAGGCTGTATAATCGGCTGGATTTTTGGGGCGCTGTGGAACTGGGTTGGGAAGAAGGTTTAGGGTCAGGATACAGAATTAAAAGAAGCAATCGTAAATTAAGTAAATAATTGCAAGTAAAATCATCCAAAATAATTAGGCAGTTCCTTTTCCATCTGCTTTGCCTTTGCGGCTGAGAAATGGTCTCGGATGTCTTGGTATACTTTCTCGATTTCCTTGTCAACAGATGGCCTTACTTTATCTAATGACCTTTCGAAATGCTTTTTCTGGACTTCCTTGGCGTTTATGTTTTCCCTCAATGCGATTATTGCCGCTTCCCTGCAAACTGCTTCTATGTCAGCTCCGACGTAACCCTCTGTATTTTCTGCGAGGTAATATAAGAATTTATCAGGTCCGCTCAGTTCTTTTATTGGTCTCTTTTTCTTTGTACTAGATACTGCCCTTTCTGAGACCGGTTCATCTGCTGCCATTTTACTTAGAATATTATTTAAGATACCTTCATTGATTTGAGGTTTATAGTCTTCCGGTAGGCTATTAAAATCGATGGGCATCCCTTTAATGTGTACCCTAAATATTTCCATCCGGGTATTAATGTCAGGCGCAGGCGTCAGTATAATCCTGTCAAATCTCCCGGGCCTCAATAATGCAGGGTCAACTATGTCAGGCCTGTTTGTTGCCGCAATTATAACAACATCGTGCATTTCCTCGAGACCATCAATTTCCGTAAGAAGCTGGTTGACAACTCTTTCTGTAACATGGGAGTCAGATGCTATTCCCCTTCTTGGCGCCAATGAGTCTATTTCATCAAAGAAGATTATGCATGGTGATACCTGCCTTGCTTTTTTGAACACTTCCCTAACTGCTTTTTCCGATTCTCCAACCCATTTTGACAACAATTCTGGCCCCTTAACCAAAATAAAGTTTGCCTCTGATTCATTTGCAACCGCTTTTGCCAATAATGTCTTTCCTGTTCCGGGAGCTCCATACAGCAAAATTCCCTTTGGCGGCCTCACACCCAGCCTCTTGAAAGCCTCTGGATTCTTTAGCGGCCATTCAACTGCCTCCTTTAATTCCTGCTTTACATCCTCAAGGCCCCCAATATCATTCCATTTGATGTTTGGAATTTCAACAAGCACTTCGCGCAATGCAGAGGGCCTTACAACTTTTAATGCGTCCATGAAATCACGCTGGGTTATCTTTAGCTTTTCAAGCAATTCTGCAGATATAGGCTCATCTTCCTTCAGCTTAAGCTCCGAGTAATTGTTCCTTAGCACAATCATTGCAGATTCCTTGGCCAGAGCTGACAAATCAGCACCAACAAATCCATGAGTGATTGCCGCTAAGTCCTTAAGGTTTACAGTTTTTGTAAGGGGCATGTTTCTAGTGTGAATCTTCAGTATGTTTAGCCTGCCCTCCTTGTCCGGAACGCCTATCTCAATTTCCCTGTCAAATCTTCCCGGCCTTCTTAATGCAGGGTCTAGTATGTTTGGCTGGTTGGTTGCTGCAATAACAACTACTTTTCCTCTTGACTGCAATCCATCCATTGATGCAAGAAGCTGCGCAACAACGCGCCTTTCAACCTCGCCCCTTGTATCTTCACGCTTTGAGGCTATCGCATCTATCTCGTCAATGAAAATTATCGATGGGGCATTCTTCTGTGCTTCCTCGAATTTTTTCCTAATGTTTTCTTCAGACTGACCATAATATTTACTCATTACTTCGGGACCATTTATCAGCAAGAAATGCGAATTCGTCTCGGAAGATACAGCTTTTGCCAGCAATGTTTTTCCTGTTCCGGGCGGCCCGTGCAGTAAAACGCCTTTTGGAGCTTCAATTCCCAAACGCTCAAATATCTCTGGATGCTTTAATGGCAGCTCAACCATCTCGCGAATCTTCTTGATTTCTTCCTGCAGGCCGCCAATGTCTTCATAAGAAACTTCAGGAACAGCCTCTTCCTTGATTTCAACCGCCTCCGGGTTGAAGATAACTTCTGTCTGGTTTGTTATTATGGCTGCCTGTTTCGGGTTGGTGTCAGAAACAACAAACTTAATGTCGCCAAATCCGAATCCCATTAGGTTTTCATCAAAAAGGTTGAAGACATCGTCAAAGAAAGGCGATTCTGACATCGTGGTTCTTCGCCTTTTTGCCCCGCCCAACGAGATTATGTCCCCTTTTACAACAGCCCTGCCAAGCAATCCCTGCTTGAAAAGCTCAGGAGATGCCCTTATGACAATGCCCTTTCTTGCAGGGGCTATGACTACACGCTTGCATTCCTTTACATCCGCCTTTTTTACGGTGACGACCTCGCCAATTCCTGTCGTTGCATTCTTCCTTATGATGCCGTCCATCCTTACAATGCGCAAGCCTATATCTCCGGGGTATGCACGGTCCGCGATTGCAACCGTAGAACGCTCCCCTTTTATGTCAACTATATCGCCGGGGTGGATGCTTATCTCATTCATCAGGGCTGAATCTATCCTGACTATGCCCTTGTTTACGTCATCCTGTATTGCTTCTGCTACCTTTAGTTTTATGTCTTTAATCACCATTTTCTCGGCTAGAGAGACCCGAATACCACTTTTAAAGGTTTCGAATCGGTAACCGATAACCTTAAATATCAGTCGATATTATATATTATCAAATGAAAAGAAGAAATATCAACATCAAGGAAAAAATAAAAGCGCATTTTTATCTTTACCCCACTGCTAAGCTTAGGGTAAGGCAGATAGAGAAAGAACTTAAGCTCCCTTTGCCTTCAGTTATTCGCTATGTGAAAGAATTAACCGATGAGGGATTCCTGAAAAAGTCAAGAATAGGCAATGTCGTCTTTTATTCTGCTGACAGAACTGCAAAAGCATTCCTTTTGGAGAAAAGATTGTTTAATATTAAGTCGTTGCATAACTCTGGCTTGGTTGATTTCTTAGTTGAGGAGCTTAGCAATCCCGCAGTAGTACTCTTCGGATCATATTCTAAAGGGGAAGATATAGAAAGTAGCGATATTGACTTATATGTAGAGACCCCATCTAAAAAAGAGGTTAATCTTGAAGAATTTGAGAAGGTATTAAAAAGAAAGATAGAGGTTTTGGTCTACAAATCAATTGACGAAATAAAAAACAAGGATTTAACAAATAACATAATAAACGGGATTATGGTAAATGGTTTTGTTGAGGCAATAAAATGAAAGAGTCAACGTGGGATGAATGTTTGTCAGAAAACTCCGCCACCCCTTCAACCAGGGACCGAAAAAAAGCCGAATCTCTTCTGAGAACCTCGGAAGGAAGGGTTAGGTTTTTTGAAATGCAAAGCATCGAGCCGGGAACTGCGAATTATGTTTTTGAAGGGTTGTACAGCTCAGTGCTTGAAATGCTGCATGCATTTCTCATTAATGAGGGCTATAAAGTATCGAACCGCATATGTTTGGGATATTACTTAAGGGACAAGTTAAAAAGAGATGATTTATTTAGGGCTTTTGATGATTTAAGGTACAAGAGAAACTCCCTTGTTTATTACGGCAGGGAAATGGACTTTGAAACGGCAAAACAAGCGATACAAAATTGCAAAAAAATGATAAGGGAAGTTAAAGCTTTTGTGAAAATATGAATGCTTGGTGCTGCTTTTCATTCCCAATTTCGAGGCTTAACAAGCCTATTATCCCCGAATCATAGATTTTTTCCAGGTTATGTGCCATTTTTTTGCGAGAAAATTTGGTTTTTCTAGGTTAGGCGTAATTTCAACAATATGTTTCTTAAGAAAGGACAACTATTGCTCATTTATTTTTGCCCGTGAGTATAGGATGAATTGTTAGGACCTTAAAAATGTCAGAATTTTCCACTAGTCTGGGACTAGTGGCAAGCATTGCTTCATCATAATTCGAGAGCTGAAAATTCTGAGCATGCTCAAGAACCACCGGTCTTGCAAGGGAGTAATTGCGTTCGCAACATTCCACCGGTCTATGACCGGTGGTTCTTGACAGAAGTGCAGATTCTGCCACAAATCTTTTTAAACAATCAACGAACAAACTAAGCATGGCCGTTGCACTTTTTGATGTTGATGATACAATAGTAGATGGGGCTTGTGCAATTATTTATGCCAAATATCTATATAAAAAGAAGGCATTAAACTTGAGTTTTTTGGTAAAAGTCCATTTATACCTTTTGTACTATATGCTTTTAGCCAGGCTCAACAGGCTTAATATAAAAAAGATTGAAGAAAAATGGTTTAAAGAACTAAGCAGCAAAATATCTGTTGATGAGGCATTGCATTTAGGCAGGCAATGTTTTGAAGAAGAAATAAAACCAAAGATATACAGGGAAGTCTTGCCCATAATAAAAAAGCATGCTGAACGCGGAGATAGGATAGTTCTTATTTCCAATAGTCCAAAGTTCCTAATTGAGCAGCTGGCTAATCACTTGAATATCAAGGAATTTTATGGAACAGATTTTGTATGTGAAAATAATAGGTTCAAATCAATAAAACAGCCATATTGCTTTGGGGAAGGGAAGGCTAAAATTATAAAAAAATCAAGTTTAGATTTGAAAAATAGCTATGCATACTCTGACAGCATTCATGACCTGCCGCTTCTTGAAATGATTAAATATCCCAATGTCGTAAATCCAGACAGGAGATTGAGGAATATAGCTTTAAAAAGGGAGTGGCCTATCCACAATTTCAGGTGAAAGTAAGAGAGCCATCGGAAAAATAGATAAAGGGGCAAATAAAGAAATTAAACACCCTCTAAAATCTCCTATAGCAAATAAACCAAAACGAAGCCAGCAATAACCAAGGCTATAAACAAACAAGTTTGAGGCTTTTTAAATTTCCAAAGAAACCATGGGAGCCCATGCTTAAAGGAAAATTGTATAAAACTTAATGTGCTCGGCACAAAAGCTTTATTGAGATGCATTCTTGCTAATTTCAAAAGATTGTAGGTCTTACTATATAATTTTACATACAATTTTTCGAATTTCTTCTTAGGCAGCTTTGTTGGTAGGATAATATTCACGTTATTATAGAGATCATAATTCTTGGTTGTGATTTTGTTTTTTTGTTCTTGATAAAGATCCGAACCAGGTAATGGGGTGAGTATAGAAAACATTGGATAAAATAAGTGACTATTTTCTTTGTCGAGTTTTTTAACATAATTTAGTAAGGCTTTGAAATCGTTTTCTTCAAACTCAGGAAGAATAATAAATGATCCAAAAGTTATGATCCCATTATCCGCAAGAATTTTTGTTGCTTTCTCATTATTTTCAATAGTGTTTCTTTTATTCATCTTGTTGAGAGCTTCAGAACTGATGGCTTCAAAGCCAACAAACACTTCCAAAAGTCCTATTTCCCTCCATTTTCTAATAAGGTCAGGATTTCTGGCTATCGTATCTGATCTGGCGATAAAATAATATTTCTTTTGTATCCCTTTTTCTTTTATAAGCTGATATATTTTTTCTGCTCTTGTTGTATTTTCAAGAAAATTATTATCGCAAAAGACTATATATTTTTCAGGCATTTGTTCCAGTTCATTGACGACTTTCTCGGGGCTTTTCACTCTGTATTTTTGCTGGCTAAATTTCCATACCGAACAAAAATTACAGTTATAGGGACAACCCCTTGTCGTATCAATGGTGCCAACTGAACGCCAATAGAAACTACTGTATTTTTTTCTATACTTGTCAACTAGGTGTCGTGCAGGTGCTTTTAACTCTTCCAATGGCATTAAGTCTCTGACCGGGTTATGGATTTCTTTGCCATCCTTCACAAAAGAAATATTTTTTACTTGTGACACCTCCCCTCCTTTAACCAATACACCAACAAGTTCTTGAAACGCTAACTCACCATCGCCTCTAACAACAAAATCAACTTCAGATTCGCTTAAGAACTCATGAGCAAGGAAGGTTGCTACGTGGCCTCCTACAACCACTTTTATTCCACTATCAAATTTCTTTATTTCTGTAATTAGATCTTTAATTAAATTCACATTAGTGGTATAATTGCAGCTTGTTCCAATAATCTCTGGTTTGAATTTTTTGATTGCTTTTGTGAGATTTCCATCAATTCTCATATCGAGAATATCAACTTCATGACCATGATCTAAGAGATAAGCAGCGAGATACTCTAAACCCAAAGGTTCAAGAACATTTGACTCATCAAATCCAGGAACTAAACTTTTTTTAGAAGTTACGCAATCCGGCTGCACAAGTAGGACTCTCAAAATAACACCTCTTAATATGCAGCTCAACTACCCTTTATATATTTTTCCCTGTGAGGAGTTTTAGGATTTAATATCTATTACGGTTCGGAGATGCTGGATAAAACCGAAATCTTTATATAGAAAAAAATTGATAGCGGTATTTTAACGGCCCAATTAGGGATAAAAAGGGGAGAATAATGAAAAAAGTGTGTTCCGTCCTACTGATTTCTGTTCTTATGATTCTCTCTGCGCTGGCCGTCACTGCGAAAGACTGTGAATGTGATACTGTTGTTACAAATATTGCAATACCCTCCGATCTAATTTCAAAAAGACACTAAAAAATGGCACGAAAAAACGATTATGACTGGATAAAAATAGTTGCCTTGTTCATATCGGTTGTTGTGGTGCTAATCATAGCAATAAGCATACGGAATGGGCTAACATCGGATAATATACTTTCAGGGGCAATTACCTTTAAGGGGCCCAACCCCCATTTATATACTGGACCTAATCCTTTCGGGGAACCTGTTGATATGGAAGCAGCTGTTGCTAGTTATTGTGGCAAAGGTATCTTAGATGCGGCCCTTGAGGCAAATATTTGTGGAGTGCCACAATGAAAATGGCACGGAAAATAAGGATTTTGTTGCTCGTTTCTTTGATTACCATCATTTCGGCATTTAGCGCATCAGCAGCAGACTGCGGAAATGGCATCAAGGATTGCGAATGCGGGGATACTGTTGTAGCAGATTATACGTTTAGCTCTGACCTTGTCTGCGACGGCTCTTCAGGCCCTGTTAGCGGCCTTGTTGTGGGGAGCGATGTGCAGTTGAGCTGTGCTCCTGATGTTAAGATTGAGTGTGCTCCTGGAGTCAAGGATGGAGGGTCTTGCGAAACTGGAATTTCTATTTCTGCCAGCAACGATATAAGCATAACAGGCTGCACAATCATCGGATGGGATCGCGGAGTAAGGATAGGCAGCGGCTCTAGCAACATCAATATTACCCTAAACAAAATCTTGCACAACATTCAAGGCATTTTGGTTACGGGAGCCGGAAATAACATCACAATCAGTTATAACACTGTATCAGGAAATGGGGTTGAATCTTCCCCTGGGGAAGGAGGGGTTTTGGGAAATTGCGGCGATGGAATAGACAATGATGCAGACACACAAGTGGATTGCGCGGACAGCGAATGCTCTTTTGATGTCCTGTGCGGAGGGCCTGGGCAGGGATACTTCGGCGGCAGCATCATGGTCTTGACTGTCCACGGCCAGGACAATATCCAAATCATCGGGAACACAATTAACGACACTTTTGTATTCGAAAACAGGGGCGCCATTCATATCGGAGGCAGTAATGGCAATATTTCCAATCTTGTAATCAGCAACAACACTATATATAATGTTCCCCTCTTCCCGGGAATATCTTTCTCCTTTGTCGGGATTATCAATTTGACGATAAGCAACAACTCGTTAACCAATGTCGGAATAGGACTTGGATTTGGTTTTGCTGCGCCAGTTGAAAATGGCATCATCTCGGGAAACAGCGTGACCTGTTCAGGATTGAGTGCTACTCTTGGAGATATCGGCATGATGGTAGCGGGAACAGCGGATGTCACCGGTAATATGGTTAATGACTGCGACATAGGCATATTTGCTACATTCGCAGGTCTTGCCCCGGGATTTGTGCCCTCTCCAATATCCATTGACGCAAACACAGTAACTTCAAATTTCGGCACTGGAATCTGCACAGACATAGCCTTTGCCACTCTTGAAAACAACGTGATATCCAATGGCATTATTGGAATTGCAGACCTCCTTGAGGAGTTTGACCCCGGCAACTGGCAGTCTGGAATAACAATACTCTTTAACTCTTATGCCGCTGTCCAGAAGGAAATATGCCGGGTTAGATCGCCTCTTGTTGGAGGATGCTTGCAGTTTGCAGAAGACGCATTGGCCGGAACGGTTAATCTGGATGCTTTGTGCGGTACAGGAGAGCCGCCGTTCTTTTGCCCTATTCAATTTAATTTCATTGTTGGCGGGCAGTTGTATGATGCTCCGGGAGGGGTTGTATATGTTTTCAAAGAATCAGAAGCCCAGGCTTGCGGCATAGACACCAGCGACGGTGTCCAGGATTATGAGTCGGGTTTGCCTTTCGGCTGTCAGGCTATAACTCAGACTTGGACTTGCAATGGAATTGCTGGTGGAACATGCAGCATAACGTTAGGTGATCCAGGGCCGGCAGGATATGTTGCGATTGCTTTCGATCATCCTCCAGGCTCACAACCGCCGCCTAGTGTAGCTGGTGCTGCCGTATTCGGCGAATCATTATGCGGGGGCCAAGTTGATATCAATGAATTTGGCGGGGAAACCAACTGCGGAGACGGCATAGACAACGACAATGATGGAAGAATTGATTGCCAGGATGGTGATTGCCAGGGGTCTCCAAGTTGCCCAGGCTGTGTAGTTACCATGAACTGGGTTGACGAAAACCAACAGCCAGTTAATGCGCCATATGGGAATATTTTATTGCTTTCCTACGATGAAATTAACAATGATTGCGGTATCGACCTCAGTCAGGGAGTTACTACGGACATCTTCCAGGTATTCGGAAACCCATGTATTACCCAGGTACAAATTTGCGGATTATTCAGCGGAGAATCATTGTCAGACGGGCAATGCGTCAGCCAGGTTAACATAGCCGCTGGCGACCAAATTGTTGCAGTTGCAATTGGCTCTTTTGGCGCTGAGGAAATCCAGAGTGTGCAGGATTCATGCGAAAACGGCTTGGATGATGACGGCAATAACCTTGTAGATTGTGCTGACCCGGCTTGCGCCCCTGCAAGGAATTGCGGACCTTCAAACTCCTTGGTTGGAGGGGGAATATTTGGGCCACAGGCATGCGGAGGCTCAGCAACAATCGGTCCCCTTGGAGGTCCAGAAGGGTGCCCTCTCACGTTTACTGCATTTGGTGAAAACAACAACCCAGTTCCTGACGGTTCGTATATATTTACCTTGGAAACAGCTGTTATTAGCACCATTCCCTACGAATCACCTCAAGGATCGGGCAATTTTATCCTGATAGATCCTTCAGATGGCATCGACTTTGATGAATGGTTTGGATTGCTCATCGCAGCTCAAAATGGGCCTCCGCCTGGATTAGACGGTGGGTGTATCTCGCCCCAAGGCCAGCCAATCCCAACCAGTGGCGGAACCTGTCAGGGAAGTTTAGGGGAACTTTTCCCCGGGAATCCTAATGCACCACACACCGTGGTTGTGCTCTACGATGACTTTATGAATCCAACACAAATAATTTCACAGAACTATAACTTCCTTACTTGTGGTGGACAGGTTATTATTGGAGAAAGCGGTCCTGAAGTTGGCGATTGTACAATTACCTATAGCTTTGTCGATGGCCAATCGCAGCCTATCGATGCTCCGAATGGAGGGGTTGTCATATTTAGCCAGAACGCGCTGCAGGCATGCGTTGGTACATTTCCGCCCCCGGAGCCAGGAGAAGAGGATTGCAATGCTATCTTTAATCCGTCAGATGGGGTCATGGGCGGTGAAATTAGATGCGCCTTTACCTGCCCCGGTGCAAATGTAGGTACCTGTCCCATTAATCTATTTCAGGGAACTCCTGGAATTCCAGGTGGAAGCTGTACCTCCACTATTCTTGGTTCAGCAAGTCCCGATTACATGATAGCAATTGCTTTGGATACATTTAGTGGGCCGCCTAGCCTTTTTGGCACAGCAACCTTTACAGATGCTGAGTGCGGAACAGAGATAATTCCTGGCCAGGTTACGATAGTGGCCGTAGGCGGACCCCCTCCAGGTGCGCTTCAGGTGCTTGTCCTGGAAGGTTCAAACCCCCCAGTAAGCCCGCCAGGTGCAATAGTCCTTGCCTTTGACGCCACTCAGCTTGAGGCCTTTTTGGGAACTGCTGTTCCTTATGATTTGTCTCCCACGCAGATGCAGAATTTATTTGCAGATTTAGACCTTGGGCCGGGAGCCGGACAATCTGGCTTTATAGGCGGATGTTTCGGCGAACAGGGGCCTTCACCAACAGGTGCAAATGGCATGTGTGATTTGTCATTATTCTTCGGAGATCCAACAGGCCCTGTTGTTGTATTGGCATTCTTGAATTTAGATTTTCAGGCGCCAGATCCTAATTTTATTAAGACAAGAGGAGTATACATCGATGGGCCGCCGCCCTCTCCAATCACCATCATCTTCCCCGCCCTTAACCTTTTTGTAGAGAGCGTTACTGCTGCCTCGCCAATGGTCTCAGTTACTGCAGGGGCAACAGATGACACAATTGCATACCTTACCCTTTTCGATGGAAGTCCATTCGCCGGTGCAATCCGTATTGAAACAAGGGCAGTTGCCTTAAGGGTAAATGCTCCAATAACGGAAGTATTTGAAGTGCCGGACAGCCCCTCCACAACCGGAGGAAGCCTTCATGCATTCTTTGCGCAGGTTTCACCGATTAACGACCTCTTCCCGCAGGATAATGTAAAAGCAGAGGTAAGGCCAAGCATCCTGGCATCTGTAACTAGCAGCAGCAGCACAAAATCCAACTCTGTCCGTGATTTCTCCTTCACAACAAGTGTTGATGATTACGTTCCTTCCGCAGCCGATTCATTGGTTATCATCGTTCCTGATTTCGGCAAGAGCAAAGCAGATTATAGCGCCATTGCAGAAAAGCTTGCGCAATCAGAAAAACGGGTATTTGTCATTGACCCTGTTGGGTATAAGGGAACAACCAGTACGGTAACCACCAGCGACCCCCTCTTCAAAGGGAACAACCTCCGAAAATGGAAAGAGAAGGACCGATTATTGCCTATTTCTGCACAGTTGTGCGCTCTTATTCCTCAATTGAAGGCCGAAACTGGCCTTGCCAGTGCAACAATCATCGGGGATGGCATGGGCGGGGCAATAGTTAACACCCCGGAATTGGTCTGTTCAGCGCAGGCAAATGCTTTGGTTTCTACGGGGGCTTACTGCAAGCCGGTCACTTTCAGCGAAGGCGGCCCAAAATCCGCTGTTCCGTATTTCAATCTTAAGGACGGAAAAACCCCATGTGAACTGCCCCCTTCATCAGTGCCCTCTTTGGTTTTGCAAGGTGATGAAGAGAAGCCGCAGGGGGATTTGTGGTTCTTCAAGTTCAAGAACAAGAAGCCAGTTACCTACGGCCTTATCCAGGGCGCCCAAGATTCATTCATAACAAACAGTTTCGCCGGAACACCGGAGTTTGATAATGCAGAGATATACATCAAATCCTTTATCGAAAAGGAGACAGGCGGTGCATATACTCAGTTGGAGAACGACCTTAACTTGAGGCCGGAGCTTGTCCATCTTTTATTGGAAGATGTCAGGGCAAATGATGATGCGGTAAAGCCCAAAGACACTCTTGTTTCCAATGATGGCTTCAATCTTTTCGCCATTGAAAGCGCAGACTTAAGCAGCACCCCCACAGGATGGGCTGTTGGCTCTGTTGTGGATATCGAAGATGTCAAGGACGACTTTGCCAACTTCATGACCAACGCCCTGAAAATCAGCGCAGGCGAAGCAACTCAAAAGGTATTTGTTAAGGGAAGCTTTGAAAATCCCGATTCAGGCCAGCTTGTTTTGAACTACAAGGTTCTTGCCCCAAGCACCAACCCGGTTGACAGCTCCGCAAAACTAAGGCTGGACTTCAAAGACATGCAAGGCAACTCGCTTGCCTGCATTGAATTCCATTCCACAAACCTTCCGGTAAGTTCCACATGCAGCTTTGCCATTGCGGTCTCCTCAGGAAACGACGGCAGGATACAGGAGATAAGCAACATCCCAGTCTCCGAGATACTAAAGTCTGTTGGGGCCTTCACAACCAAGATATTCTCAGTTGACATCGAAATCAGTTCTGACAGTCCCTTTTATTATGATGATGTCGAACTCCTGCTTGAAGAAGATGTTTTGGAGGTGAATGAAGCAGACTTTTTGGATTTAACTTCTCACACAGCCACCTTCACATCGCCAATTATAAACATAAATGCGGGAGAGCAATTAACATCCATCCTGCCCCTGTTCGTGGCAGAAGATGGCGCATCAATTACCGCTGATGTTCTTGATGAATTTGATATTCCCATAATTTCAGGAATTGAGCTTAATTCTGCAGCTAATCTTATGGCATTCCACGAAACGCTCAAGGGGCTGGATTCATTAAAAGTGCGGTTCAACCTTGATCCGGGAGTTACGCTGTACAAATACTATGTTGTTGCCAAGCCTGTTGATGTGTTTGATACAAACATTAATGGGGTGGAGGTAAACTCGCTCTTGCTTGACGAGCAGGGCTCCCATTCCGATTACAGCGTTGCATTTAACCTGAACAACCCTGGTGACTTTGACTTAATTTCAGCCGGGGAAACATTAAGCTCCGATGCCATCTCATTCGGTGTTGGTGAAATCTACAATCGCGTGGTAAAAACGGATAATTCAATCACAAGGAGCGATGCTAATAATGGAATCACTGAAACCGATGTTAGTAGCTCATCAGGCACTGTTGATTCATTTATAACCTTGTTTGATTCGAGTGTCGATACGATAACCCAGGATATTAACTTTGGGGCTGGGTGCCATGTTGAGGTGGATGATGTCGTAATGACATCGGCTTTCACAACCAACAAGCTTATAGATATTGTATGCCCTAATGAAGAATTTACACTGACGCCCTTTTACGGCGCTTCAAATATAGAGTTGAATGAAGTAAAGGTAGACCCTGTCGATGCTACAAAAGACACTGTAGGGGATTTGGACAAGCTGGAGGTAAGGGATGACAGCGCACTTACGAAAACAGCCGGAGAGTCTGTTCTTGAGGAAGGATATGACTTTTCCTTGCTCCAGGACTTCCTGCAAAATGACATTTATCAGTTCCTCCTGGATAACGGAATAAACGATTCGCTTACCCAGTTTTTCAAAAATCAGCTGGATAAGTCAGCAGATGGTGTACTCAAGAGAGACCAGGTTTTAGAAACTGCATTCCTTGGCTTGTTGGGCGGGGATAATAATTTCTCAACAATAATGGATACTGAAGTGCAGTTCACGGCTACAGGCATCAGGCTTATCACAAGGACACAGGGAAATTCAATATTGTCCAGAACCATTGGCATTTCAAGCTCATTAAACTCAGACAGGTTTTCAATAAAGGGGCCTGGATTGGCAGAAGGCAAATGCACCTCAACAAGGGCAATCGTCCTGGAATCTAGCCTGATTACGCCTAAAGGCCTTTCTGTCTCGGATTGCGTTGATATTTTTGTAAGGGGAGAATCAAAGGACCTGGCACAGGACGTTAACAGCATTGACCAGCTTGCAAAAGAAGCCGTTAGCCCAAGGCTTGATAAGGAAATGGTTGATACTGTGCTTGATTCAGCCAAAGATAACGTAACGCCCAGGCGCGGCGTTATCTCAATAGGCGGCAGCTTTGACATGAGGGATTCAACAATATCCGCCTTGGATGACTTGGGCTTTATTGGAATCTCTGTTGCCGGAAACAGCTTTGTTGAAAACTCTGAAGTTTTGGACTTCCAATACTTTCAAAGTTCAGCGGGATGCAATTTCATTGGCTCAGTATTTGAAAGCAGCGCAATTGACCTTCTTGAGGAGGAAAATAGGAATGCGGCAGAGAACAGAAACAGCGAACAGCTGGACTTCGCCAGGCAATTCCACGGCGTTTCATGCTCAAGTGTTGATACCGGGCCTGCCAATGCCTTGGACCAAAGCCCCTCAGGCAATTATAAGCCTTCAGATGTTGCCACAAGCAGCGTAGCTGAGGCCACGCTGAAGATATTTGAGATGGACGACCCTTGTGTTTTGAGTGTGGCAGAGGGAGGCAGTGTTTGCGATAAAGTCCTTGCTGACTTGAATGCAAGGGATGTGCCGATAACCATAAGGTCATTTGGCGAGGCAGCAGACCAGCTTAACTTGGCAGATATTGCATTTAACCAGGATCTTACTAATATCAAGGTGTCCGAAATTGGAAAAATCCCAAGTTCATTATCCTCCATTACATTCAAGGGCATACCATTAGACCAGATTATGGCAACAGACATTCTTGACGAAATAAACAACAATCAAAAAATTGACGAGGTTAACGCCATAAGGACTAATATAGAAAACACAGGGATAGACAATAACGCTGATGAATTGCTGACGGAGGGCGAGGAGATAGCGCAGCCCGGCCTGCTCGATGCAAATTTAGCTCCAGTCTCGTACAGCGGCTTAATGGTTGAAACACCGGTAGAAGACCTTGATGTTTGCCTGTTAAGCCTGCCTGACGGAACCGGCATATGCGATGTCCGCATAGACCAGGACACCATAATTGAGGATTTGGGCATAACCTTGTGCGGCCTGAAAAGAAATGGAGTCAGCATATGCAATATTATAACTGATGACCTGAATGATAACCCCACTTTAGATACAGTGGGATATGAGGCAGAGTACCAGGTTTCAAAGAACGGCGATGTTGACGTATCAGAGCTTTCATTGGGGGATTTGGCTATCGGCGACAGGGGCGATTCTGTGCCGTTTACTGCATTGGACACCTCAATCAATAATGTAAAGTTCTGTGACCTCCAGCTTGAAGGGGTCTCCGTTTGCAATGTAGTTGCAGGCAAAACAGCTGTGGAGCAGGCAACTGACTTTACAGGATTGGATGCCTTCGACATTATTCAGAAGCTGGAAAATATTCCCGACATCAGGGAATCTGATTACACTGGCTCCTTTGATTACCTTATGGAGAATCTTAACTTCTGCGCAAATTATGCTGGTTATATTGACGCTGAATTAAGGAAAGAGAATAATCTCGATTACCTGAGGGTTGATAAGTCATTTAAGTTCGGAAATGTGGCCAAGCTCCACATCGATGGCATGTGCAGTGTTCAGTTGGACCAAACAAGCCTGTGCGATTTGGAAGGAAACGATGTATACGGGCCCGTCATACAAAATTCAGCGGCCATAAGCGATTCCTGCAATAATGCTGCTGGAGACTTTGGGTCATGCGTAACAAACCTCAAGGAGCTTAATTCATGCCAGCTGACAATAGGCGGAGTTTCGGTATGCAGCGTGGAGGTTTCAAAAGGGCTCATTAACGACCAAACTGTTTATGCCGGATTTAACATAACCAAGCTGCAAATTAATGGGCTTTGCGCGCTGGCTTACAAGGGAATAAGCATTTGCGACACTTCAATAGATAAGGTGTTCAACTTTACAGAATCCCAGGGCACGCTTGAAGCAGCTACCGGCGAAGAATTGATATCTGCGTGCGACCTGACCTTTAACGGCATTAACCTGTGTTCTGGCCATCAATTTGATGATGAGTTCTGCGACCAGGCAAAAATAGACGGCGTAAGCGTATGCAACAGCAGATGGGACAACAGGCTTGTTGATGATGAACTAATCACCGAAGCTGCGCAGGGCCAGGTATTTAATGATGCCCGAGATGGAGGAACATTCGGCGATGAGCAAAAACAAAGGCTTCTAAGGCCGAGCGTTTGCGACTTGGAGATAAATGGCACCACATTGTGCGATGCCGTTGCTCTAGTAACATTTACCAACACAGTGCTGCCTGGCGAATCACCTGCAGACTTTGTATTGGACCACACCGTACTTGAGTTTGTTAGTATGGATGAAACCAAGGTTAACCTTCTATTGATAGAGCTCGGGGAGAAATGCAATGAGCTGTTTATCAATGTAACTGATATCATCAACAAAACAATACCTAACATAGAGCATAAGGGAGTTCCGCTGTCAGAAATGACTTTATGCGATGATGTT
Source organism: Candidatus Nanoarchaeia archaeon (assembly GCA_035289105.1). Taxonomy (GTDB): domain Archaea; phylum Nanobdellota; class Nanobdellia; order Woesearchaeales; family JACQSR01; genus JACQSR01. Next base: position 41,049 of record DATDYF010000037.1, read on the forward strand.
GAAATCAATGGCTTAAGCCTGTGCGATGCCAATTTAGTATTGATAAACGATAGCGACATCCTTGATGTGGTGCTAAATGGGGATGTTGTAGGCCAGATGGATTTAAGGGCCCTCCTCACAAACCTCGTCTTTGCCTTAACTTATGATGTAGGTGGAGAAACATTCAATGATGCGACTGGAACAATAGGGGACATATTGGACCTGAGGGAAGTAAGGCTTGGCTCTTCCAACCTTCTCGATAACGTGCTCCTTTCTTCCAATTCCATAAGGAATAGCGAAGTTGATGTGCTGACAAGGCTATTTATGGATTACTCAATAGGCACCCTCTCGAAACCGCAAAGGACTCTAACATTCGACAATAAGAAGGCAATTGAAGTGTTGGATATAACATTAAACTCTTATGACCAATTCAACCTGGATTGCGCTATAGCGAAGGAGATTCAGAGCAAGGTAGATTTGGAGGGCACTGAAATTGATTCTCCGATAAGCAAGGTTGAGTTGTGCGATGTGTTTGGCATTCCTACACCCTTAAGCAATGCGCAATTTGGAATCAGCTCCTACTCACCGCCTATTGGAAGTCTTAAGGAGGGCAGCCTAACGGTTAATCTTAACAGCGTAGAGTTTAGCGATTTCACTCTTGAAACGCTGTATAACCTTACTGAGTTCGATTCAGAAACATGTGATATTCACAACAATGAATTTACGGATGCAGCTGTATCAATCAATTGCGAATTAAGCGCAACGGGAAATAACTTCTTTGGCAAGGACCTTAGCGATGGCGGTGACTTAATCCTTGGGTCGCCTGGCGCATTAGTAGTAGCTGTACCGGATGATGACGATAAAGTTGAAATATCCGGAAACAGGTTTAATTTCAACCACATGGGAGGCCCTGGATTGGTGGGCGCAGCAGAAGTTGATGTATCTAAAAACGATTTCGTGGACCCATTGTTTAACGCACAATACATAACTGATTCCAGGAATTATCTGGAGCAGTTCATTGTAAAAGAGAACCTCGACACTGTAGATATAAACGACAACGTGCTTGTTGATAGAGTTGAAAGCAGGATAAGCAGGGATGAAGCCAAGGAGCTCGCTAATACCGCTGACAAATACAATCTTGTTGACGACAGGTATGCGGATTTAGCTTCGGATAGGTCAGAAATAGCAGAGCTTAATAGGGCATTAAGCCAGCTTAATGATATAGACATTGAAAGCATCCAGCTGACAAATGAAATTGCCGATATGTTTGGCATAGATATATCGAGAGTTGAAACATTGCTTAATAGGGAATTAACACCGATAGATATTTCAAACCTCGATGTGGATAACACCCTAAATATAGAGAGGAATTACTACAGGGGCTTTAACAGTGTTAGGGCATATTTGCCCGAGCTAATAATCCCGGGAAATCTCAACTTTGCTACAGAGACCTCAGTGTTTATTTATCCAAAGAAGCGCGTATCCTTCGTTGGCAACGCCATCGTTGACAATCCGCCTATAAAAATAAAATCAAAAGAGGCGATTGACATCTCTAAGGTATTATTGCTGAATAACTTCAGGGCTGGCTGTGAAATTGATGATGCAGCCGGCATGAGAAACTGCGCCGATGTTGAGTTATCAACCATGGCGGAACCGCCAGAGATTTCAGGTGCAACCGCTGCGTCATTGGATAGGGATGAGGATACTGTGCCTAACCATGTTGACAACTGCCCATTCACCCCAAATACTGGCCAGGAAGACACGGACTTTGACACTTTAGGGGATATGTGCGATAACTGCGATGATTTCAACCCTGACCAGTTTGACAGGGACCTTGATGGGATTGGAGATGTATGTGATAATGATAGGGATGGCGACGGCATTGCCAATCCGGCAGATGCCTGCCCAAATGCCTTCGATCCGGGCAATTCAGCGGAAATATGCAGTGGTTGTGTTGATTTGGATGCAGATACATTCTACGCCTTTGATGCGGATGAATGCACTGGGGGCAATGACTGTGATGACAGCAACGCAGCAGCAAACATCTTTAGATTGGAGGCATGCAATAATCTGGATGACAATTGTAACGGCCAAACTGACGAATCCGTGCTCCAGAGATGCGGTGCTAGCGATGTAGGAGAATGTACTTTTGGAGTTGAAGCTTGCTCAGCAGGAAGCTACATTGGATGCACTGCAATATTGCCCACTGCAGAGGTTTGCGATGGCTTGGATAATGATTGCGATGCAATAGTGGATGAAGGGATTGCTCCACAGCAGTGCGAAGTTACTGATGCTGGAGAATGCAGATTTGGATTAAGGAGCTGTGAAGGAGGCGCATTCAGTTCTTGTGTGGGCAACATTGATCCAGTAGCAGAGATATGCGATAGCCTTGACAATGATTGTGATGGGCAAGCAGATGAAAGCGCTGCAGGCGGAGACCTTACAGAGGTTTGTGGCACAGATGTAGGCGCATGCCAAACTGGCGTGAGAACGTGCTCTGCAGGAGGATTTGGAGTATGTGTGGGAGAAATTGCTCCCGTAGGGGAGACATCCTTGGCCTGCAACAACATAGATGATAACTGCAATGGAGTAATAGACGATGGTTATGATAGGGATGATGATGGCTTTACGAGCTGTGATACGCCAAAACCAGACTGCAACGACAACGATCGGTCAATTAATCCGGATGCGCCTGAAAGATGCAACGATGGCATAGACAACAACTGTGATGGCAAAGTAGACTTTGGCGATACAGTTAACTGCCCTGCTGCCGATAAGGTATCTGTTGAGCTGCACACAATAGACCAGGCAAAAACTAATTATTGCGGTGCAGGAAGGGGCAGCTGCAAGGAGCCGATACAAGGTGCTAGGGTAAAAGTCTTTGACAGGGATAACGCTGACTTCCAGAGCGCGTTCACCAAGAATCCAAGCGGCACTTTATACGATGTGGTCTATGAGTCTGACATTGGCTTGATTGGCAGCTGCATTACTGACAGCAGCGGCAGTTGCCTTGCAGTGGAGCAAGGTGCTGGCACTTACCTAGTTATAATCAAATATGTAGACGAGGAAACAAACTCAAATATATATGTAGGCAGGCCAAAGTCCCCATCTGACTTCGTTGATGTGAATGGCGACGGCAAAAGGGATATGGCAACAAAAGAAATACAAATAATTAAAGTCCTCGAAAAGGGCGGCAGGATTACCTTTAGGGGAGGAAGCAAAATCGTTGTTACAGGCTCAGAATTAGTGGTTATTTCAGCTGATAATGTGATTTGGATGAATGACAGGGAAGTTTATCCGTTCATATTCACTTCAGATGCTGACTGGACTGTGGATGTCTGCATGCAAATACCTGCGGGCTACCGAATAGAAGGTGTGCTGGATGAGAATGGAAACGTAGTAACTACGGCAAATTGCGCGCAAACGTTTGTATCCGGCGAGGCTAAAGTAGTTATTTTCTCAGTAGTTGAAGTAGGCAGTCCGGAGCCTAATTTCGGATTCACATTAACTACAAAGCATAATGGAAAAACTCAAACGGCAAAGGGGACAATAAATGGCATAAGGCAAAAAACGAAAACCCAATTGCAAAAGCAAATATCAACTAAAGTTAAGGCAGCTAAACAGGAAATAGCTAATCGCCAAGCAAAAAGCCAAACAAAAGAGACAGCTTCTCCACTAACCTCCAGAGCAGTAATCTCCAGGGCAGCAATGAGTTCAGCAACAGCATCAGAGCCTGTTGCGCCAAATGGAAATCTGACTTTCATATTCGCAATTTCTTCTATAGCCCTGCTTGTGTTATTGCTGGCAGTTATATATATCTACAAGGAAAGGGCAGCAAGATAAGCATTTTATGCAGCACAATCGATGAATAACAACCCTTTTAAATACGCAGATTGAGACTCTTAGCAATGCTGGAGAGATACGTCAGATTTGTTGAGAAGCATGCAAAATTATTGCTTTTCTTAGTCTTTCTTGTAACTTTGTTCTTCATTTTCAGCCTTAAGGATTTGTCTTTTGACTCGGGTTCTGAAAGATTTGTGCCGCCTGACGTTCTGGAAAAACATAAGGAAATCATGGATGCATTCAACATGAGCAGCAGGCCTTTCTATGTGTTGGTTACAGGAAAAAACATAAGTGTGCTCTCACTAGAAGCACTAAAAGAGGAATATACTCTTTCAAAAGCATTGGAATCCGAATTTGGCATTAAAATAATTAACATTGCCTACTTATTCGACTTTCTTTTAAGGCAGGAAAAAAACGAGACCCTGCTCCAGCAGGAAAGCTGGGTAAATGTGAGCCAGACTTTTAAGAGCGCTTTGGACGAAGTCAGAAGCATCAAGCCCTTAAAGCAGCAATTCAAGGAATTCTCATATCAGCTTTTGTCAAACGACCTGGATAAAAGGGAGCTATTTTCTCCTGCAATTCTAAGAAGAACCCTCTCTGCAAACAAAACATTGTTCATTGTGTTGCCTGAAGAAGTTTATGATGAGAAAGAGATGCTGCAATTGAGCCTGAATATGCGGGATTTTCTCTCTGGCAAAAGCTTTGATTATATTGATGCAAAGGCATTCTCAGATCTGTACCTTATTTACGAATCAGACTCGTATATGCGGAACGAAGCCTTTTACCTCGGAATCTTAATGTTTCTGATAATCGCTTTTATTTTGTTTCTCTACCTCAGGCGTATTTCTTATGTCATGATTCCGTTGATTATCATAGGGGTCTCTCTGGTTTGGACTTTTGGCACTGCAGCCTTTTTAGGAATAGAGCTTACGTTTCTTGGGACTCTTATCGCCCCTGTATTAATTGGAGCCGGAGTGGATTACTCTGTGCACTTTATTAGAAGGTATACCGAAGAAAGGAAAACAAAGGAAAGCACTCAGGCATTTAGCATTACTCTGGCGCACACCGGAAAAGCCACATTCATGACCGCCGTTATAACAGCTATTTCTTTTGGGTCAAACTTTTTCTCCACACTTCCTCCGCTGAAAGATTTTGGCATAATTACCGCTGTTGGAATTCTATATGCGTTTATTTTAACCATAGTTCTTCAGCAAGCGCTAATGAGCCTTGTCGAAAGGCCAAAAGAGCTTGTGTTTGCAGCAAGGGAAAATCCGTGGTCAAAGAATATTCTAAAATTTACCTTGGAGCATTATAAGGGAATATTGCTTGTTACTGTTTTAATTAGCCTTGTCAGCGGATATTATGCCCTGCAGATAAACAGCTATTTTGACTTTGAAGCTTCGATATCGCAGGAAATTGAATCAAGGAAAACAATCAAGGATATTCGGGATAATTTTCCCTTCGAATTGCAGATTGGGGCGCTGGTGAGAAATGCAGACGACCCTTTTCTCTTTGAGAAAATTTACAGTTTTGAAGAAGAAATGAAAAAAAGCCCTTATGTAATCCAAATAGATGGCAGCATAAAAACAGACAACATAAGGAGGGCACTGAAGATGGTATTTGGCTATAACGAAAGCCTTGCTGAAAAATTCGAATTTAACCTGGAAGGAATCCCCACAACTGTAAATCGGACTCTCGTCCTGGATTTATATCAAGATATTTATTCCAGCAATACAGCAATTAACCCCCTTTTCAACCTAAGCACCTCTAATTTAATCCATACAGTCCTGCAAAGAACAGATTCCGATAATTACAGCACAGTTATTGTAGCGAAAATGGTGATTCCAAATACGGAGGCCTTAGAAAAGGGGGTGAGTAATTTTACAAATTCCCTGGATATAGCAAAAATACAGGTGGAGGATTTTTTTGGCTGGGCTTATTATGCATTTACAATTGATGAAAACATTGCTGAAAGCAACCAAAAATCAGTGTTTTTCTCAATCCTGACCATATTCGTGGTTCTTCTGCCAGTTTACAGAAAAGTTAGAGAAATAGTGTACCTTATGCTGCCAATCTTGATTACCATACTCTGGACCATAGGGGCATTGTCAATCCTGGGCATTGCCTTAAACCCTGCAAATGCGATGGTGGCAGTAATGATAATTGGGTTGGGCTTGGATTATAACATCCACATAGTTGAAAGATACAAAGAAGAAAGGCAGAAATTTTCAAAACTGGAAGCGTTGGAAAACACGTTAAGCCAATCCGGCTCGGCAATATTTTTTTCTGCCTTGACAACGGTTGCCGCATTTGCAGTAATAGCCATCTCCAGAATCCCAATAACAAGGGAGTTCGGCCTAATACTCCTGATAGCAATAACCGCTGGCTTTTTGTTCAGCTCCATAATCACGCCTATTTTGCTGTATAGGTGGGATCTGGAATAGTGCTGTTTTGTCAAAGAATCAGGGAGACAATCCTTTTTCCTTTATTATTCTATCAATCTTTTTGATGATGCCGTTATGGAAATCCAATATTTCCTTGGCTTCCTCGACGCTGACGGTTTGGCCGTAATACTTTGAGCCGTTTCTTTTGTATCTGAACCTATCGAGCGTTTCCAGCATTTGTATATTAAAATTGAATTTTGCAAGATAGGCAAACGAAGCCTGATGGGAGTAGGATTTATAACCTTCTATTGCTAAAACTGCGTCTGCAAAATCCCTAAGCGCGTCATAGACATTCTCAAAGACGATTTTTGGGTAGTTCTGGGTCAACAGTGACTTCGAGTCCTTGATTCTGCTATTCATATCCCTAACAAGTGATTTTGCTAAAGCTAAATCGGGCGCTGCCTTTTTTACTTCGCCAATCTCAAGGTAATAGTCAAAAGGTTTCATAATCAAGGTAACCAAACAGTACAACCCCGTTTATTAGGTTGGTATAGAGCTCTTTTGGAATCTTTCCGTTCTGAACCAGCAGGATATGAATGCCCCTATTTAACATTTTCTCAAATATTTTCGTACTAACCGAATATTTTTCGGAAGTTACTACTGCAATATCTATGTCGCTTTTCAAGACATCCTCTCCTCGAGAGTAACTTCCAAATAGGATTATGGCTTTCGGGTTGTAGTGCTTTCTCAAAAAGTCTATTACCCCGGAATCATAGACTTTTTCCAAGTTATGCAACCTTTTTTTTGCGAGAAAATGCGGGTTTTCTAGGTTTGGCGTAATTTCCACAATATGCTTCTTAACTTCCCTTTTAACCAGGCTTTCCTTTTCCAGCTCCTCAAGGGCATTAAGGACGCTGTTAGGGTTTACATGGATTTCCCTTGCAAGCTCCCTTATATAGAATTTCCTGGAGGGATTGTCAAAAATCCTTGAGATTATTTTCTGTTTTACATTCATTTTATACAATTGTATAATATTTTATACAATTGTATATTTAAATGTTTCTATTTCCCAAACCTGAACACATAATAAGTCATAAGGCCAAGATGGGCTTTTTTCTTGCTTGCCTGCTTGAATTTGAAGCCTGCTGACTCGACCATTTTCTTCCATTCATTGTAAGTTTGGAAAGTAAAGTAAAGATGTGGCTTCTGCTTCCAGAAATTATGCGCAATGTCATTCAGGCTTAGCATAATTCTTCCCAGTCCTGTCACATATGTCTCCTCTGAAAGAATAAATTCTCCTCCGCCTTTTGTCACGCGATAGATTTCGTTTAATTGAGATGGAACGTCATTGTTGTGGTGCAATGCGCCAATTGCAAAGACATAATCGAAAACGTTGTCATGGAAGGGCAATTTTAAGACGTCGCCCTGAACAAAATCAGAGTTGTTTTGGGTAATTATCCTATCAATCCCTACAATTTTGGCATCAGGATTTCTTTCTGAGATAACCTCTCCAACTCTTAAATCACCACACCCAAAATCAAGTATTAGCCCTGAAACATCACCCGGAAAAACATCAGACGCCCTTCTGTCTGCTTTACTTTCCCTTATGCGGAGATAAAAGGGGTTTGAAGCTACTAAACTGTACAGGCTCATTAGAAAAGGTAATTGAAATTAAGCTAAAAAGCTATTCCTTCGGCGCTTCCGGCCTTATCTTGGGCAACGGTATTGGCGGAGGCAGATTTACATCCTGGCTTAGGATTAATGCCTGAACATTGCATTTTGTAAGAACCGTGTTAAGAATTTCCGTCATTATCTCCTTAGGCACTCTCTTGTCTTTCTTCCAGCCCTCCATTATTTCTTTGGAGCGCTTAGGGTCGGACATGAACATTGTTGAGCCGCCAAGCATAATGCTTCCAATCTCGGGGTCGTATTTTGAGGTGAATTCAAAAGAAAATTTCAGCGTATTCTGCTTTTCCTTTCCAAATGTGACATCCTGCGGCTCTATGTTCACAATGGAAACATTGTTGCTTATGTTAATCTTTCCGCCCTTTCCGATATCCGATTTAGTGACATTGATTTTGTTGAATCCAAACCCGACTACTGCCATGAAACCACCTCTGATGCAGGTAATTAGCGTTGTTTAAAAAGATTTGTGTGGTAGGATGCAAGAGCTTATTTCATTTCAATATTCAAAACACTCCTATTTGCCTCACTTTGGACTACCTTCTCAAAGTCCGAAAATTCTACAGTTGTTGCGAGAAAAACCCTGCCAAATAAGTCAGTGTTAGCATACTTATAGGCGCAACTCTCATTACCATTTTCAGCATGAGCATATTTTCGTTGGCCATTCACGATAACCAGAGCAACTTTGCCATGAGTTATTGGATCATCGCAATATTCGCAAGGGTGATACATTTTTTCTGCCATTTTTTGTGTGTTGCCAAGCCTTCTTTTTAAAGATTTCGTTATTCATTAATTTAAAACTTGTATATGCATTTCACAACAGCCTCCCCATTCCTCTTAAGGCTGGAACTTATAGCTAAAAATTCAAGAGTCGGGGCAGAAGCACACTCCGAAGGCTCGCCACGTTTTGCACAATACATAACGGAAGATAGCTTCATAGCACCTTGCGAGATGACCTTATATTCACGAAACCCTTTAACCACATCTTCTATCCCTTTTGCAATCTCCTCATCAATTGTAAAAGAAAGAACTTCAAATTCACCTCCTCCTTTTGTAACCATGTGCCATAGCATATCTCTTAATACAGGTTCACACATGTCCAAATCGTCTAAGTTTGCCAAGCCCGAGTAATTTTTGGCCTTTTCACCGACAAGAACTCCAAAATATGGGGGGAGTATCTTTGTGAATAGCTTACCATACTTATCATGGTCGTTTATTACAGCGTAGCACCTTGGCGGAATTACCAAAGCCCCGCGAAAAGTCCACAAATCTTTTTGATACGGGACCTCAATTAACTTAAGACCACCACTTTGATTCGCTTCTAAATTTACAGTATCTTCCATTCAGTGAGGTGGCGACTTAGTGTTTATAAACATTCCCTCAAGATTGTGTTTCGGAAATATGCATTGTTCGGAATAATGTATTTAAATAAACTTAAATCTCATACCCCCCATGGAGCCCGCACGCAGCCTAAAAAACGTGGAATTGGAGGATATTCGCAGAAGGCTAAGCTATATGGGCGATGACCCGGAAACTATCGAAGACAAGATAAGGGAAGCGGAAAGAGCGGAAACATTGTATAATGAGGCTTTTAGGTTAAGGCACGGGGAGAACGGCTTAAGTATTGGTAAAATAAGCAAAAGGTTAAACGTTTCATATGGAACAGTTTGGGGCTGGTTGTATGGCGGAGCGAAACCTGCCGGATTAAAGGGGGTAACCCCAACTTTCAATATTCCTCAAGGCAAATCTGCGGAGTTTGCATATGTCTTGGGGGTATACGCTGCTGTTGCCCAATGCGGAAAGGATTGCGGATATTTTAAGAGCAAAAAAAGCGGAGGTTTTTTGGTGCACAGCAAAACTGAGGCGCACCTGCACCCTTTAAAGGAGTCTCTTGAATCCATATTAAACAGCAAGGCGGATATTAAAGAAGAACAAAGGAAGGGTGGCAATTATAGGTTTCTGCGTTTCCCTTATGAGCTCCGGAGATATTTGAGCTTTATGTCCGATAAAAACCAGAATGTTATATGGGAACACCTTTTTTCGGATGAAGAAAAGATTTCTTTTATTAACGGATTTTTGGATTACCGTGGAGAATTTCGCGAAAAACCCGCCCCATTTGTATTAATAGAAAAGCAGAATGGTTATTCTTTAATTGAGGATATTGGCCTGCTCTTTTCATCGCTTGGCATAATACCCTCCATTCATTATAAAACGATGCTTTGCATCCTGGATAGTGGCGATATTCATAAGCTGGTTAAATACAGGCCAGCCGATGCAAGGGCTCAAAAGTTAGGGGACATCACCCCTGCACCAACCCCGGAACAAGATGCTATCGGGGTTTTCTCAAGATTTCAAGAGCTCCATGGAGCTAATGGCAAGATGCCTTTGTATAGGATTGCAAAATTACTGGACGTCAATTATAGCACTATAGCAAACTGGAACAAGGGTGCCCTGCCACATAGGGTCCGCAATTATCGAAGATTATTGGAAATAAGAAAAAGTAGGGGGGATGTTGATGTAATTGGCTTTGTTTATAGGAATATCAAACAGGATTCAGAATTTGCAAGGGATGTGGCATTAAGAAGAAGCCATAATGAAGTACTCAACAGCTACAATCAGATTCTAAGGGATGCTGAGCCAAGGGCCCACCCAGAACTGATATATTTAGGGGGTGAAAAATTGAAGAAGGCAATAACTCAATTAAAACGGCAAAAAGCAGTTGCCAAAATAGAAGCAGTACAAGAAGATAAAGTTGATAAAACCGAAGCAAGGCGCTATGAAGGTGGAGCAGATGAAACCCAGGGCAGGCTAAAACTCATAAGAGAAGCTCACCAAAAGTACTTGTTAAATAAAGCATCCCGGGAGCAGTCCCAAGTTTCATTAGGCCCGCCCTTAAAAAGCGATGAAATACTTGCATATGCTAAAGTTATTGCAGGGGATGGGTTAAGGGTTTCTTCAAACGGGGGAGATAGGCTTAACGAAGTCATAAACACATACATCCGTTCCAATGATTATTTTACTCCAAACGAGGCTTATTTGTTTGTGTCAGAATTGTTATGCATTAGGACAAGGAATGGTAGCCATAAAGACATAAAAACAGGCATGAAATCGCTAGAGGCAGTAATGAACAGGAAAGAATTTGATAGTTATTTTTATCGCAACGGAAATGGAGTGTACTATGAGAAACTTGCAAAAGGGGAAATATTGTCAAAACTTTCAGGGCTTCTCTCAAATTCAGATAATGGTTCAAAAATATATGGCATTAACAATCCAAATTCCGATTATACATTCGCTGAGGGGGGAATAGAACTTTTTGCTGATGACGAATCAGATGGCGCATCTTTATTGGGCGCTGCCGATGGAAAAGACAAATTAGCCGATGCCAATGTTAGGCAGGAAGATAGGGGAAATCGAAAATTATACTGGGCAGCAATACGGGAAAAAGACGAGGGACCGCCAGGAAATAACGAATTTTATGCCACTCCCGGAGAGGAGGCGAAAGGAATTAATAAACTGTTAGGCCATCTTCTAATGTACGCTGTAAGAGAACTGGATGGAGATAACTTAACTAAAAGGGAAGATGCACGTGAATGGTTTGAGAGTACTGATGAAAAATTTCTTTTTTCGTTCTTGAATATTTGCGATTACCTAGACCTTAACCCTGATTACGTTAAGAAGCAAATATATAGCCCTTCGAGGGGAAACCTCCGTTTTGTAGATTAGAAGGTTTTTCCAGGCAAACATTAAAAAATACGCTTTATTACTCCATCTTCCCATGAAATACAAACTCGTCTGCTTTGATGTTGACGGCACGCTAATAGACGGAGTTGAATTCAGCTGGACTCATCTACATAATTACTTCAATGTCGATATTAAAGATTTGCGAATCGCCATAAATCGAATTAAGTCTAAATCTTTATATACTTAAAACTACTACCTAACAGTAAGGAAATCCTTTTGGAAATCCCATGTCAAAATGATTGATTCTGCAAGAAAACATCTGGAAGAGGGCATTTCTAGAATTATTAATACTGATTCCATTGACAAAAAAATCGAAGATACTGCATCGTTATATGTCGAATGCTTTGAAATGGAATTAGAGAAAATCAAGAAATTCGGGCAGCAGGAGAGGGTCTCTTATATTACCGGGCTAAGAAATGGGAGGCTTCAGGGCACAGACAAAGGATTAAGGGAGGCTAGAAAAAGGACAAATGAAAAAGTTTCTTCTTTGCTTAATGCGCTGTACGATGGTGCAAAAAATATGGAAGAGGAACCGAAGCGAGAGATTTATGCACCAGTCAATAAAATAAGGGGGATGCTGATGCTGCGCGAATCCATCACAGGAGGGAAGGAAAGCCCTATTGAGAAAGACCTGGAGAAACGCATTCCTGAGATTTCGGTAAAATCACAGGGAAAACATGCCGATGTCAGATACCTCACTGATTTGTACACAGCGTGCTATTCAGACTGCTTTGGCAATGCAATAGAAAGCATCAGGGCCATGGCTGAAGTAAACCAAAAAGCCGTTTATGACATAGGCGAATCATTCGGCCGGGTACAATATTTCTTCAAAGAGAGGAATAGTGCAATGCTAAGCTTATCTGAACAGATAAAACAATTGCTCACCGAAGTTGATGTCGCAGTCAGAAACCTTCAGCCTGAACAAAAACAAAAAATTTACATGGCGACAAACAGCATCAGGCTAGCCCTAAGCCCTGATAAATATTGGCCGGTAAGCAGACAATAAGGCTTAAAAGCCAAACGCCTATTCATTTCCCATGAAATACAAACTCGTCTGCTTTGATGTTGACGGCACGCTAATAGGCGGAGTTGAATTCAGCTGGACCCACCTCCATAATTATTTTAGGGTTGATTTGAGGGAACGTGAAGACTGGAAGGAAAGATTCTATAAGGGGAAGATAACCTACCTTGAGTGGGCACTGCATGACATAGGAATGTGGATTGAGAAGGGAGCAAAGAAGGGGGATTTTCTAAAGGCAATCTCTGTATTCAGTTTAATGCCTGGCGCCAGGGAGACTCTTACCGAGCTGAAGAAAAAAGGCGTAAAGCTTGCAATTATATCCGGCTCTCTTGACTTTATCTTGGAGCATTTCATACCAGACTACAAAGAGATATTTGATGATGTTTTCATAAGCAGGCTTATTTTCGGAAAAGACGGCAAAATAAAAGAGGTCAAGGCAACGCAGTATGACCAGGACAGGAAGGCAGACGCTTTAAGGCTTGTTGCAAAGAAGCATGGCTTTTCATTGAAGGAATGCGCATTTGTGGGCGACCATGAGAATGACATCGAGATAATGAAAATTGTGGGCAAGGGAATTGCGTTTGACTGCAAATCAGATGAGCTGAGAAAGATAGCGGATGTTGTTGTTAAGAAGAAGGATTTGAGGGAGGTGCTGAAGCATTTGAGCTAAATTCGTGTATGATTTTTTGGAAAAATTTATATAAACTAACTGTTATGCGGGTTTTATGCTGAAAGTTATATTTGACACAAACATTTATGGGTTCTTGCTTAAAGAGGTGGATGCTACTGAGATTGAAAGAAAAATAAGCCAGGATAAGGAATTTGTTGTATATGGCTATCCATTGATAAGGAAGGAGATTCGAGACATACCAAAAGTCACTAAGCTCAGCAAAAAGACTAGAATTCTTTTGTTGGGCCTTTACGACAGAATAACTGGCAACCATTTTCTTGAACATTCCATAAGGATTACCAGTCTAGCTAGAAAATACTACGATTACTACAGAAAACTTGGGGGAGTCTATGGGTGGGATACATCTGTTCGAGTTGATTTTATGATAGTTGCATGTGCAAGTTTTCATGGGCTTGATATTGTATACTCTGCAGATAGCAAAACACTTCTTGGAAAGCATGCTTTGAAAGCTTATAAGCACATAAACCTAAGGGAGAATTGCAGAACACCCAATTTTCTGGAATATGAAGACCTGCTTGGAAAACTCAGAAGCCTAGTTTAATTTATGAACAGAAGTTGATGCTTTAATGAACCTGTTGATTTCCCTAACAAAATCCGGGTCTTTCTGGGCCTCCATTATAGCATCCAACAATTCTTTCTGCGTCATACGGGGTATAGAAGATATGCCCCTATTTAAAATTTTGCCTGCTAAGGATAGATTTGAGGGAGGTGCTTGGGCACTTGGGCTGATGGGTTCGCAAAGATTTAAATGCAACCCCTATTGAAAAAGGTAAGGGATGACAAACAAAATCATAAAAACCATTCAAATTATAAGGGATGCAATTCTTGTTCTCTTTTGCACCCTCGCAGTTTTTGTAATACCAACCACTACAAAAGGTGCACCTATGGGAGATGCTCAAAAAATGATAGTTATCCTATTTGGAGCCATAGCCTTTCTTCTGCTTTTGGATTTAATCTTTGCCATAATCAAGAAAGCATTTTGGTTTCAGAAAACAATTAACGGCTTAACACTCATCCCCATGTTTATTATAACTGGATTTGGGATTGGCGGGGGAAACATAGCGGTGATTGTCATTGGGTCGCTGTTTATGTTGCTTAGCATTGTAATGCTAATCGGAGTTAAAAAACAGTAAATATTTTAAAGCCAGTTTCGCTACCCTTCAATCATGGAAATAGCAAATTTACAGCAAAGGGTAAGGGAAAACTTCTACCTCAGCGGAACCAGGATTGCAGGAGTAATGGAAGGGCGGGAGCCGTACGAATGCAAAGTCAAGAACGCTTGCTCTGAAATCGAGATTGAAGGGGATTTGGCACTGCACCACCGGCTTTCCATCGGACCCGACCACGTTCTTGTCTGCAAGACACCTCTTCCTGCAGAGGTTTTAAATGGCATTAATGGGCTCCTGTATAGCCAAGCAGGCAATCTTACAAATCAAGGGATAGAAGAGCTTAAGGCCATGGCTGGACTTACTGCAACTACTTATATTCTAATTTATCAAACTTCGCAAAGGACAAGCATAGTAATGTCTTATTCGCCTGTCACAAGGGCGCATAAAAATCTCGAAAAGGTTGCAGGATTCAAAAGCTACGAAGCCGTTTCAGTCCATCCGGTTGAAAGGAAAAAGGAGGACGATGATGTGCTCCGCGCCCTTATCGATTCCGTAGCTTCAAAGCCATTTTTTTCCGTGGCAAAAGAAGTTAAAAAAAGAAAAGGAATTCTAGAAAAGCGTCTTGGGGATTAACTTTAAATAATGGGCTGCTAATCCATTCATATGGCATTTTTAATAGATGTTCACTGCCATCTTGACCTTTGCGAAGATATAGATAGTGCTGTGGAAAGGGCAAAGGAAGCTGGAGTTTGCGCAATTATAGCAAACGGAACTAATCCTGAAAGCAATCTGAGAGTTCTTGAGCTTGCGAAGAAGTATGATATTGTCAAGGCAGCTTTGGGTATTTATCCCTTGGAAGGTCTGGAGTTAAGCGAGAATGCATTTGATGATTTGCTGAAGTTTATAGAAAAGCACAAAGACCAGATTATTGCCCTTGGAGAGGTTGGGGTCGATTACCACACCATAAAAGACAAAAACGAAGAGCAAAAGGAGAATTTCCTCAAGATAATACGGCTTTCAGAGAAGATAAAAAAGCCCATGATAGTTCACAGCAGAAAGGCAGAATCAGATGTTTTGGATATCCTTGAGAGCTCAAACGTGAAGAAGGCTGTAATGCACTGCTTTAATGGCAACATGAAGCTTGTCAAGAGGGCTGAAGATTTGGGGTATTATTTTTCCATACCAACAAATATTGTCTCTCTAAAGCATTTTCAGGAGGTTGTTGAGAGGGTGCAGATGGAAAGGATACTTACAGAAACTGATGCTCCATGGCTTTCCCCATTTAAGGGCGGGAAGAATGAGCCTGCTTTCGTGGCGGAAAGCATAAAAAAGATTGCAGAGACCAAGAAAATGACCCATGAAGAGATTGCAAACGTAGTGTACATGAATTATCAGAGGGTGTTCTAGGGCAGCTCCGGAAATCTTCCGGTTTTTTCTGGGAAGAGTTTATATTTATGAAAGTATAACCAACCTTATGAGCGAAATGATCTATGTTTTGATGGATACAGACACGTACATTGAGAGCTGTCTAAGCTCAGGCAATCCTTATAAGTTCAAGCATACCCAAGAAACCACTTTTGGAAAGCGTATTGACTTAGGCCTTTGGAAGGAAAAAACTTTTAGAGAGTTATTTGAGTATCTAACTGATCCAGCCCCCGATACTCTAAACCCTAGAGGTTATAGCGACCTAGAGTCTAAATGCATATTGGAGGTAAAAAGAAAGGTAGAAGATCTCCTTTCACACAGGGATGATGATTACTTCTTTCCGTTCTGTTTCTATTTTTCCCATATAAAAGAAACAGAAAAGGGGATACAATATTTCCACCATTGCGTGGAATTTGACGATAAAGTCAAGAAGTATTTTCCTGATGTTTTAGTCTCTAAGGATTTCGAGGTGGAAGAAAAGGGCGGAGGCCTATCACGTGTAAATGCAAAATACGCCAGGCTGGGACTGACACTGAAAATTCTAGGGTAAATGAGATTAGGCCATTTGTTTTCTTATGTTCAAAACAAATGAAACATTTAAATACGCTCATTGCTGTAATCTGTATATGGACCCCATTATTGAAAAAATTAAACGAGATCCAAAAGAGAGAGATATAATATGCTCGTCTATCGAAACTTGGAGAAATCATTGGTTCAAGTGCTCGCATGAAGAATCCCTCAAAGGGATAGACGGAAAAGTATACCAAGCGCATAATTGGATTTATGGGCGGGAAGTTAGGGTTTTTCGAATGGCCGAGGTTGATAAAAAGGTGGTTTCTTTTGTTGCTGCAGGAATTCAGGATTTAATCGGCCAGATAGGGTTGGGTTTCTCGGTTGCGGACTATGGCGTTGAAAGAAATGCGACTGAAGAGGTCATGCAGGCTATTCAGCCAGATGGCAGGGTCAGTGCTAGTAAACTGGGACAAATCTTAATTGCGGAAAGGTTCAGAAACCCGCAATATGGGGGAAGGCCTCATGCAGATGTAATAATAACCGACAGGTATTTGGTAAAGGAAACTGAAACGGACGACTGGGGCCAAAGCCAATTCAGATACGGTTACATAGTTCTTGGGCTTGCTGGAGATAGGCAAAAAGGGCTTGAATTCATCAGGCGTCTTGCAAAACATGAATCAGGGCACCTATTTAAGGGAGGGCATTACCAACATCATAATGAGCCACCCCTGACTATTCCAGGTTATAGGGACGTTTCGGATTGCAATATGTTATGGCGAGCCTCAACCGAATATACCTGTGAGAGGTGCGCTGATGCTATAACCTATTTTTGGAGAGGGCTTGAGGCAAAAACTGGAGAAAAATTTTTTAAGAAATAAATTATAGAAGAAATTTCACTTTACCTTGTTCAAAATCTCCCTGAGCACACCCGCAGAATTGTGCAATGCCGCCTGCTCTTCTTCGCTTAAGGGGAGCTGTATCCTTCTTTGGATTCCGCCTTTGCCAATTGCGCAGGGAACGCTCATGCATAAGTCTCCTTCATCATAGTAGTTTTCTATAAAGGTTGAGACCGGAAATACCCTTTTCTCGTCATGAAGGATTGACTGGACAATTTCTGCGATTACGAGGGCAATTGCAAAATAGGTTGCTCCCTTTCTGGAAATTATCTCATATGCAGCATTCTTTGTTTTCTTGAAGTCATCATCCAGCTTTGCCTTGTCATACGCCCAAGTATCTTTGATGTTTAACCCTGCTATCGTAGCTCCGCTTAAGACCGGGAATTCCGAATCACCATGCTCACCAAGTATATATGCATGAACACTCTGGGGGCTGACATTGAAATGCTCTGCAAGGTAATACCTATATCTAGCAGTGTCAAGTGTTGTTCCAGTTCCAAAAACTCTTTCGCGCGGAAAACCTGAATACTTCAATGCAAGGTAAGTCATTATATCAACAGGGTTTGAAACAATAAGAAATATGCTGTTTGGTGAGGATTTTGCAATCTTAGGTATCATATCATTGAAAATCCCAGAATTTTTTGATACCAAATCAAGCCTCGTTTCGCCTGGATTCTGGTGGGCACCAGCAGTTATTACCACTATTTCAGCGCCTGCACAGATGTCATAGGAATCTCCGAATGTTATTTTTACGCCAGGACTGAACTGCAGGCCGTGCTCCAAATCCATGGCATGCCCTTCTGCCTTTTCCCTGTGGGGGTCGAATATGGCAATTTCAGAGGCAGTTCTTTTTATGAACAGTGCATAGGCAGTAGTGGAGCCTACAAAGCCCGAACCTATGATAGCTACCTTTGACATTTTTCCTCTTTTTCTGGATTTATAGCTGCTTGTTTTTAAATCTCTTTTGGTTCCGGAAATTCTCTGGTTTTTCTCGGGTAAAATATATAAAGAGCATTTTTAACCTAACTGCCATGTTAAGCGGCAAAGAGTCAGAGGTGCTTTTGTACCTCCGGGAGGATGCAAGAAAAAGCCTTGCGGAGATATCAAGGGAGTCTGGAATTCCTGTAGCAACGGTGCATGGCATTGTCAGGAGGCTGAAAAAGAGGGGAATCATAATCAAATATGCGTCTCTCATGGATTTTCAAAGGATTGGATATAGCTTAAGGGTAATGATGGCTATAAAGACTGATAGAAAAGCTGAGGTAATGCGGCATTTGTCAAGGCACCCAAATGTAAACTCGCTTTCCAAGGCTGCTTCCGGGTGCGATTTCTGCATTGATGCCGTTTTCAGGCATTGCGGGGAGCTGGAACTATTCAAGGAAGGGCTTCAGAAGTTCAATATAACCTATATCGGAGAGCATAACATGGTTGAGGAGATAAAGGCAGAATCCTCTGTTTAGCTCCGGAAATCTTCCGGAATTTATGGGTTAAGGTTTTTTAAGGGGAGAAGTTTTCATTTCAGCCATGGAAAAGCCTTATACATACCTAAGTATACTCTTGTATACTGAGGTGAGCAATATGGCTGCAACTACGATTAAAATTTACGAAGAAACAAAACACGACTTGGACGAGTTTAGGGAATACAAAAACGAAAGTTACGACGAGGTCATTAAAAAAATCGTTTACATCGCAAAGGCCTCAAAAAAAGAGCCTAAGCTGAGCAAAGAAGCCATGGAATCCATAGAAAAGGCCCGGGCAAGAATAAGGGCAGGCAGATTTATTACCGAAGAGGAAGCCAGGAAGAGGCTTGGATTTTAATGTACGCGGTGTTTTTTGATGATAAGGCAATCGAATTTCTCGAAAAACTACCTAAAGAGTTAAGCAAAAGGATTTATACAATGAAATACCACCATTCTATCTGAATGGCGGTATGAGTTGTGCTCAAAAACCACCAGCTAAGGAATGGCGGTATTTCAAGTGTCAAAAACTCCGTATCGCTATATAATCATGCCACCAGTCTATTGACTGGTGGTTTTTGACAAGAAGACAGTTTCAGCCAAAGAGAATCCTTTTCATTTTTTTGAGCGGCTTGAAGGGCGGGGTGATTACAAGCTAAGAGTCGGAGACTACCGGGTAATAGCAGATATCAATCAAAAGGAAAGGATAATTGCAGTAACCCTTATAGGCCACAGGAAAAATATCTATCAGAAACTTTGAGTTGAATTTTGTCTCCGGAAATCTTCCGGTTTTTGAGGGGAAACGCTTATTAAAAGATTTTTCCTTCCTTTGTGCATGGATGAAGTGCCCTATATAGGAAAGCAGAAACGCGATTACAGGTTAGGCAAAGGACTGCTGATTGGTGGAACTGCACTGGCAATTATTGGCGCAATTGCTTACCATGACCTCAAGAAGGGCTATGACAGCGAAAATGCAGGCAGTTCTTCTGTTATCATAAGGGAAGCCCATGAATACAGGGAAAAGAGTCTTGACGAAAGGTTGAGGGACGCCCTGAACGAGCTTAACAGCAATCCAGAGGGCATGGAAAGGAATTATGGACTGCTTGCAGAAACCGTGGAGGGAAGATTGGAGGGCCATCCTGAATATGCAAATAGGCTGATTGTTTCCTCTCTTTCTGTTTTAAAGGACAATATCAGCCCGGAAGCATATGTAGCGATGTTCGAAGAGATAAAAAAGAAGGTAGAGGAGAACCCCGAATTGATGGACCATTTCGGTGAGAACGCAAATTCGTACATGGAGAAAAAAATCACCGATAAGCTTTATGGGAAGATGGGAAATGCCCTGCGTGACAGTGCAACAAGGCTAAAAGAAAAGGGAAGGAATCTGCTTGATGCCCTAACCAAGCCTAGGGAGGCAAAGTAAAATGTGCTGGGTTTATGTTAAGCGGTTTGTCTTCTATGGCGGGATTGCCGCAATAATCGCTGCGCCCATTGCTTACAAATACGGCTACAATAACGGCAAATTAGACTGCACAGTTGCGCAGTTTAATGAATCGAAACTGGAAAAAGTCGCTGACAACCAGTTCGGGGTTACAAATCCGGATGACAATAGGAGATATACCATTGATTTTCACAACAAGACCATAATTCCAAATCAGAAGAAACTTGAGGACATTTTCAGGAAGCAAGAGGTCAAATGAGGCAATGACAACCATTAACTGGGGGGATGAAAATGGAAGATCCAATAATAAAAAGGATAAAAGAAGAAGGGAGAAGTAAAAGGGCAAAAGCACCAGAGCAAAGAACTTTGACTGGAAGCATAGACCAGATTTTTTTGCCGGCAAGGGAAAATTCAGGCCAGTTGCAGAAGTTATACATGATTGGCAATCCGATCCATACGCTGAACCCCGATCAAACACCTTACGGAAGGCCCGGGCTGAAGGAGCTTGAGATTGCTGTGGAGAGGGTGAATGAGGGGCAAAAACAGCTGGAGGTCATAAAAAAGATAGAACGCTCTGAACTCTACAAGGGCATGATAACACTTTCTGACGGCCTCTTGGGGTTATTTGGAAGAAGGCCTGATAGGTTTAATGACATCTATGGGCTGTTTGAGCACCAGCAGCATAATGTCAGGGACTTAAATCACATACTGGCAGCCATGGGGCGCTCTTACGATGAGAATGTAAAGAATACAAGGGCAGACCTAGACGGCCTTTTGGTTAAGACTCAAAGGGAGATAGAAAGAAGAAAAGTTATGGAGCAGGATGAAATTCCTCCAGAGATTAGAAGATATGACAATGCCATTTCAGCCCTTAAGGACAAAGACAGGTACAAAGACCCCTCAAGTTATTTTAGCGCTTTGCAAGAGGTTATTGATGCAAAAAGGGTGAGCAGGCAGAAAAGGTTTGAGTTCATCACCACCTCGATGGGTGAAGAGCATCATTCTCTGCAGATAGACAAATTAATGATGCAGGAGGAGCTGTTTGAGACGATGCTTTACAGGGTTATGGAAATGGCGTTCAAGACCGAGCTTTATCAGGAAACCCTTGACCGCGACATTCCGCTCTGGAGATCTACGAGAGACCTCTTCGAGGCGGTTAAGGCAGTAAGCGGCTCCATGCTAATCCTTGAGAGCTACAACAGGGACCTTAACGAGACATACCTGAGGGCAATATCTGAGATTACAAGAATGGTTGATGGCCACAGAGGCGCAAGGCTCATAGAAAGCGCAAACCAAGACATGAGAAGGATGATAACTGATGTGAATGCAAGCTTTTACAGGAATGCTTCGCAATATGAGCAGAGAAAGTGATTGACTTAATTGTTCAAAAGCTAAAGTCCAGAGGGGCGTCAAGAAACCATAATCTTAACAGCCTTATATTGCAATCGCTGAAGGCCCAGAGAAGTCCAAGGCCGGAGTTTGACGTCAGCAGGTCAATAATTTATTCATTAAAACAGCAATTTAGGCCGCCATACAATTATCCGGCTTTTCCTGCGGAAACCGCATCTCTCGCCCAAGAACTTCAGCAGGATGCAATCAGGGAGCCCTTGCTCGATGTCAGCCAGATTGTTCCCAGCTATAACGTAATTGTGAATGACGAAAGTTTGCAGAATCCATTCATCATAAGCTCCTCGCTTGTTGAAATAATCAGGGAACACACTAACAACTATCAGTCCCAAGAGGATAAAGCTAAAGCGATATATGATTGGATGGAAGACAACATCGAGTATGGAAGGGACGGAAGATACGGATACAAGAACTCCAAAGAGACATTGGAAACGAAGGAAGGAATTTGCGGTGAAATGGCATTCCTCTACATTACGATGGCAAGGTGCTGCTCGCTCAGAAGCTCGTTTGTGGATGTGGAGGTGGATTTTAAGGGAAAAAGGGTTGAACACGGCTGTGCTATTGTGGATGCAGGCTACAGAGACGTCCTTGCCGACCCTGCATACCATCAATTTGACATTCAGCATAGGAGGTTCAGGGTGCTAAGCGACAGGGAAGTTCTCGAGATGTTCAATGAGTGGAGGGGGTAATGCTGCAAAGGGTAAATGCATTAGCCTTTAGACGATTCAATAAACCCATCAATAAGCCCAAACAGCTTTGAGTTGTCTTCCCTCTTAAACTTTCTCAAATTTTTTCTGTAGCTCTCCAGGTTTTGCAAAAACGCAGCTAAATCCCCCATTCCAATCTTTTCCCCCGATATGCCGTAACCCAGCTTCTCGACATAATAGCCATTGATTATCTGCTCAAACTGGTTTCCGATAACATTGCAGAATATCGGCTTCCCAAGGTAAATTGCCTCGCTTATCAATGTAAACCCGCCGTTTGTGATTACCGCCTTGCAGCTTGCAAAATCCCTGTAA
This sequence comes from Candidatus Nanoarchaeia archaeon, assembly GCA_035289105.1. Lineage (GTDB taxonomy): Archaea > Nanobdellota > Nanobdellia > Woesearchaeales > JACQSR01 > JACQSR01. Next base: position 63,658 of record DATDYF010000037.1, read on the forward strand.
AAATTCTTTTCATCAATCTGCTTGAATCTAATGTTCCCCTCTGTTGGACGTTCGCCAAGCCCGTAAACAACAAACTTTTCATCAATGCCTTTCAGCGCAGGCAGGAGTTCAATATTGCTCTGAGAAGTCTGGTAAACAAGCACGTGGCTTCCATATTTGGTCCTTAGGGCCCTTATATCATCGCGAAGTATCGGTGGCACGAAAAAAAGGTTTTTTGTTGTTATTTTGTTGAAGAAAAAGGTTGTTGCAATGTATATATCCACCCTTGGGGCAAAAAATTTAACCGCTCTCTTGGTAAAATTGAAAAACCACTTATGCCGCTTTTCTACTTCAATATTTGTGCCTATTAATGCATGCTGGTTGTCAATGCTTATTGTGGGAATTCTAAATATATTCGCCCAGTAGGTTATGCTCCCCTCAAAATCCGAAATTGCAATATCCGGCCTGTCCTTTATCATGTAATATGCAATCTTTGAGTTGTATAAGCTCATAAATGGAGTATGCAAAAAACCTAAAAGGAGGGAAAGAAAATGATTTGCCCTGTTGCGCAGGTAAATAAAATGGTAATACTGAAGATGATGCAAATCGTATTTTCCTTTAAAAAACTTATAGGCCTTTCCTCCTGCAAAAACCCTGACATCGTGCTTCTTCGACAGATGCTCCAAAATAGGCTTGCTCCTGATTGCATGCCCCATCCCCTCTCCGTTAATCCCGTAAAAAATCTTTGCCATGTTTCAAAACTTGAGAAAGTTCATTGTCTTTGCAACGTCTTTCGAGTCAACAACAAATAATGTGTCAGTCCAGCAGGATAAAAGCTCTATGATGTTAACATTGTTCTCCGAAAAAAGGGAAGTTAAGAAAGCCATCGTGCCCGGCGTGTTTTCAATCTCTTTAGTCGTTTTTATTGTAATAAGTGCAAGATTCTTAGTTTCTTTAATGATGTGCGAAATAAAAAAGTTTTTCACAAGCTCGCTGTACTTCTCCTGTATGAGGAGCGTATAATTATTTGAACCTTCTATAAGATAGAACTTATCCCTTTCCTTCATCACTTTTGACTGCAACGTGCCGACTTTCTCAAATCCTATCTCCTTGTCGAGAACATACACAATTATCCTGTTTTTAATCTCAAGCTCGGATTTTGACAAAAGGTCGCGTATTTTGTTTTCATGCGAAATCTCTTTCTCCAGCTTCTGGCTTAACCTCCGTGCAGCCACAAGGATAGCTTCCACAGAAGTCTTTTTCTCAATCTTCAGCTCCTTTGAAATCAGCCTTGCAAGAGAGGAGTAATTAATCAGCCCCTTCTTCAGGCAGCTTTTAACATCGTGGTGCTCCATTACGTACTTGTTCGTCAGCTCTGCTGTTGTTTCTGCCATGGAGGGAGGTATTAACAAAGAATATATAAATATTACTAAAATGTCCTAAAAAAGACAGATATGTTTAAATGTATTATGATATGCACCGGCTGGGACTTTCGACATATGAGCGATTTGGGGGATACGAGCGAAGCGAAGTATCCTCCGATTCTCTTTGCTCATTTCTCGGATACGAGAAATGTTTCGAACCCAGGCCAAAAGCTTGGAAGGCTTCTATCCTACCGCTAGACTACCGGTGCATGAAGGGAAAGAAAAAGGGGCGATTTAAAAAGCAATCGATTTTAACTAACTTAGACAACTATTTACTCTAAACTATATACTCTAGAATAGATTTATTTATACGCCTCTTTCTTTACTGAAAGGATGCATGGGAAGAAAAAGGATTTTAACCGAAACAGACGAGCAAGTCAAAGAAACGCTGGAAAGGATTGACGAGTTAATCGAAAGAAACAAGAGATTACCCCTTCTATTTTGATTTTTTACAGAAACAAGGCAGACTACATTAAAAAACTCCTCAAATTCCCCAAAAACCTCCCAAAATCCTCTGCCTTGACATTGGCTCCGCATGCATTCTCATGCCCTCCCCCATAGCCCTCTATTCCAACAAGCGATTTCTGGAGAGCATTAAGTATCGGCTTGCTGCTTCTCAGGCTCATTCTTATTTCGCCGCTCTTCTCCCTTCCGACGATAACAATTTTTTTGGGATATCTGTACAGCAACTCATTCGACAATTCGCTGGTAAAGCTCCATTTGTCCGCCTGATAGGTAAAGACAATAAATTTGTCCTTTCCAGCCTTCTTTTTCGCTTCCTGAAGCAGATCTTCATATTTCTTTTCAATATCTTCATATCTATTCTTTAAGAACTTAGACTGTGCGGTATTCGCCTCCAAAATCTCCTCAGGCCCGGAAATCCTTGAAAGCACTTTCACAGAGACCATGACATCTTTTGTTGGCCCCTTCAGAAGAAAAGAAAATATCCTTGCTATCCTCCCAATTTTAGTGTCGAACAATGCCTTTCCCGGACTAATCTTTCCAATTTTGAAATCTGGATATTCTTTGTTAAATTCCACAATAAAGTTAGGTATATGCCAGTCCCCTACTGTTCCTACAGCCCCAATCCACGCATCCTGCTTTACTGCATTATAGCAAATGCTTGATGTCGGGTCATTCGAAGCAGGGCTTTTAATCATGGGATTGATGCATGTTACCCTATTCAGCTCAATAGGCTGATGATGGTCAATCCATACAATTGGGACATTTACCCTCTCAACAAACTCCTCAAGCACAACTGCAACATCCAGAACAAACACCTTGTCAGGCCCGTATTCCTCCACTCTCTCGGCAAATTTCGCATCAAGCCTCGGCACAGTCTTGACTACAATTCCCCTTCCCTCTTTTTTATATCTGTAAAGCAACAGGAAAGAGCACAGCCCGTCAGGATCATCGTCAAAGAAAAATAAGGGCTTTGAGCATTCATCAAGCTCTTTTCTTATTCTCTCATAATCCTTCTCTGTCAGCATTTTAGATTTCGTCTTTTCCTGTCTGGAGGTTCTTTATGTGGATGGCATTCACTGGGCATGATTTGGCAGCCTCAAGGTTCTTCTCAAAGTCCTTTTCCTCAATAACTATTGTCTGGATTTTATTGCCATTCTCCCTTGCCCCGCCTATGATGTCCACTTTGCTGTCATCCACAAGCTTCCAGAAGTCCTCGGCGCAAGCAACACAGCTTGCAGCCCCAATGCAGGTTTCCCTGCCAAGGGTAATTTTGTATTTTGCCATTAAACCCCCAAAAGAAACGCCCCTTTTTAAATATTCTTCTCCCTTTTAAAACCCTTTTAAGGCAATTTGTAACCACCTTTAAATAGTGAAAAAACGAAAGGTTTAAATACCCTAATTACCTTATTTTGCCTATGGCCAAGAGGGCAAAGGATAAGGGGGGTTTGGAAGGATTAGTAGCTGGAATAGACAGGGCTAAGCGGGCTTTTGAGCCAGGTCTCGATAAATTCCTTCTCTGGGGAACGGCTAACGCAGGCGTTGTTTATGGCGCTGCTGAACTTATCGACAGATCCGACCTTTCGGATTCCACCAACGCTCTTATCATGATGGGCACGGGATTCTTGATTGGAGCAGGTAATTATATTGCGCTCAAATCCAAAAGGACATCACTATTAAGAAAGGTTTTAGGCAGGGCCAACTCCGCTCTGGATAAAATCAGGCCTTTGTCTTGGATAAAGACTGGAGTTTTTGCCGCTTTATTGTATCATTGTGGTTCTCATTTGGGCCCCTACGTTAGTGAGGTTGCTGAAGACATCAATTCAAGAATAAATAGGCAGGCGCATGTTGAGATGGTCAGCAGGTTGCCAACAAGTCAGCCTGGAAAAGGAAGGCCAGATGTGTACAACAACTTAGATTACAATTCTCTTATCGAGTATGATTTTAGCAGAGTAAAGCTTGCCGATAAGAATTCAACCATCGGGAGAATTCAGAGAACTTTGAGATGGTTGCCAATATCTAGAGCCGTCGAACAAAAATATGGGATCCCTAAAGATGTGTTGGCTGGCATGATAATGCAAGAGAGCTATGGCGACCCTGTCCAGCCTAATGCGGGCAACGACGGAGGCCTAGGTGTCGTTCATATACAGGGAAATGTCGCGAAGATATACGGACTGGATATTCATGGAGATTCACACAAGCCAAACGACCCAAGCCACGGCAAGCAGCTAAAAAAAATGTTGGAGCAATGCCGTTACGATCCTAGCCGCATCCAGAAATATGATGAAAGGGGGCATTTGATAAAAGTGCTGGATGCAGCCGCACGCATAGTTGCAGAGGGAGCATCAAAACACGGCAACTGGACCTATGGCGTTGAATACTATCGCGGTCCCGGTCATGTTGGAAAAAATACTGGCTGGAGATATTATCATGCAGTTGAAAAATGGAGGAAAGCCATAAACAACCCAAAAAGCTTGGGCATGGCTGTTGCAGATTTCGAGAAGAGAAATGGATATGCTTTGGACGATTATGTGGCTAAATGGAATGCCATGAACAATAATTGGGGGCTAGCAACCTATAAAGGTTCAGGTTAATATGAACAGCACAATAAGCCAAGGATTGGGAGAGCCTATTCATAGAATGCCTTTTCCTAGCCAAAGCTATATTGCAGGCCAACCACGCAGAATGTACTTAGGCACTGCAGGGTTGGGCAGCAAAGAGTCTGGCAATCAAAGTTTGGAAAGAATTGCCCTAGTAGCAGCTGCTTCGCTTTTGCCGCCTGCTGCATTTGCGCAGGAAGTAGCTGTTGTTGAGAATATCCCTGACGATCATGCCTCGATAAGTGGACAGGAAAGCCTTATCGAAAGAATGATAGAAAAAGCAGAGATAAGCGTGGCAGAAAAAAACCTTCTCGTAAATCTCCGCGAGCCATACATGTCCGTAATGAAGAGGGTCCATAATACCTCGGACGCTATGGAGGTATTGGCAGTCATGATGGCCGATTCTAACATAAATTTTGCAACTGAAGAGCGAAAAGACTTCATAGCAATGTTAAGGGGCTATTACAAGGAAAAAGGCGAGAAACTTCTTGATACATACCACCAATTCAAGAAAGATTTGAATTTTTCACCGCTTCAGACTTTCATAGCAGCAGATACAGAAATCCACGGCCACAATGAAAACACCCTTTCGAGGTCAAAAAATTTCGACTCCACCCTTATTCAATTAGGAAAAATAGAATCCAAGTTTGAAATGCTCTATCGTGGAATCTCAGAGCCGAAGATGACCATTACACAGGAAGAGGAAAGCGTCGCCACAGTTAAACCCAGTTATTTCTATATTCAGGTTGCAGCGTATGACGAAAATAAGGCGGAAGATGGGCTTAAACTCCTTCATAAGGGAGTTTACAATGGCACCCTTAAATCAAAAAGCCAGATTTACAAGAATGGAGACAATAAGGTTGTTTCCCTAATTGGGCCTTTCATAAAAACAGACGAAAAAACAGAAGATAGTGACCTTGCAAAGGCGGTTGAAGAAATATTCAAGTCTGACGAAAAACTGGGCATTGAAACTCTCTGGGTTGTTGAATTCTCCCCGGATGGAGACCCCCAAAAAAAACACTGGAGATTAAGGTTTGACAGGAAAGATTACCAAGAATCCGAAAATGATGTCTCCGAAAAGCCCGAAACTAAAAATCCTGTAGTGTATAAAGACGCTTTAACATGGCAGGAACTTGAAAAACGCGCTATGCAGGAAAAAGCTCAAGACGGAAGGACTATTTTGGACGTAGTTATCGAAAAATCAAACAAGCACGAGATTGACCCTCTTTTAGTATTATCTTTAATTCAGGTGGAATCAGGATTCAACTATAATGCCACGGGGTACAAATTAAGGAAAGTTGGCGCTTCAAAATCAGGAAAGCCAATTTTTGCTTATGTTGTTGATGAAAAAGGGGATAGGATTAAGACAGCAATGGGTTACATGCAGATAACACCCGATACGCTTTATGAGACTTTAGGCATAAAATATGACGGTAGCCTCAAGGCAGAAAAAAAGGTCCGCTCAATTGAGACAAATATCGAAGCAGGGATAATGTCTTTAAGGTCTATGTACAATAAAATACCGGTAATTGCAGGCGTTACTTCGAAGGGTCTGCTTTTGCATAACGAGCATGGAAATCATTCACCTGACGATATTGAAAAAATAGCAATTGCCGCCTACAACTGCGGTGCAGGAAATACAAAAAGAAGAACAGGCGTCTATGGCGCCATCTACAGGGCGCATGCTGAAACAGGAATAAACCCGAAATTAGGAAAAACATTAAAGGTAAAAACAGATGATATTCTTAACAATTTGCCTCCAGAATCAAAGAGGCACGTGGATAAGGTATTTGCACAATACGAACTTCTAAAGGAAACCGCACCTAATAAATACCTCACATCCCGTTAACAACATTTTAATACCCGGAATCTTTACCTTCATTAATGCCCGCCTGCCTTATCTGCAAGTCTGAAGTTCCTCATTATCTTGAAGACAGGAGGCTTTGCCAAAAGCACGCAAAGCAGGAGAATGTGCTGAATCTGAAAAATCAATTATCCGACAAGGATTTCCATTCATCCTCGGGCTCTGTGTTTGTGGGGAGATTCAACTATCCGAACATCAATGTCGGCATCCTTGCGCCTCCAGTCCTTTCAGAAAACAACTGGCTTCACGATGCTCCGGATTACTGGTCTTCCCGTAATTTTACTATCTCGAGCATTGTTGACTTGCGCTCATCCCTATTAAATAACCGCTTTCAGTCAAATGTCCTTGATGCAAGAAAATCATCTAAACTACTCTCCCTCTCCCAGGAAATTTCCATGGTGGAAAAGCCTGCAGAAATTGAAGTCAGCTTGGAAGAAAAGCCCTCTTTCAGGGTTAATTTCAGTGATACTGCGCTTCCTTACGGCCCGGCAGCAAAGCTAAAGCAGCTGGAGCTTACAGCAAACCCAAAAGTCAATCAAAAAATAGAGAAAATAGTCTATGACACAGATTTGAAGGCAAATGACGGCATAATGCTCCTCTATGAAAAAGGAATAAATGAGCATTCGCTCTCAAAAGTCCTTTCGGTTGGAAATTTGGGCATGAAGAAAGACAGAAAATTAGTTCCGACAAGATACGCAATCACTGCCGTTGACGATATCCTTGGGAAGAATTTGATTTCAAAGGTTAAAGATTGCCAGGAATCAAACTATCAGGCATATTTCGGCTCTTATCTTGGAAATTACTATCTCATTCTGCTTTTCCCGGATATATGGTCTTACGAACTCTTTGAAATGTATGCTCCAAACTTCAAGCCGGACAAATATTCAACAGATGCAGAATCTTATGGGGGGAGAACAACCTATGCAGAACAAACCGCAGGAGGCTATTATACTGTAAGGCTTGCAATCCTTGAAAAACTCGCCAAAATTAAAAGGCAGTCTTCTGTTCTGGCATTGCGCTTCATAACTGATGAATACGAAATTCCCCTTGGGGTATGGGTCACAAGGGAAGCCGCAAGAAAATCCTTGCAAAGCAAGCCAATTGAATTCTCCTCAAAAGAGCTCATGCTTGAATATGCAAAAAAGCTGGCACTGAAGCGCTTTAAATGCGATATCTCTTTGATACTGGAAAAATCTTTTATCCTGAAAAACGTCTTGCACCAGAAGAAACTCTTTCAGTTTTAAATGCTATCTCGTCAATTTCTTCTCAAACTTTCCAAAAAGCAATACCAAGAGAACAACCAAAGCGCTTATGCTGGCAAGAGTGTAATACCCGACTCCGACAGCAATCCCGATTGTTGCCACCACCCAAACAGATGCTGCAGTTGTCAGGCCGTGAACATCCTTCCCCTGCGCAATTATGGTTCCTGCGCACAGAAATCCAATTCCAGTCATTAGCGAGGCAACTATCCTTGCGTTGTCCTGTGGAAAATAGGAAATTGAGATAATCGTCGCAAGTGTTGCGCCAAGGCAGACAAGCATATGCGTTCTCAACCCGGCTGGCTTGTGTGTGCGCTCCCGCTCAAAGCCAACAATTGCCCCCAGCAGCAATGCTATGCCCAGTTTGATAACTTCGTCAAGTGGAAATCCGCCCATGGGAAATCTTTTCTTATTGAGATTTAAATATATTTGCCTTCATCTCCTCAAGCTCGCTTAGAAATCTCTTTATTGTCCTCGGAACGTGCTCCGGCTGGGTTTTTAGTACTTCCGCAGTCTCCACAAGCGCATCACCCTCAAAGGCTTCCTCAGCAATCAGCTCAAGCTCATCCAGCGTTATCTCATTTCCTTTTGAGAGGGCTTTCTTTGCCATTTTCCATTTCAGGAAAAGCTCTTCGGCTCTTGCCGGAACCTGCTCAGGGCTAACTCCAAGGAGCTCTGCAGCATCCGAAAGTATACTCTCCTCTACCCTTACCTCTTTCTCGCTCGCAGCACCAGCAGTAAAGGTTATCCTGACAATGGAATCCGAAACCTTATTGGACTTCAGAATCCTTATTCTTCCAGCCTCCCCAGTATTATTCAGGTGCGTTCCACCGCAGCATTCAACATCCACCCCGTAAATGTCAACAATCCTGAGCTCCTTTCCAGGCACAGCACCGCCCTGGTAGATTCTCATCCCAAAATTCTTTTCAGCCTCCTCTCTGTGCATAAACGAAAGCTTTATCGGTATGTTTTCATAAATTGTCCTGTTGGCCTCTTCCTCCACCCTCTCCGATTCCTCTTCTGTCAAGTTGTTGAAATGCGTTATATCTAGTGTTGCCTTGTCAAGGTCTTTTTTCGCGCCAGCCTGATTCACGTGATTTCCCAGAACCTTTCTTGCAGCGGCATTTACAATATGCGTTGCAGTATGGTGCTGGGCAAGCTGCTTTCTTCTTTCGCCGTCAATAACGCCCTCAACCTCCTCTCCAACAGGAAATTCATGCTCGCTTTCAAGCTCATGGACTATGACACCGCCCTGCTTGAACACATTCACCATTCTCTCGCCGGCTAATGTGCCGCTGTCATGAATCTGGCCTCCGGAAGTTGGGTAAAATGCCGTCTGGTCAAGCACAACATATTTTCCGATTACCTTCATCACCTTTCCAGTAAATTTTAGCTTATTGTAATCGTCAAAATACAGGCCCTTTGTATTCGGCACACCCTTTAAGTCGAGCTGATGGCCAGTTATTGTTGCATGCTTCTGAACCCCTTTCTCATGCAATTCAGAAACCTTTGCATAGAAATTCTCGGGAATCTTGACTTCTTTCCCTAATTTTGCAGCTTCCTGCCTTATCAGCTCCGGTGTTATCCCTTGGCTGTCATAAAGCTGGAGCAATTTTCCTTCATCAATCTCCGTCTGCATAAGCTTGGATATGATGGAATGCGATTTTTCTTTCGTCTGCTCATATTTCTTCCTCTCCACCTCAAGAATTTCATTGACCTCATCCAGATTTTCCATTATCTCAGGATAAAGCGCCTTCAGGTACTTTGCATGGAGCTCGCAAATCTCCCTTAAATCTAGTTTCCAGCCGTACTGGTCAATAAACCCCAATGCCCTCCTGAGTATGACGCGCAAGTTATATCCTCCGCCAACATTTGAGGGCAATGCTCCATCAGACAATGCAACAAGAAGCGCCCTTGAATGCTCGCCAATTGAATAGACTGCAGAAAGCGGCAGTATGCTGTCTTTCAGCTCCTTAACATCTACTCCCACCTTCCCGGCAACATCCTTCCATGCCTTGCCAACATCCTCAACCTCGTCTATATTCAAATACGAAGAATAGGGCAAAAATTTTCTCATCAACTTGTCATCAACCTTTATGCCGGTTATATGCTTCAATTTCTGGCAAACCGTTGGAAATGTTGTCTCGTAACTCGTTGATGCAGCTTTTGTGAACCACGCATTCCTTTCATGCCCCATCCCCATATCAAGCACACGCAAAGGAAGCTCTTTATTGCCAGAAGCAGTAACCTCATAAAGCATATACACCTGATTTCCCAATTCAAGGCCGCGGGAGAAAAATTCCATGCACGGCCCAAAGTTGCCCCCGCCAGCCCACGCATCTTCATGAAATGTTATCTCATCATTCGGCAACCCTAGACCCTCTTTCAGCCAGTTGTGGATATCCCTGAAATATTTTGGCTGGTCCCATTCCCTATGCGGCACGAATGCGTGCTGGCCTATCATCACAAACCCAGTATAATGGGCCCCGGTTATTCCAACATTGTCGATGTCATTAAACCTAAGGCAGAACTGCGGCACAACCAGCGGATTTGCAGGCGGCTTTATCTCGCCGGAAACCACGTAGGGCTGGAAATCGTAAATTGATGCCTGCACGAAATCAGTGTCATCCCTCCATCTTGCAACAACAGGATACCTTGGAATCGGGGTATAGCCCCATTTCTTGAACAGCCTTGAAAATTCCTCCCAGACTTCAATATAATCCAACTCATTTTTTGCAGGGCTTCCGTCAATAAATCTAAACCCGCCAGAACACGCAGGATCTCCGCATACATCAGAGCCGGAAGCTGTCCAGAAGAATGTCCCGCACTTGCACTGTTTCCTCTCAAACCCCTCCTGCTTGAGAACCTCAACTGCATAGTACTTTTCCGGATTCCTGCTGGCCTTTGCCTTGAATTCCTTCTTTATCTCTTTGTCGCGGAGCATAAACGAATGACTTGGATTCTGGCTTATAAAAGTTTTGGAGAAATCACTTCAGCTGAAACCTTATAACGTTTATCGAATGCCTCGGAACCGTAATTTTGAAATTTTTGCCTGCAGGGATAGTATTTTCCGTTATTGCAACCTGGCTGTCTTCAAGGCTTTCAGAATAAATCTGGTATAGCGTTGCAGAATCCTTCACATTCAGGTTTTTCATCTCAATCTCAACATCAGAATCCATTAAGGTGTGCTTATTAATAATGGCCAAACTCAAAATATTCCCATTAATGGAAGCAATAGAGGATATATACGACACAGACATTGATTTTGAAACAATCCCCATTGTAATTCCGGTATTATATCCAACATTATACGATGGCGCAGTTACCTCTGATAAAATCTCCTCTCCAAGCATATTGTTCGCATACAATTTCAAAACATAAAACGAGGGATTAAGCTTAACCTCGCTTCCTGAAACAACCATATTGCCAATTTCAGTGAACAGAAGCCAAAAGTTCGCTTCATCCACAATTTCTTTTTCCCTGATAAATGTATGATAATACTCTGCCAGGTTCAATGCCTCCCTAAGCTGCGAGTTTCTTGAGCACATGTAAGGTTTGTCCTTCAGTATCCCTTTTGAAGAGCACTCGTCAAAGGAATAAATGGTGTTCCATTCGGTAACGAATACGGGCTTTCCATAAAACAAACCTTTATTGTCCTCAATATTCCTGCCAACAGTTATTGCACCGGCGGTTATCAGGCCAGCGATTTTCTCATCATCGCGCAGGTCGATGGAATCTTGTTTCCCCGAATGGAGCAATCCAACAACAGGATGTATTGCCAAAAAGACATTATTCTCAACTACATCAGAACTCACAACCTCAAACTCATGAAGCCCTTTTTCGACCTCTGCAGCAATCTTATAAAACTTCGGGGAAGGCTCGTTTTTGAACAGCCCCCCAAATTCGCTGATTGTAATGGCCCCTATTTTTCTCTTGTCAATGAGCACATCAAATCCCGGTGCCTTGCTGAATTGCTTCTTACCTTCTGCCAAAAACTCGAACTCATAACTCCCGCTTTCCTCAAAATATTTTGTTGTCTTGATGGAAAACTTGGCGTCATTTATCGTAACCCCCCTCACATTTCCGTCTGCGCCCGGCGAATACGCATGCTTAATCCAGAAATCAAACTTCTTTCCGGCAATCGAATTGACTGTGCTGAACCATTCTGCCCCAAGCTTGTTGCAGTCATCAAGCGCCCCGATCTTTATCGACGGGTCAGCAGCCTTCATTGCATCCGAGAATTTAGCAAGGTTCTCTGCGTAATCCTTTGCTGTGCTTTTTGTCAACGGGCTCCCCTTTGCAAGCCCGCAGTTCAGCTCGTTTCCTACTTCGTAATATTTTGCCTTTCCTTTCAGGTATTCCGCCAGCTTTGTCGCATCCTCTGCTCCAAGGGCGTAATTAACTGTAAAAATAACCTCTGCGCCCAATGATTTTGCCATATCTGCATATTCAGCTATCCCTGCAAGTGCAATCTGCTTAATCCCCGATGCAACCCTCTCAGGCCTTTTTTCATAGGTCCCAATCATCTGCTCCCAGTCGTCGTGGTTCGCCTGCAATCCGCCCGGCATTCTTATGATTGTAGGCTTCGTTTCTTTTGCAAGATTGAAATAGGAATAAAATTTAGCCATCTGCCCTTCATAAAATATCTTTTTGTCGCCTGACGGAAAGCTCGGCATGCCAATCTTGGAGTTTTCAATCCAAACATTGTTGCCGTAAATGAGCGGATTTATCTGCCCAAGCTTCTTTGAGCCGTCAATCTTTATTTTTGCAGAAAATTTCTCCTCTGAAGGCACATAAGGCGATGCAATTCCTTTCTTCACAGCAATAGTCTGGTTAACAGTCTTTTTCGCCTTCACAGCATCCCCCTTCGCAGAAAAACAGCCTGCAAGAAGAAGCAAAGAAACAATTACAATGGCAACAGCCAATAACTTTTTTCCCATAAAACAGAAAAGGTTGGCATATTTATAACTCTTTTGCCAATACTCTTACTTTGCCATCTCTTTCAATTAAATCCCCCAGCCTGATCATCTGGTTTATTTTTTCATTTCCAAACTTCTTATGTAGAAGTGCAATGTCAGCGTCATTGCCGGAAACAAATTCAAGCACATCCTTCTCGGTTCTGGCTTCCTCCTCCGCAAATTTCTTCGCAGCAATAATGTGCTTGCATTCGTTTCTTCTGTAAATGAAGGATGGGCAGTCGCAGGATGGTTCTGCCAAGTCAACATTGTAGAGATTTTCTTTGTCAGAGCTTTCAATCTTGAATCTATCCCCTAATCTTGCAACCTTCATAAAGTATATCGTGATTTCTCCATATTTAAGCTTTCTCCCGCAAATATTAAATACCCTCAAAAAAATTAAAGATAATATGCCTTCAAACACAAAATCCATTATTGCGTGGTCAATCTATGACTTCGCCAACACGTCCTTTTCTGCCCTTTTTGTCACTTTCTTTTATCCTTACTACATCAAGGAATTCCTTCACGGCACAGAATTCCAGATTGGGCTGGTTTTTGGCACTTCAATGCTCCTTGTCGGCTTATTAGTTCCCTTTTTGGGCGCATTGGCGGATTTGACATACATACGCAAGCCATTTTTGGTTTTCTTCACCCTGCTCTGCGTAATCTTTACTGCATTAGTAACTTTTGTCAATCTCGAATTTGCCCTGATTTTCGGCTTTATTGCCAATTTTAGCTACCACGCCTGCCTCACAATCTACAACTCAATCCTTCCCTCAATCAGCAGAAAGAAAAATGTTGGTTCAATCTCGGGTTTTGGCGCGGGCTTGGGTTATGTAGGCACCCTTTTGAGCCTGGGAATGGCTTACCTAATCCTGAGCAGACTTGGATGGGAAAGCGAGGCAGGCATAAAATCCATTTTTCCGGCAACTGCGATTTTCTTCATTTCGTTTTCCATGATTACATTCTTTTTCCTGAAAGAAAAGAAAAAATATGCGAGGTCTTCGGCGAGGCTGGTTGTGCAAAAAGTATTCACAACTTTAAAATCAATAGGGACCAACAAGGGAGTTGTTCCCTTTCTGCTCTCAATGTTCTTTTTCTCGGATGCGATGAATACGGTCATCCTATTCCTTTTTCTTTACGGAAACCAGGAAATTGGCCTTACAGTCAGGGGTTTTATCGGATTATTCGTGTTTTTCTCGATGGCAGCAGCACTTGGCTCTTTTGTCTCGGGCAAGCTTTCCGACAAGATTGGGCCAAAGAGAACCTTAATTGCAGCTGCAGTATTTTGGGTGGTTGCTGTTATAGTTCTTCTCTTCAGTAAAACCTACAATTCTTTCGTCATTGCAGGGCTGCTTGGCGGCGTTGGGATGGGAAGCATCTGGACTTCCTCAAGGCCCTTGCTTCTTGCGCTGATAAATCCAAAATATGCAGGCGAATTTTTTGGCTATCTTGAGCTGGTCGGCAAGTTTTCAGGTTTTATGGGCCCAATAATCTTCGGGTTTTTGGCAACATTCTTCAGTTACCAATATGCATTGACCTCGCTTCTGATATTCTTCGTTCTTGGGCTTACAGCCATTCAGTTTGTAAAGGTGCGCTGATGGAAAAGTCAGTTGGCGCAGTTGTTTTTCGCGGCAAAAAGTTCTTAATATTGGAATACGGTCTTGGCCACTTTGATTTTGTTAAGGGGCATATAGAGAAAGGAGAGGAGGAGCTTGATACCCTGAAGCGGGAAATGTTCGAGGAAACAGGCATTAAAAAATACAGGATTATTCCGGGTTTTAGAAAGAAAATCTCATATTTTTACAGGAAAGGCCCGAGGCTGATAAAAAAAGAGGTTGTCTTTTACCTTGCAAAAACTCCCATAAAAAGAGTTAAGCTTTCCTTCGAACATAAAAATTATTTCTGGCTTAATTACAAAGATGCGCGCAAAAAGCTTACTTACGATAACGCAAGACAAATACTTGACAAGGCTGCCAAACACCTAAAGTGACTTTGCCTCATCAGCATGCCGGTGCGCAAGATACAAAGGCTCTGGAAGCTTGTGGGGCCTCTTTATAGTCTTCATCACTATTTCTACAGAATTTTTCAGCGTTATCTTGTGCCCCGGTGAGACATAAATCGGCTTTGAATGCTCTTTTGTCATGACTAAAGCAGCTCTCTTCTCCCCGTTCATCTCGACAAAATCGCCTTTGACCTCGCCGCAGAGCAGTTTTTTCGCAATTCCGATTGTAGGAATATCCAAAATTATCCCTAAATGCGATGCAATCCCAATTCTTCGCGGGTGCAAAATCCCGTTTCCATCAATGATAAGCAAATCCGGCTTGTTTTCAATCTTTGAGTATGTCTCCAATATTCCGGGCATCTCGCGGTAGCTCAAAAATCCGGGAATATATGGCAATGGCGTTTCTGTGGCTGAATATTTCTTCTCAACCACCTTAAGAGTCTCAAAATCGCACACCACGATTGCGGAAATTATCTTCTTGTCCTGATATGACTGGTCAACCCCGCCTATCAGCCTTATTTCCCCATACTCATTCCTCACAATAACCTTCTTTGCAAGCCTTTCCTGCTCGGCAATGAGTTTCTTTACGTCTACCATAAACCTGCTGTGAAAAATCCAATTTTAAAAACCTTGCTTTTGTGATAAGTAATGGCTCCCTAAGGTGTGTGGGGGTTAGTTAAGAAATTGTTGCTAGGGAGCCATGATCATGATTTCTTGATGTCCATTGTGGGTTTTCTTATCTCTTTGAGCCACATTAGGCCTATCCTTATCATATCCTTGTTGAACTTGTCGCTTATGCTGTATGTTTTCTTGTAAAGGTCGTAATCTATCATCCCCATGCTTTTCATGGGCGTCAATATCCTGTCGTAAAACTGCCTCTTGTTGTAGCTGATTTTCACCTTCTTGCCCTTGTAGGGCGGCTCTTCAATCAGGTCCGTTATCAGGTTGCCTTCGTGCAGCTTCGTCGCGAAAATGCTCATCTCAGTTTTGCCAATCTCTCCATCGTGGTCCTTCATCATCTGGATGAGCAGCTTTGCTACAATAATCTGCTGCTTTGTTGCAAATATTACCTCATAAACATCCTCCGGCAAATTAAACCGGTCAAATAACATAACCATCTTACAGGCATTATGATTGAACTAGTATATAAATGTTACTATTTTGTATACTGGTATAGCTATTATTTATTCTGCCCCCTAAAGAATTCCTCAACCCTCTTTTCGTACAGCCCGGTAATCTGCATATCCCACTCTTTCGGAAAGCATTTCATATAATTTTCCCAGGCAAAGCGCTCGTCGAGAAATATAATCACCCCCTTGTCCGTCTCGCTCCTTATGCACCTTCCGGCATTCTGCATGCATTTAGTGATGGCAGGAAAAACATACCCGTACTCAAATCCGCGCTTAAACTTCTCATCGTAATACCTGATGCATTCCTTGGTCTCCAGATTCGGCTTGTCAAGGGGCAGTCCTGCAACTATAACGCATTTCAGGTAATCGCCAGGCAAATCTATTCCTTCCCCAAAGCTTCCTGCCGCAACACCGAGGAGCACAGCACCGTTTTTATGCTCGGACTTGAATTTCTCCAGAAATTTTGCCTTCTCATCCTTTGCCAGCCCCTGAATCTCCCTCATCAAATGTTTATTCGTTAGCCGGTAAAGGTGCCTGTAAACAGCATCCCTGACTTCATAGCTGGGAAAGAAAACTGCGGAATTTCCCGGAACAATTGATACAATCTTGCCACAGACATATGCAATCTTTCTGAACTCATCATCACTCCTTCTCGTGAACTTGGTGGTTGTCTCCGGAACAATCAAATTCAGCCTGTTTTCTTTTGGGAAGGGGCTTTTAAGCTCTTTCTCCCCGCCCTCTACGCCCAGGATATCCTTGTAAAATGAGGTTGGGGTTAATGTGCCGGACATAATAATGCAGCTATGCGCACTCTTCATGACTTCGCTCGTTATTGTCGAGGGGTCCAGCGACCTGTAAACCAAAGAGCAATTAAGGCCTTTTGGGGTCTCCAAGGCAGAAAAGATTCTTGCAACTCCATCATCGTCGCCAAGCCAGCTTTCAAGGAAATTTCCGATGCTCCCTATGAAGCTTTGCCTCTGTTTTTCCTTCACATCATCCCCTATCTGCTGGAATTCCTCATGCATCTGCCTGTAATCCTCTTCAGAGCCAACCAGCTTGACAAAATCCCCTTTGCCAATTATGCATTCCGAGCCGTACTCATCAATTCTCAGGTAGAGTTTCTCCAATACCCCCTGGAGAGCCTGAAGTTTTTCCTTGCTGCACCCAAACTTTTCCGCTTCCATGACTGCCCTTTCAATCATAAAGCTGCTCAGCTTAAATGTCAAAAGGTCCCTGCACCTCCTGCCAAGGTTATGCCCTTCATCCACTATTATTATGCAGTCCTCGAGCTTCTTGTTGCATTTCTGGAGAAATGCCATTCTTATTGCCGGATTAAAGAGGTGGTAGTAATCCGCAACTATCACATTAGCCTTTTCAGCAAGCATCGAGCTTATTTCGTAAGGGCATAGGGATTCCTTTTTGCAGCTTTCAATAATCTCAGTTACATGCTTTATATCCCCCTTTAGAATTCCAAGCAGCCTTTCAGCCTTTACGCTTTTTCCCTTGTTCCTTGCCTCCGAATAAAATTCGCACGCCCCTCCCTCCACCAGGCTCTTGCAGAAATCCTTAAACTCGTTGCTTGTCAATTCCGAAACATTCTGCTGGAGGCACATCCCTTTTTTCCCTATTATGTCTGCGCAGGCAAAATTAATATTGTGCTTTTTCTTTATGTCGCGCAGTGTCTCAATTGCAATGTCATGCTGGGTTTGCCTTGCAGTAAGAAAGAAAACTGTCTTTCCGTGCTCCAGGCCGTAAGCCAGGCATGGAGATAACGCTGCTGCTGTCTTGCCTATTCCGGTTGGGGCATGCAGGATAAGGTTTTTCTTTTCTGCAACGCACCTTGAAATCTCCGCAATTACATCCTCCTGCGATTTGCGCACATTGTCATAAGGAAACAGCATCATGCACTTGCATAATAAGGCACCCTTTTAATACTTTATTGAGAAAAAACCGGAAGATTTTCTTATCATGTAGGTCTTTTCTCGCATTCTCCAATCCCGCAACTCACCATTTAAGTAAAATAAAGAAAATATTTTTAAACAGTAACTTACGGGGTAGGTTAAAAGAGGTTATTTGTGGGGATTGCTCCCTAAACAGGATGGGTAATCTTGAGTTCAAGAAAAAAGAGGGCAAAGATGCAGATAGTGTTCCTTACGCTCTTCCTTCGGATTTTAGCGGGCTGATTTCTAAATTAAAGCTGCTTAACATAGACGAGGCCCAGTTTATCGACTGGCTTAAGTCAAAAAGGGGATTTGAAGTTCCGGTATCGGTATTCTCAGCAAGGCCATTGGGCATCCTTGAATCTCTTTCCAAATACCTTCACGAAAATGTCAGCCTATCTTTCTCCCAGATCTCAACCATACTCAACCGCGACCCAAGAACCATCTGGACTAGTTACCACAAGGCAGCGTCGAAGATGCCTGAAAAAATGGAAGTTGATTACGCTTCGCTTCAGGTACCAATTGCAATTTTTCAGAATCGGAAATACGGCACCCTCGAATCGCTGGTAAGGCACCTCAAGAACGACAAGGGAATGAAATTCAGCGGCATAGCAAAGGCGCTGAAAAGGGATGACCGCACCGTCTGGACCGTATACTCGCGCTCGAACAAAAAATGAAAAAGTCAAGAAAGCTGATAAAGAACTATGTAACCCAGAGCCTTTCCACAGGCAAGCCAAGGGATGAAATCAGGGAAGAGTTAATCAGGTTTGGATTGGCAAGGTCAGAAGCTGAATCGATGATTTCTTCCTGCTCAAGAAAAACAGACCCTACAGGTTACATTCTCTTGTTCCTCCTCCTGGCAGTCATCGGGCTTACAATCTCCCTTGAGCCTATACTGACGGGCTTTGCCACGGTGTCAAAGACCCAGACTTTTAGCCAGCCGCTGAACCAGGAGTTTTCTTATGACAGCACCTATTACTGGACGCCCTCAGAATTGGGCTCATTGGAAGCCATAAGGCTGACCGGAGAGGTTTCGCGCTCAGGCTCTGCGCAGGTTTACCTTTACCAGGGCAATGATTCTTACCTGATATTCGACAGCTCTGCAATCGCAGCGGAAGAGCTGCCTTCAGTGGAAAATTTGGAATTGACAGAAGCCAACAATTCAGGAATTATAACACTGAATCTTATTTATGGAAACACTGAAAATTACGATTCTGACAATGACGGAATCGAGACTGAAAGCGGCATAATAGACATAGAGCTTTCAGAAATAGAATCTGGAAATCTGTCGCCATCAAACCTCTGCACCCGCTGGAAAGTCTTTTCAGAGGATGTTTCAGAGGCAACTACGGTCTGTTATGGAAGCGAGCAATGCTGCGGATTCATAAATCTTGCTCCGGCAAAAGACGGCTATCTTTCCCCTTTCTTCCTCACTTACGGCAGGTATGGCGCAACTGAACATAATAAAGTTAGCGCGCAAATAATTTATGTCAATTATTCCCTTGACCCAAACAATCCGTATTCGGAAGTTTACTATTCTGCATGGCAGGAAATTCCGGCAACGTATGTGACAGATTCTTTTGCTTTCAGGCGCGCATGCACGGAAACATGCAGCCTTCCGGGATTCAATGACTCCTTTTACAGGCTAGAAATTAAAGTCTCAAATGCAACTTTGACCCTGGCAAATATAACATACACTGTCAAAAGGGTTGTCTTGAACAGGGTTCCTGTATTTTTGGATATACCTGATTTAAGCTTGAGGGGCAACTCTTCAGCAACTATAGACCTTTCGCAGTTTGCCTCGGATCCCGACAATGATACCCTTCAATTTGAATATTACATCTCAGGGGAGGGCATTTCGGTTGGCATTAATGGGGGAATCGCAAAAATACACTCCGCGGATAATTTCACAGGCACAGCATACGTTTTGTTCTCGGCAAACGATTCAGAAACAACAGTGCTGTCAAATTACGTAAAGGTAGAGGCAGTTGAAGAGCCAAAATACGCCGAAATAGTCGAGGAAAGAAGCGTTCAGGGCCTTGCGGTGATAGGCAAGCAGGTAAAGTGGTCAAAAAGGATTTCCCTAAATGGGACTGCAAGCTCGCTCAGGCTGAACCTTTCGGAAGACGCCATAAACATATCTGTTTATTCGGTTGCCGATGGCTTAAGGGAAGAGATAAGCAACGATTCTCTGAGGATAATAGACCACGGAATCGAAAAATCCCTGGTTGCCTATGAAAGCGAGAAAAGGCTTGAGCTTATAGGGGAACGCTTGGACATTCTGGAAATGAAAAAGAGGGGCATTGCAATAGATAAAAATCAGGTTAGGGAGATAAACCGGGAAATTGTGGAGCTGGGCAATGAGCTGAATTCGCTAACAGGAATGTCGGTGGTGGCCGAATCCTCATGGTTTGAAGAGCTCATAAGATGGATATCCAATGCAATCACAACCTTCACTTTTTCCGAAACGACAACTTCCACCGAGCTGGTGATCGAAAATGAGGTGGAAGAAATAGAAGTTGAATATGAAACGCCCGGTCCCGAATCTTTGGAAACCTTGCTTGGAAATGGCAAAAAAAGGATTGTTGTTACCTCAAATACCCACTACGAAAATATTCTTGCATTTACCTCAACAAACGAGCTTCCAAGGGACAAGATTGCATTGTATTGGGTAAAAGATACTGGCAGGGAGCTCGTCACAGAAGTAAACTACATTGACAGCAACAATAATTCCCTTATAGACGAAATTCAGTGGATTGTCCCTTCGCTGTCCAACCAGACTTATGAGCTGGAGCTTGTAATCTTGAACGTGCAGTCTTACCCTGAGTTCGAGGGCAATTGGACAGTGGCGTTTAATACCAGCGGCACGGCAAACCTTACAATAACGGCAGTTGAAGGCACCACCTACGGAAATTTCTCCCCTGATGATTTGCAGTTCCTTGAGCTGAGGTGCGGTGCAGACATAATAGGCGCAGATTACAACGGAACATCCATATTTGTCAACAGCTGGAACTGCGACGGGCAAACAGCCTACCACACAGTAAAGACACTGACAACAGGCAAGCACGTCCAGCAGTTCAAATTCGGCGACCAGACCGCAAATGCCTACAACCTCGTGGACAGTTGCGAATATCCTGCAGACAATATGCTGATTAACGAATCTACTGTGTTGTGCTCCGGAGCCTACAATCTTACAGATGCGGGGTCTGACGGCTTGATAAAAATCCAGAGCGATTCTGTCAGGTTGTACTGCAACGGCACAATCATCATAGGCAATGCGGTCAATTATGGAATAGGGCTTACTGGAGCATTCGACAACATCACGGTTGAAGGATGTACCCTGATGAATTTAACCCCCGGAATTAGCATCGCCAACCCAGTAAACAATTTCACAATCCTCAACAACACCCTAATTAATGCAAGTCTATCAGTTGGCGCTTCAACAAACGGCCTCATTCAGGAAAACTTCATCGCCAACTATTCAATCGGCGGTGGAGCAAGATGCATAGATGTCTCAGCAGGCTCGGAAAACGTCACAGTCGCAGACAACATAATCACGGGCTGCACGCAATGGGGCATATACATACCTGGAACGGTTTCAAACTGGACCATTGCAAGAAACAACTTCAGCAGAAATGGCTATGGGAGCATAC
>DATDYF010000038.1:0-25925 GCA_035289105.1 Candidatus Nanoarchaeia archaeon
CAATGGCAAAAGCGTATTATGCACTTCAACAAAAGCCGGGCTTTCCGACGGGACTTACTCTTTCAAGGTATTCTCGAATGACAGCGCAAATAATTTTGGGTATACAGAATTGCGCACAGCCAAGGTGGATTCAACACCTCCAGTGATAACTTACGTAAATCCAACACCTGCAGATTTGAGCAACCAGTCAAGCAATACTGTAACCATAAATGTTACCTCAATTGATGCGCTTCTGCCGGTAAGCAACTGCACGCTGGAATGGTCAGGAGTGAATGAATCAATGACATTAAATGGCACAGGAAGAAGCGTGTATTGCCTCTCAACAAAAACAAGCCTGGCAGATGCTACCTTTAGGTTCAAGGTATTCTCAAACGACACCTTAAACAACATGGCGGTTACTGCCGCAAGGAACGTAACGATAGATGCAAATGCGCCTAACATGACTTATATAGCGCCAACTCCTGCAAACAACACAAATCAAACAGCAGATTCTTTCACAATTAATGTTTCTGCAATTGACTCCTCGCTTCCCGTCAGCATCTGCAGCCTCGAATTTAGCGGAGTAAATGAAACCATGACGATAAATGGAACAGGGAAGAGCGTTTATTGCAGCACACTCAAGTCATCCTTATCGGACGGAGTTTACACTTTCAAGGTATTTGCAAACGATACCGTCGGAAATACAAATGTTACCGCCACAAGAACGGTTAGGAAAGATGCCACACCTCCAGTAATAACTTACGTCAATCCAACCCCTGCAGATTTGAGCAACCAGTCAAGCAATACTGTCACAATTAACGTAACTGCGGTAGATGCATTATTGCCAGTGGCAAACTGCACCCTTGAATGGTCAGGAGTGAATGAAACAATGTCAATCAACGGCACAGGAAAAAGTGTTTATTGCACTTCAACCAAATCCAGCCTCGGAGATACAACCTATAGATTCAAGGTATTCTCTAATGACACCCTGAACAACATGGCGGTTACTGCCGCAAGGAACGTAACGATAGACGCAAATGCCCCGAACATGACGTTTGTTGACCCGACTCCGCTTAATCGGACGAACCAATCAAGCACCACAATAACTGTTAATGTTACTGCAATCGATGCGTCACTTCCTCTCAGCGTCTGCAACCTTGAATTTGATGGAGTAAATGAGACCATGACGATGAATGGTACGGGAAAGAGCGTTTACTGCGCAACAGCGAAAACTTCCCTGGCAGACGGAAATCACACTTTTAAAGTATATGCAAATGACACTGTCGGCAACTCTAACTTTACCGGTACAAGGAGGGTTTTGGTTGATTCGACAGGCCCCACCATAACATTTGTAAGCCCGACTGATGCAAATGGCACAATAATTGCGAGAACGCATACTTTTGTAAATGTCACGCTTACGGACATGCTTCCCATTGATGTGTGCGTTTTGGAGTTTAACGGCACAAACCAAAGCATGACTAAGGTTGGCTCCGGCTCAAGCGTTTCCTGTTTCACCAACAAAACTGGGCTGGGCGATGGCACGTACCCGTATAAGGTTATTGGAAATGACAGCGTGGGCAATACCGGGGTTTCAGAAACAAGGGTTGTTACCATCCTGACTTCAGCTCCAACAGTGAATTTTGTAAACCCGACTGACGCGGATAACAGCATTGTGGCAAGAAGCTTCACGTTCGTCAATGTAACTGCAGTTTCTTCCGGCGCAGATTTTATCCACACATGCACGCTGAACTTTAACGGAAGCATGGCTAACATGTCAAAATCTGCAGAAGGCACAAGCATTTCCTGCTCGTACAACTTTACGGGAATTCCTGAAGGAACTTTTAATTATAATGTTACAGCCAACGACACCCTGGGCAAAACCGGCTACAGCAATAATCGTGCAATAACGATAGACACGAAAGGTCCTTCGCTGGCGTTCGTCTTGCCCACGCCGGAAAATGGGGCAAACCAGTCGGATACCTCAGCGACTGCCAATGCAAGCGTTGATGATGCAAATACGAATGTCCAGGTCTGCCGGCTTCAGTGGAACGGCACAAATGAAACAATGACTAAAGTGGGTTCCGGCCTGAGCGTTTTCTGCGATGTTGCGAAAACAAGCCTTACGGACGGCCTTTACACTTACAAGGCGTTTGCGAATGACTCTGCGGGAAATACAAATGCCAGTGCAACGAGGACATTGTCCATCGATACAAGCATCCCGAATTTCATCAGCCTTACAACAAGCCCGAATACAGACGATGCTTTGGACCCGAGTGTAATAATAATGGTAAGCGCAAATGTTACTGACAATACCACTGCAATAAACACGGTGATTCTACAGTACAAACTGAATACCTCGGCCAATTATACGAATTCGAGCATGAATCTTGTGGCCGAAACCGGGCTTTTCAACACCACTTTTAATGCGTCAACTGCAGGCGGCTACAATTTGAGGCTTTTTGCAAATGATTCTGCAGGAAACTTCGGCTACAGCAATCAGGTGAACATTTCGGTAATCTATGAAAGGACATGGTCGAGAAGCCCGGCAGATTTTGGAGGGATAGGCTTCACTGCGGCGCAGAATAAGAGCATAGGCCTTATCACGATAAACAACACGGGAGACTTTGGGCTTAACTTCACAATGGGCTCAGATTTTACAAACACATCCTTTAACCAAACCTTCCCGATGAGCATTTCTGCAGGAGGCATAAGGGCGGTAAATGTTTCGGCAATTGCGCCCGGATTCAACAGCCAGACTTTGGTAGCCATAACAATCAATGCGAGCCCTGATGCAGTTCCTTCTTCATTGAATACCACTGCAACGATAATCGTTGCTGACGATGCATTTTTATCTGCAACGTTTTTAAGCAGTCCAAGCTCGGTAAACCAGGGTGACACGGGTGTTGCATTCTCGGCAAGGTTGAGGAATGTCGGCCAGTCGAATGCAACAAATGTGTCATTTTTCTATGTGCTTCCAACTGGATGGAACGTCACTGCAGGAACTCAAAATATCACTGTTGGAGACCTTGCGCCAGATGAAACTGCAACCAATAACATCGAAATAAGCATACCGGGCGATGCTTCTGGCTCTCAGACAGTTGTTGCAAACTCATCCGGCTACAATCAGAGCGGCACAAGCTTATTGAGCCTCGGCAAGATTTTGGGGGCTTCGGTGAATGTAGATGTAAACTCGCCTGAGGAGCTTGGGCAGGCCGGGGGAGGGGCAGGAGCAGCAGCGCCGTCAGGAGGCCCTTCAGGAGGAGGGGGCGGGGGAGTTACGACAGGCGGAGAAGTTGCAAAGGTTCCGGGCGCGGAAACGATTTTCACAACACAGAGCGTAGAAATCCTAAGGGGCTCTGCAGAAGCCATTCCGCTGAAGATCGGGAATTTCTACGACAATGCAATAATGGAGAATGTAGAGCTTGAAGTACAGGGATTCCTGTCGCAGTACATTAGCATAAGGCAAGTTATTGACCCTGAAAAGCTGGTGCATGTTGAGACGAAGAACATTGTCCTGAGGCAGCAGGGCGAATTTGCAATGTTTGATTTCGAAGGCGTGGGTGAGCACAGCATAGTTTTAGACAAGGTAGAGCTTGGTTCTGTAACAATCACAGTCTCTTCGACGCCTGCGCAGGTGCAACTAAGCGCGGGACAGACTGTAAACCTTGACTTAACAGAAGACGGAAAAAATGACACTGCGGTAACGTTATGGAGAGTAAGGAAAGGGGTGCCGGATTTGAGGGTGCACAGGCTCGGGCCCCAGGATCCAAACAAAATCTATTTCCTCGAAGAGCGCGATTACGAGCTGAACATCTCAATACCGAAATATCTCCAGCGCGAGGAGATGAATCTCACCATTAAGATTACGGGAAATCTTGTGGCCATAAATTCGACTGTTGCAGGGTTTGTGGAGAAGCCGTTTACAGAATACAGGGTATTGCTGCTTAAAATCCTTGAGGTAACCGGCAAAGAGGTAAATGTAAGCCTCGATGAGTCAAAGAGGGACGTGCAGGACATGCTTAATGCAGGATTCCCTGCAACAAGGGCGCAGGAATTATTGAAGCAGGCAATTCAGGCGCTGGATGAGA
This sequence comes from Candidatus Nanoarchaeia archaeon, assembly GCA_035289105.1. Lineage (GTDB taxonomy): Archaea > Nanobdellota > Nanobdellia > Woesearchaeales > JACQSR01 > JACQSR01. The sequence continues at coordinate 4,068 of DATDYF010000038.1, forward strand.
GAAAGTTCGAATTGGCGGTTGAGCTTGCCGAAAGGATATCAAATATTCGCAAGGCATCATTTGAGGCAGACGCCTTAATCAAGGAGGTTGAGAGAGGAATAGGGGAGGCGAAGTCGAGATTGCTGGAGGTTCCGGAAACTGAAAGAACGGTTCTGCTTGCTGCAAAGGCATTCGAGCGGGAGGACTTTGACACTGCCCTCCAGCGGGCAAAAGACGCCCAGCTTCTCCTTGTGCTTGAAACAAAGGGAAAAATAAACATACTGTGGTTCTTAAGCACTTACAGGTGGGCAATCCTAATTGGAATTCTTGTTGCAGGCCTAACCACATTTGTGACCTACAGGAGCCTTAAAGTCTCCATCATAAACCAGAGGCTGAAAAACCTGACAAGGGAAGAGGATGCAATCCAATCTTTAATCAAGGAAGCCCAGTTTAAGCATTTTAAGGAAGGCACCATGTCAGCGGAAACTTACAAGCACCTGGTTGCCCAGTATGAAACGAGGATGAACAAAATCAAGCACCTGAGGGTTGAACTGCGCATCAAGAGGGTTGCCGTTGCCAAGAAGGAGAAGGAGGTAACGATACTTGAAAAGGAGGAAAAGGAGATACTCGGCCTTATGAAAGAGGCTCAGGAGGACTACCTGGTCAGGGGAAAATTAAGCAAGCAGAAGTTCGGAGAGATTTATGAAGCTGACAGGGCAAGGCTTGCAGAGATTGAAGGCGAAAGAGAGGCGCTCGAGGAAAGGATGAGGAGGAAAAAATTCCCTCCAATGGGAAAAAAAGGGGAAACTGCCCTTACTGACGATGAAGATGATTAAGCAAATTTATAGTTTTATTTTTGCCGGCATGCTATTAATGGCGACTGCAGTTTATGCCGGGGAAAATATCTCAACGGACGATGCATTGCTGGCGCTGCTCAGGGCTGAAGATGACAGAAATGAGATGGTTTACAATAACCTTTCAGTGCAGTTTGTAAGCGATACCCTGCTTCGGGCCCAGCGGTTTTTTATCGGGAATGATATAGCCTCAATAAATGAGGCTGCGAAGGCTGAAGCAAACCCAAAAAAGAAGGCCTACATTGAGTCTCTGGTTATTATTGCAAGGGAAACGCCGTCGTATGAGGTCGAGAAGCAGAACTTCACAGAAGTCATTAGGCTTACTAACGACATTAGCGAAAGGAAAAAGCACGCCTATGAAATGCTGGATACAAATACTCTTTTGGAGGAGGAAGTGGCGCGGCTGGAGAATTTATCCATTAACGCCTCCGAGAGCCATGCCATGATGAACAGGGCGATGGTCTCTTTCAGGGAGGAGCGCTATGAAGAGGCAGAAGATTTCTTCAGGGAAGCGGAGCTTGAAATAGGGGAGGTGATGGCCGAGCGCAAGCGCTTAACATCCCTAGCAGAATTAAGCAAGGGCTTCTTTGAAAAATACTGGCTGCATGTTATTATCCTAGTCCTGGCGGTGGTGGTTCTGGCCTTTCCGATTGTCAGAAAAATCAGCAGGGAGCGTACAAAAAGGAAAATTGAGCACCTGAAAATAGAGATGGAAACGCTAAACGGGCTTTTGAAGAAGGTTCAGCAGGATTATTACGGGGTTAAAAAAATTCCGGAGTCTATCTACAAAATAAGAAGGGAGAAGTACATGCAAAGGATTGCTGAAATCAAGCACACAATTCCTGTTTATGAGGGAATGCTGGAAGGCAAGAAAAAAGAGGTGAAGAAATGACAGCAACCGGGAGCTTCAAGAGGTTCAGGGTTTTAGACTTGATAGTGATTCTAATCTCTGCCGGGTTGTTTTGGCTGGTAAGCTTTGCTGCAACTTCCGCATTCGCGCCGCAAACATCTTACATTGCATCCCTGCTGGCCGCATCGATTTTAGTCGGATTAACAGCAAACATAATCGGCAAGACCGGCTCTGCAATTTTATTCTACCTAGCCGTCTCTTTGCTTGCGTTCAGAATTAATGATATTGGGGCAACTGGCATAGACAAGGTTATAACCCTCTTCATTGCGGGCATGGTTTTTGAGATAATCTTCCTGATATTCAAAGTTGAAATAGGGGGCATTCAGCTAGACATCATTGCAGCCACAGCGCTATCTGTGGCGAGCATACCCATAACAGCTTCTTTGCTGCTTTCTGTCGCTGTAACTGCCTCAAATATTTACACTGTCACAAATTTAGTCCTGCTTGCTTTTTTCATGGGGGTTCTTGGGGCAGTTGCATCCTCTCTTATATGGAGCCGCATAAAACACTCAAGATTTCTGCTTAAGTTCTTTATCTATATTTGAGAGGGGATAGCACATTTGTTTGTTGACTTCGTCTGTAAATGACAAAGATTTAAAAATAAGGATTTGCTCTTCCGGGCCATGGGAGAAAAACAAGTTGTAAATGATTTGCAGTGGAAGGTTGGAGGAGAGGCGGGAATGGGAATCCTCAACGCCGGCATGATGTTTGCGAAGATAGCCATGCGGGGCGGCCTGTGGAGCATTGCGCATGCGATTTATCCGAGCCTGATTAGGGGTGGCCATAACCACCTTGATGTTCGCATCAGCAAAGAGAAGATTTTTGCGCACAGGAAGGAAATAGACGTTCTTGTCGCGCTGAACAGGCAGACATTCGACTTGCACAAAGACAAGCTGTCATCAGGCAGCGGGGTGATTTTTGACAATGACGAGTATAAGATTACTGAAAAAGAACTTCCAAGGAAGGACATTAATCTTATCCATATCCCATTGCTGAAGATTTCAAATGAGAACGGTGGCAGGATAATGAGGAACACAGTCGCAATTGGCGCAACTGTCGGGCTTGTTGATTATGACATAACACTTTTCAATGACATACTAAGGCAGACCTTTGGCAGAAAAGGGGAGAAGGTTGTTGATGACAACATCAAAGCTGCAAAGGCAGGGTACGATTACGCAAAGAAGAATTATGGGGGGGGCTTCAAATACAAGCTGAAAAGGGCATCACCAAAAAAAAGAATCCTCATCAGCGGCCACGAGGCAGTTGCATTGGGCGCGGTAAAGGCAGGGGCAAAATTTATTGCCGCTTATCCAATGACACCGGCAAGCTCAATCCTGATGAGCTTGGCAAAATGGGGAAAGGAGTATGGAATTGTTGTCAAGCAGACTGAAGACGAGCTTGCGGCAATGAACATGACGGTTGGGGCAAATTTTGCAGGTGCGCGCGCATTGACTGCAACATCTGGTGGAGGGTTTTCATTAATGGTGGAAGCCTTTGGGCTTGCAGCAATGACAGAAACCCCTCTTGTTGTTGTGGAATCCCAGCGCCCCGGGCCGGCAACCGGAATGGCGACACAGTCCGGGCAGGGCGATGTTCACTTTGTATTAAATGCCGCCCCAGATGATTTTCCAAGAATTGTCATTGCGCCTGGTGACATTCAGGAATGCTATCAGGGGGCAATCAACGCATTCAACCTTGCAGAGAAATACCAGCTTCCGGTGATTATACTGACTGACAAGTATCTCGGGGAAAGCTACTGGACTGTTGACGAATTTGGAAATGAGAAGGTGAAGATAGAGAGGGGCAAGCTTTTGGCGGATGCGGAAGCCGGTAAACAAAAAGGTTATCTTCGCTACAAGCTTACTGCTGACGGAATCTCGCCGAGGGCAATTCCGGGCCAGAAGAACTGCATGCATACGGCATCCAGCTATGAGCATAATGAGGCAGGGCATGAGGATGAGGGGGAAGATGTAAGAACCTCGATGGCTGAAAAGAGATTTAAGAAATTTGAGGTCGCGAAAAAGGAGTTTCGGGAGCCGGAGCTTTTGGGAGAGAAAAATGCCGACATCACGGTCATAGGGTGGGGCTCGACTAAGAACGGCATACTTGAAGCTATGAAGATGCTTAAGAAGGATAAGATAAAAGTCAATTATCTGCAAATCAAGAATATCAGCCCATTGCCAGAGAAGACGATAATAGATGTTTTGAATAAGGCAAAGAAAACTGTATTGGTGGAGAACAACCAGAGTGGCCAGCTAGGATATATTATACGGGCGGCGACCGGCTTGAGCATCAAACATAAACTGCTGAAATATGATGGAAGGCCATTCTTTCCGCATGAAATTTATGATGGAATAAAGAAAATCCTGAAGGAATAAAATGGAAGACATTGGAACTGGACAGATACCAACATGGTGCCCGGGATGCGGCGATTATGTTATTTTGGCCTCTTTGAAGGAGGCGCTTATTGAGCTTAAGCTGGATTTGAGCAATACGGTGCTTGTTTCAGGAATTGGGTGCGGAAGCAAGACGCCGCATTTCATAAAATCTTACGGCTTTGAAGGGCTTCATGGAAGGATAATGCCTGTTGCAACAGGAATAAAGCTTGCAAACCACAAGCTGACAGTCATCGGAGTTGGGGGCGATGGGGATGGCTATGGGATAGGCGGAAACCATTTTATCCACACTGCAAGAAGAAATCTTGACATCACTTACGTCCTGCAAAACAACGAGGTTTATGGGCTGACAAAAGGCCAATATTCACCTACTTCACCCAAGGGATTTATTTCTCCAACCACGCCAGAAGGCTCAATTGACGAGCCAGTCAATCCTGTTACTACCGCAATCACTGCAGGAGCGACATTTGTGGCAAGGTCACATTCAATGGACATAAACCTGACAAAGGAAATGATAAAGCAGGCGATTCTTCATAAAGGCTTTTCTGTTGTCGATGTTTTGCAGCTTTGCCCGACTTACAATAAAATGGTTACTGCCCAGCTCTTCAAGGATAATCTGTACAAGCTTGGCGCAGATTACGACCCTTCAAAAAAAGTAAAGGCGTTCGAGAAGGGCCTGGAAATGAAGCCGATGCCAATTGGGGTTATTTACAGGGAGGAGGGCAAGCTTACATATGAGGACCAGCTTCCGCAGATAGCTGAAAAGCCCCTTGTCAAGCACAAGATAGGGGAAGTGGATGTAAGTTCTATTGTTAATAGGTATAGGTAGCTTTTTAAGATAAAGTATGTTTTCAATCCCATGGCTGATTTGGATGCTATCTATAGGGGAGCTTTTGAGGCTGACCCGCTGCTGAAAGTGGATGCAGAGGCCAACCGCGATATCATAGAGAGGATTCTTGAGCTGCGCGAGAGAAAGAATGTGCTTATCCTTGGCCATAATTACATGCATCCGCTTGTGTACAATTTGTCTGATGAAAAGGGCAGAGGAGATTCGTTGGCGCTGAGCAAGTATGCAGCAACCACCGACAAGCCAATTATTCTGTTTGACGGCGTTTTATTCATGGGCGAGACTGCAAAGATACTGAACCCGGGAAAAAAGGTTTTAATAGCGGACAAGAGCGCCGGATGCAGCCTTGCAGACCCTATAAGGAAAGAAGATGTAATTAAACTGAAGCAGCAATATCCCGGAATTCCAGTTGTTACATATATAAACAGCTATGCAGACGTCAAGGCCGAGTCTGACATCTGCTGCACTTCTGCAAATGCGATTGAAGTGGTTCTTTCCCTCAAATCGAAGAGGGTGATATTCCTTCCTGATTCATTTATGGGCGAAAATATCCAGCAGGAACTAAAATTGCTGGGCCACGATATTGAAATTATCTACCCTGGAAAAAACAATTTAATGAGAAAAGCAACCTGCGAGGTCCATGAAAAATTCACTGTTGAGGATTTAAGGCTGGTCAGAAAACAGCATGAGATTCCCAAAGGGCACCCAAAAAGGGCGATTCTTGCGCACTGGGAATGCCTTCCGGAGGTGCTAAGGGAGGCTGATTTCTATGGAAGCACTTCGCAGATGGCAAAATACATCAAGGAAAGAAATCCTGAAAAGGTCTTCCTGGCGACTGAATGCGAGATGGCTGCGAACCTTGCGAATGAGTTTCCGCAAACAGAATTTGTAAGGCAATGCAATGCTTACTGCCAGCACATGAGAAAGATAACGCTAAAGGGGATTTTGTCCGCGCTTGAGACGGAAGACGCTGAGAAGCATGAGATATTTGTTGATGAGGAAATAAGGCTAAAATCCCTAAGGCCGATTCAGAGGATGCTGGAAATATCAGGTTAGCCATTCTTACGGTTTAGGGGCGAAATTTGGCAAGTTTTAAAAGTCAGGCACTCAGGAGAGGCTTATGCCCATTACACTGCCCATTATTTCCTTATCCAATGTAACAAAGAAGTTTGGAGACAAGGTTGTGCTTAGCAATGTCAACATGTCTGTTTACCCAAAGGAGATTTTTGGGATAATTGGAGTTAGCGGAGCGGGGAAAACAACCCTGCTTAGGGCCCTTATCGGATTTTACGACCTTGATTTTGGCAGCATTTACATAAACAACCGTGATGTCAGCAAGAGCATAGCTGTCGTGAAGAGGGATGTCGGCTTCTGCACTCAGGACGGGTGCTTTTATGAAAGGCTTACCGTCATGGAAAACCTAGTCTATTTCGGCAAAATGTATGGCCTGCCAAGAAAGGTGATTGAGCAAAGGGCAAAAATGCTTTTGGACATGGTGCACTTGTCTGGCGATATGGATACCCTTGCAAAGGACCTTTCCGGCGGCATGAAGCGGCGATTGGACATCACATGCGCCCTTATCCACCAGCCGCAGCTTCTTATTCTTGACGAGCCGACTGTAGGCCTAGACCCCTTGCTGAGAAGCCAGATGTGGAAGCTAATCCATGAGATAAACAAAAGGGGCACTACAATAATAATCTCCTCGCACCTTCTTGGAGAGATAGAAAAAATGTGCACACGGGTTGGCATTTTAAGCGACGGCACAATAATTGATGTCGGAACCCCGGACCAGCTTAGGGCAAAATATTCGCATTCTGAGGAAGTTGTCCTAGAGACGATTCCAGGAAATTATGATGATTTGGTGAACCGCCTTAGGAAAAAAGGAGGCTTAATAGCATCTGTTACGCACCGGGAGCATAATCTTGTAATTTACACCCCTCATGCAGAAGCCGTTTTAAGGGAAACGCTTGACTGGGTTGACGAGTCAAAGGAAAGGCTGATTGAAGTTGATGTTAACAAGCCAAGCCTTGCGGAAGTGTTCGAAACCCTGATGAGGTGGCGCGAAGGCACAAAGTACGAGGAAATAAATCATTTGAAGTTCTCAGTCCACCATGCGCACAGAAGCGGCTTTACAAAGGAGCAGATAAGGCACATGCTGCTGAAAAAGGGATGGGACAAGAAGACAATTGAAAAAGTGCTTTCGGAGCTGCCATGATACTGCAGACAATATGGGAGGTGATGGTGAAGAATTTCAAGCTTATTTATAGGACTAAAACATCCGCGCTGGTAATTTTGCTTGGGCCGTTATTCATTGTTGGCGTAATCGGGGCTGCGTTCAGCACCTCCGGGCTGCATTCCATCACGATAGCAACATACCAGTACGGGCCAAGCGAGATAGTTGACGACCTGATTGCAAGGCTTTCAGTTAAGGATTTCCAAATAAACCGCATGGAAACACTTGAAAGCTGCATTTCCGCCGTTAAGAGGTCAGAGGCACATGTTTGCATAGAATTTCCGGAGCAGTTTGACCCTTCAGGCAATGTTTCGAACGAGGTTAAATTCCATCTTGACTACAGCAGAATAAACCTTGCAATGGTGATTTGGGATGCCCTTTCGCAGAAGGTCTCGAAAAAGTCTGCAGAGATAAGCGCCGGAATTGTGCAGGGGATGATAGGCACGATAAGGGAAGCTGAAAGCGGAATAAAGGACAGCAAGTCAGCTGTAAGCAAGCTTGCATCAAACGGCGAGGAGATAAACGAAACAATAAATGACATGATAGCCCAGCTTCAGAGCTTCAACACAACATCCGCGTTTGACGAGAAACAGGCATTATCAGCAATAACCGATGCGGAAGGAAAAGTGAAGCAAATGAAGACACAGCTTGACGATTTTCAGTTGATACTGGACAATACATCTGATTCAATCGAGGCTGCAAAGGCAGACAGCCTTTCCACCATAAACTCGATATCTGCATACCTTGAGAATACAACTGAAGTGCTCGAGGATTTCGTTTCTGCTGCCGAGGTGGTATGCGCAGTCAACCCGCTTCCTGAATGCGCTTACATTTCCAATTATTCTGCATCTGTTGAAAGCAAGATTGATGAAATGGGATTTTTGCAGGGACAGCTTGAAGATTCAAAGGAACAGATTGAAAGCATAGGAACGGCAGAGCTTGACCAGGCGGACAAAGAGATAGAAGAATCTTACATCCTGCTTGCTGAAACCGAGACTACGATTGGGCAAATGAAAACTGGATTGGCGGGGGCAAGCGCAACATCAAGGTCACTGGAGGAGGCAAAGCAGAATGCCACAAGAAATGCCGAGAACATGAGGGATGTTTTGGGGGAGAGCTTAAAGCAGGTTGAGGGCATATCCGGCCAGTTAGACAAAATGGCTGCTGAGATAGGAAAAACATCCTCTATAGAATCGGAAAAGATATTGCAGCCGATTAAAACCGTGCTCAGGCCGGTAACCGCAGAAAAGGGCTCGTTTGATTTCCTGTTTCCGTCGCTTCTCACATTAGTGGTTATGTTCGTTTCCATTCTTCTTGCTTCCACTACGGTTCTGACAGAAAGGGAATCGAGGGCTTATTTTAGGAATGTAATTGCCCCTGTGCCTCCGTACATCTTTGCCCTGGGAACGCTTCTTTCAAATTTGGCTATAGTCCTGCTTCAGTCTTTTGTCCTTCTTGGAATTGCAAGCCTGATGTTCGACATTCAGGTGTTTGGGGATGTTCCAGGGTTGATATTTGGATTGATTGTAGTAAGCTCGGTTTTTATTCTAATAGGGATGATAATTGGGTATTCATTCAGCTCCGAGGAGACTGCGACCATAGCTTCGATATGCCTGAGCATCGTGCTATTTATGTTCTCCTCGCTTGTGCTGCCAATAGAAAAAATGGCAAAGGAGATAGCGGCTGTTGCAACCGCAAGCCCATTTGTGCTCAGCGAAGGGGTTTTCAGGACCATCCTGATATTCGATGCAGGCATTCCGTGGATGAAAATCGGCGCGCTTGCTGTTTTTATTCTGGTGCTTTCTGCGTTTGTCATTATCGCCCAGCGGGCAACTTTGAAGAATCTGTAGGCTTAGTAGAAAAGTAGGTTAGCAGCATAAGGTCAAAGTCCAATCTATCACATAAGCACACTGACAAAGGGGATGCTCCCTACGGGAAATGTCAGTAATATGCCTTAACATAGGGGACTTTGAAGCTGCTAACCCGTAGCGTAGCGGAGTTTTCTACTGAGCCCCGAAAAGTTTAAATATCAGGCATGGAAAGGTAGACTTATGAGTAAAAAAGCCCTAATAATTCTAGCGTCATTCGCATTGTTAGTTTTCCTTTACGGCTGTGATTTTAAGAAGCCGGCTGATGCAGATGGAGACGGATGGTTTGTGAACCTGCCTTCACGGATGGAGGCTGACTGCAACGATAATGATGCAGAAGTGCATCCGGAGGCCAGGGAGCTTTGCGACGGAAAGGACAATGATTGCGACAATGCTTTGGATGAAGGATGTGAGGCATGCCCGGAAATAGTCTGCATAACCGACCCCTGCCCCGATCAGCATATTCCGGATGAGAATGGATGCATAAGTTGTGCAAGCCCTTGTGCCGTGAAATAGCTTAATTTATTCTGCCGATAAGCTTGCAAGCATTGCAGATGTTGCCTGACGAGGGCTCTCCGCAGTTTGAGCAAATTGGGATTCCTTTGCCCTTATACTTCCTTTGAAGGAGCGGATGGATTTCCAGGAATGAAGCAACGATGTTGTTTTTTGTTCCCTGGCTTGTGTTTTCAATCTCATTCAGCTTGTCGCGCACAACAGCCCTGAATGAATCATGCTCGTAAGGGCAGGTTTCGTATTCGCTGTAGAGTCCATTAAGGTATGCATACAGCGCGACTTCTTTCTCCGACAGCAGGTAGAATGGCTTTACTCTTGGAACAAACATATCTGAAGATGAAATGCCGGTAATTGGGCCGAGCCTTGCCTGAAGCGCTGTGTTTTTTCTGAACTGGTTCATCAGGATTGCCTGGGCCTCGTCGTCCAAGTTATGGCCGGTTGCAAGCTTTGTGACTTTCAGGCTGCGCGCAGCCTTGTTTATCAGGTAGCGGCGCAATATTCCGCATTCGGTGCACGGGTTTGATTTTAGCTTTTGCAGTATTCCGTCCAGCGAATGGCCGAACTCCTTCCTGAAGGAATAAACATGCAGCGGCACATCAAGCTTTTTGCAGAGCTTTTCCGCGCGCCTTTTTGTTTTGTTCCTGTACCCATTGATTCCCTCGTCAATCAATATAGCGGAAATCTTAATCCCTTTGTTGTTTTTGAAGATTTTTTTTAGGGCAAATAGAAGGGAGCTTGAGTCCTTGCCTCCTGACAATGCTATCCCCAAATGCTCTTTTTTGCCAAGAAGCCTGAACCTCCTTATGGTTCTCATTAACTTCTTCTCAAAATATTTGCAGAAATGGCTTTTGCAGAGCTTCTGGCCGCTTTGAAGCACAATAACCGGATTTTTATTGCAGCACCGCATCAGCCACCCGAAACTACCGGAATGATTTTTATCCTGTCCCTGTTTTTTAGGGTTTTTTCCTGAATGGAAACGCTTCCGTTCACTGCAACAATGACGGCAACCGGGTTTATGCCCAGCTTCTCCAATGCGTCTTTTACCCTTGAACCTGCCTTAATCTCGATGCTTTTCCTTTCTTTTCCTGGAATGTTGTCAATTTCTACTCTCATAGAATTAATCACTTAAAGCAGATGTCGCATTTTCCTGCGACTTTTGATTTTCCCCTGTGGATGTCGCACATTATCTTCTTGACGCCGAGCATTGAGGTTATGCTGTGGATTACCTCCATTGCGGTTTTTGAGCCGCTGGCAACCTTTTCTGCCTCTTTCTTTATGTGCCCTTCCAGCGCCCTGCCGAATTTCACTTCAGAGCCCCGCTTTTCCTTCAGGTATTGTGAGACTGCAGGCTCCGTTATTCCGAGCTTTGCAGCAATGTCTTTCTGCTGCATGCCCATTTCGCGCATGGACTTGACCAGCGCTTTCCTTACAGCAGGAATGATGTACCAAACTTCAATCTCCTGCGGCATCAGTTCCGCCATGAAACGAAATGTTAGAAGTCAGTTTAAAAAGATTGGCTTATCTGCTCGTTGCAACACCAACCCTGTTGCAGAATTTCCTTATTTCACATCTCGAGCAAAATGGCGAAACAGGCCTGCAGGTGTTCTGGCCGTGGCGCACAAAAAGCTCGTTAAGGTCAATCCAGTATTTTCTCGGAACTAATTTTTTCAGGGCGAATTCAGTTTCCTCTGGCTTTTTTGTCTTGACTATGCCTAATCTGTTTGAAATCCTGTGGACATGGGTGTCGACTGCAATTCCTGGCTTGCTGTAGCCAAATGTTACGACGATGTTTGCAGTTTTTCTTCCAACTCCCCTGAATTTGAGAAGCTCATCAATTGTGTCTGGAACCTCCGAGTTATAATCCGAGATTAGCTTTTTGCAGATTTCTTTTATGGTTTTAGACTTTCTTTTGTAGAATCCTACCGGGTAAATGGTTTGTCGGATTGCGCTTTCCTGCAATTTTAGCATTTTCTCAGGGTTATCAGCCAGAGCAAACAACCGCTTTGCAGCCGGATAGGTTGTTTCATCTTTTGTCCTGAGCGACAGGATGCAGGCAACCAGAACTTTGAAGGGCGTAGAGTGATGCGCTGAGAAGTCATTTGCAGGATACCTCTTTTTTAGGATTTTTATGATGTTTGAGATTTTGTTCATTTTCTGCCAGCATATTTCAGTACAGCATCTATTTGCTTGCGAAGGTGCTCTATCGGTTTGTCGTTTACCAATAAAAAATCGCTCATTTTCAGGGTTTTTTGGAGCTGCTGCCCCTTTCCCCTGTTTTCCTCTTCTTCAAGGCTTTTGAATTCTCCGAGGGTGGCGCCATCTCCAATGCGCCCTCTTTTCCTTGAACGCTCAAACCTCAGTTCGATGGGGGCATCAATGCCGAGCAGAATGAAATCCCTGTTTTTTCTCAGCACATCAACTTCTTCCGGGCATCTGATGCTGTCTATAACAGCAGGGCTGCGAATGTCTCTTGATACCTGCTCTGCGAGAAAGCCATTGCCGTGTTTTTCACGGAGGTCCTGGCCTATCTGAATCAGGTTTTCTCTTGCTGCAGAAACGCCCCTTTTCCTGGCTTCCCTCCTAACGATGTCTGCCAGAGAAAAATATGCAAAGCCCTTTTTCTTGAGGTATTCTGCGACTTCGCCCTTTCCCGAGCAGTTCGTGCCAGTGATGCCGATTAGCATTTTTCCAGTGAAATCCATAACGCTTAAATAGGTTTCTCAGAAAAACCATAATTAATTTAAATGGGTGTAAGGAGAAGGTATCGAAAAAGAGGGTTTAGAGTGGGGAAAAAAACATTAAACAAGATTCTTAGTGGCGTGATACCTATGCCCTTTTTAATAGCCAAGAGCGGCGAGTTATACATCCCTCCGCCGTTGCCTTCTGAAGAGCCGAGAGGGGTAAAATCAGTCGAGCTTGTTTCTGCAATTGCCGAGAAAAGAAAGCTGAAGGAGAGGCTGCTGGAAGGGATGCAAAGGCTCGAGGCAGAAAGGAAAGCTGCCGAGAAGGAAAGAAGGGAGCTTTTGAAGAAGAAAAGACTTGAAGGGGAACGCCTGTTAGAGGCCGAAAAAAGAAAAGCCGAGCAGGAGAAACAGAAACTCCTGGAAGAGAAGAGGCTGGAGAAAAAGCTGAGGGTGGAGGCTGAAAAAAGGGCGGAGGAGGAGAAAAGGGAGCTCCTTGAAAAGAAAAGGGTTGAGGAAAAGCAAAATCTTGGCAATCTCCTAAAGGAGAAAAAGCGTGAGGAAAGGATAAGGAATGAAATGCTTGAGGAGGAAAGGGAGAAACACCTCGAAAGGCTGGAAAAATTAAGGAAAGAAGGTGAAAGGAAAATTAAAGCTGAGAGGCTCGTAGAAAAGAGATTGCTGGAAGAGAAGCAGAAGCTTGAAGCTGAGAATGAGATGCTGGAGAAAGAAAGGGAAAGGCTGCTCGAGGAAAAAAGGGCAGAAGGAAAGAAAAGTATAGGGAGGCTGGCTGAAGAGAAAAAGAAAGGGGAGAACAAGCGGCTTGCCGAAGAAAGAAAAGAGTACGCAAGGATGCTCGAAAAACTCAGGGCAGAGCGCGAGCGGACAGTTTCATCAGAAAGGCTGAAACGCATTCAGGAGAGGCACCAGCGAGACTTGGAAGCAGAGGCAGTGAGAAAGGGCATTTTGGACAGGTTGGCTGCCGAGAAGAGAAAAGAGGAGCAAACTGCCTTGGAGCTCAGGAAAAAGGAGGAAATGGCGAAGATTGCTGTGGAAAGCCTCGAGACGGAGAGAAGAAAACGCCGCCTGATTGAAGCCCAGATGCTGCGGCTGAAACGGCAGGAGGAAAGCGGGCGCAAAGAATACCAAAAGAGGCTGGAAAAAGCAAAGAAAGACTACGAACCTTCAAGGCATTTCGGTGAGCGTGAATTAAGGCTTAAGCAGGATATAGCAAGGCTTCAGAAAGAAAGGGATGAAATTGAAAAAAGAAGCCTGGACAGAATAAGGTGGCTTGAGAGCGAGAGGAGCCAAAAGGAATCATTGGTAAGAAAACTCAAGGGCGGCTTGGTGAATATACTCTCTGGCAAGGAGAAGGCGGAGGAAGAGCTAGAGGGGATAAAGGCGGAAAATGCAGAGCTTGAAAAACATATTAAAGAAGAAAGGAAATCGATTATCGAATCAAACGATGACAGGATAAAAAGGCTGGAGAATACAAGAAAGAGTCTTGAGGTAGAAAGAAACTCCCTGTCCAAATCATTGTCCAATGCTCAGGAGAAAATAAACGAGTTTAGCGGGAAAATTGCCCATTTAGAGGCCGAAAGCGCCAAATCAGGGAAAAGGATGAAAGGAGCTCTTGAAAGGGAGCATTCAGCAAAAGAGGCCGAGCTCGAAAGGCTGAAAAATGAAAGGGGCTTCCTTGAAAGGGAGAAAAAGAACATATCGCATTCTTTGTTCACGGCTCAAGAGCAGTTGAGAAAAGCATACGACCGGATAAGGGGGCTTGAGGCCAAAAAGTCTGAAATGGAGAAAAGGATAGCGGAATCTTCAGAATTTTTAAGACCTGAGGAACTGCAGAAGGAAGAGCATAAGTTTGTCATCAAGCTCAGCAGAAAATATGAAAATGAGCTGTCAAGAAAGCTTGCCGAGAAGGAAGGGGAGTTCAGTGAGGCGAAAAAGAAGTATGAAGGGCTTCTGGCAGAAAAGACGGCAAAATCTGATGAAGAAAGCAGGATAAGAAGGAGGCTGGAGCAGGCGCTGCACAGGGAAAGGGAGGCCGAGCAAAAAGCAAGAAATATCGAAAGGGAAAACCAGAGGATACTTAATGCAGACCTAGGGAAAATCAAAGGCGAAGAGGAGACGATAAAACATCTTAGGGAAGAACTCAGAAATTTAGCAGGAGAGAAAGCAAAAGCCCAGGAGCGTGCCGAGATGCTGAGGGGGGATAAGGCAGAGCTGGAAAAAAGGCTGAGGAGCCTGGCTGAGAAAAGGGAGAGCGCAGCAAAGGAGGGCAGGCATGCTGTTGCAGAAATCAAGAAAAGGCTTGCAGTGGAGCATAAAAGGCATGAAGAGGCTGAGAGGCTGGCGAGGCTTGCAAGGTCTGAGAAAACCAAGCTTGCGCAGGAAAGGAAAAAAGAGGCGATGGAAAGAAAATGGATGGAAAGGGAGCTTGAGGGAAAAAGGATAATTGCTTCAAAAAAAGAGATAGGGGAGGCGGTTAAGGGCGTAAAGATGGAGCATCTTGGGGAGGAAGAAGACCTTAAGAAAGTTATTAATATGGTATATGAAGCAAGGGAGAAGGTTTCTGCGTTCAAGCTGAAAGAGGCAAAGGACATCTACATTGCAATATTAAGCGTTTACAACAGGCTGCCGGACAGCAAGAAGGCCGCCATCTACGAGCACATAAGGGAATTGTATGAGGAAAGGAAGATTGCTGAAGGAATTCTTGTGCATTAATGGAACCAAATATTTATATACTTCTAGTTTATATATGTAAACTTAGGGTTTAAATGAAAGAAATCACCAAATCAGAAATGGACATTGTACTGAAGCTCATCAAAAGCCCGGAAGTAGATTATAATGCCAATGCCATCGCAAAAGTAGTAGGAATCACTTCCATGGGTGCGCTTAAGATACTTAAACGACTCGAAAGCGAATCGATTTTAAAATCAAAGAAAATCGGAAGAGCGGTAATCTATAGAGTAAACACAGAGGACTTCTACGCTCACCGCTACGTAGAATTAATCTTATCCAGAGAGGCTCTTCATGCCAACACCCAGGTAAAAAGATGGGTTCGAGAATTGAAAAGAATAAAAAATGCTGACGTAATAGTTCTCTTTGGCTCCGTCTTAGAGAAGCCCAATCCTAGCGACATTGATGTTCTTCTGGTAACAGGCAAGAAGCGATTTTCCAAACTCCAACAAGAGATAAAAGAACTCAACGAAATTAACATTAAGAAAATCCATCCCATGTACCAAACATACGATGACATCATCAGAAATATTAAAAAGAGGGATAAGCCGCTTCTCAATGCCATAAAAGGCATAGTTATTATCGGAGAAGAAAAATTCCCGGGGGTTTACAGTGAGTCACGCAAAGAATAAAGTAGAATGGTGCTTGAACAAAGCAAAGAAAGAACTTCAAGAGGGAAAGCAGCATCGTGGACTAGTCAAAGCCAAAGTCGATCTTGAAAAAGCGAGGGAACACTTAGCCAAAGCAGAGCATAACCTTAAAGTTACCTTCTTTCTTCAAAGAGGAGGATATACGGATTGGTGTTCCAGCAGCTTATTTTACGTCATTTATCATTGCTTTCTTGCCATCCTCGCAAAGTTTGGCTATGAAACACGAAATCAGGAATGTACCTTTGCTCTCATTGCCAGGTTCATAGAGGACAAAAAGATAACAATCAGCCAAGAAGATTTGGAAAAAGTGAGTGCCCTAAACTTATCGGAGGCGCAAGAGTCGCCGGAGACGGCTGTAAGCATTAGGGAAGACTATCAATACAGCACAAAAGTATCCTTAGAAAATAGGGAATACCAGGAGTTACTTCAGTTAGCAAAACGCATACTCGATAAAACAAAGGAAACTTTGGAGAGCTAGATACTGCACATGAATATTTATAAAGCGTATTAAAATTCCAGGCATTTAAGGGGACATAGTATAACTTGGCTAGAATAAGTGGCTCCAGTTGTGTGGAGCGATGAGCTGCAGTATGCTGTGGCGATGATGAAAAGCTATGGTCTGTTGAAGCTTGCTTCAATGAAGAGACCACTGGATCTGGGTTCGAATCCCAGTGTCCCCATTTATTCTTTCTTAATTAGGCTAAGAAGTTTCCTGTGGTAATGGATAACCCCAAGAATTAATGCAAGAATAACTATTCCGCTTGCAATGTACAGCCAGTAAACAATTAAGAATTCTTTTGCCGGGCTCAGGAAATCAAGGAAATAAACTAAGACACCGAGCGCTGCAAGAATGACGGCAATTGCGGCTCCGATTATAACCTTTTTCCATCTTTTTAGGATTCCAGCCTTCTCTTTTTTGGGAGCTTTTTTCTCCGCTTTGTTTTCTAGCTTGCCCTCTGCAATGAGCTGTTTTTTCAGTTCCCTCATCTTCCTCCTGCTCCTCCACCTGTGAGTCCAGTAGGCAAATAACACAATAAGGATTATTAGTATTAAGCCAACTGCCGAAACAATGTAATAATAATAGTACCTGACAAAGTTGTTCAGGGAGCCAAAAAAACCTTTATTTGCAGAAAGCTCAATGTTTATGGTCTTCGAGTATTCTAAATCATTGGAGCTGAAATTTACTGTAGCATCATAATTGCCCTCTGCTTCACCATCATCAAAGTCTGCAACCAGTGCAATCACTTCTTTCTGCCCGGGCTTTAGGGTTATTTCATCTATAATGGATGCAAAATCCTTATCAACCGAAACCTTGTACGTCGCTTCCCTTGCCCCTTCATTTTGGACGCTTATCGGGATTATGTTTTCGCTGTAGTCAACAATCACTTTATTAGCGCTCCCTATCTCCAACGGAAAGCATTTTTCTTTCGGCGCTATTGAAAGGTCAATCTCTGCATAGTCCAGCGTATCTGTTTTTGCTCCTGAAACATTCAATGTAATGCTCTTATCGCCGGTTTCGGTGCATGGCGGGAATATGTTTATTGAGGTGTTTGTGGAATTTCCTGCAGGAACTTTTATTGTTTCTGATTTTGCTTTTACATAATCCGGGCCGTCAATTGAAATCCTGAAATCAGCGCTTTTTGCCCCTTTGTTCTCTATCTTTATCGGAATATCTGTGGAAATGCAGCTGCATGCTGTAGCTTCTGAATCTGCAATTATATCTGCGCTGTTGCAGAAGATTGTTGCAGCATCTACTTTGTATGTTTTTGTAATAAGCCCTCTTGCTGAGGTAACATCCACAGTGAATGTGGAATTGCCGACAAAAGTGATGTCAGGATTTAGGTTTACCAGCGCAATTCCCTCCTGAGCTGGCTCAAGGTAAAGCTGGCTGTTTGCGCCTGCAAATTCTCCATCTGCCCTGATGCTGAAGAGATTTGATACCCCCGCATTGTTTATTATCTTGAGGGGTATCGCGGCTCTGTCGCCATTGCACATTTCATAAGAAGCTGTGCTGGGCTTAAATGGAACTGGGGAAGCATCAATGTCAACCAATTCTCCAAATGAAACGTCAAAATTATAGCATGGCTCAATCTCGAGATTAACCGGCACAGTCGCTATAACCTTTGACTGTGTTGCGGTAATCGTGAAATCAAGGGCGTATTTTCCATAGACCTCGCATGGTGCATTTACGGTTGCGGTTATTGTCTTGGATTCGCCTTTCTTTAATGAGATTGGGTTTTCGCTCAGGCTGGCATATTCAACAAGCTTGTTCAGCCCTATAACGTAAGTTTCCTGATTAAAGCCTGAGTTTGACACGAAAAGATTGAATGTTACAGGGGTGCAGGGGCATACAGTCTTTGAGTAGTCTGCCGTAAGCGCATCTAAGTTGCGGCAGATGTTTGCAGAGACCGACTGGGAAATCTGCTTTGCATCTCCTGAATCTGTTGCAATGATGGTAGAAAGCCCAAGGCTGCCGGAGAAATCGCACGGAGTGTTGAAGTACTGGTAAACCTTTTTTGTTTTGCCGGGCTCAAGCTCAAATTTATCAGGGACTGTTGTCACATATCTTGCGGCAGAGCCATCCTTGCTTATCGTGAATGACTCTCTGTAGACTCCTGTGTTTGTTACTGTTATGATATCTGACTGAGAAGAGCATTGGCACACCCCAACATCCTTAATCTGCGAGAATGCCTCAAATGATGCAGAAACGGATAGAGAAAACAGCAGGATTGCGAAAAATGAGATACTAAGCAGCTTCATTTTTGAATACCTTCCCTATAAGGAAAAGAAAAAAAGAGAAAAAAAGAAAGGCTTAGTAGTAGGTCTTTGACTCCTCTTCGTCTTCGCTTCCCTTAAGCTTGTTGAAGCCGATTATCAAGCCCAAGATTACAAGCAAGACTACAAGGATGATCAAGCCAATCTCCAAACCATCTTTGACCTTGTCCCAGCCGGACTCTGATGCTGTAACATTTGCCTTCAAGGCAACCTGCTTAAGCACCTCGCCGTTGCTCGATACAGTAACTGCGAATGAGTTCTGGCCTGCTGGTGCATCTGCCTTAGCTGTTGCGAAGATGTATGCAGCTCCTGATTCTCCAGGCTGCAACACAATCACGTTGCTTGGGCTTACCCTGAAGGTTGCCCACGATGCGCCGTCAACTGCAATGGTGTATGTCCTTGCAGATGAACCGCCGTTTGTCAAAGCAACTTGGTAGATTACCTCACTGCCTTTTGCAGCGTCAAGCGTCTCTGGGCCTACAACAATTGTGGTCTTCTTCTCCTCTTTTGGAGTTGAAGCTGTTGCTGCGCCGCAGCTCTCGTCTGACTCTACTGTAATCTTCTTGGTCGCTGAAACTGTCTCATCGCCCTCATCAAAGGTTACGTCGATGTTGACGGTGTAGTCGCCAGTCTCTGCACAGCCTGGGATTCTTAGGTATATCTCTTCAGATGATGTTTCGTCATCATCGTCGCCCTCTGCTTCAAGCTCGTCTACAAAGTCAGAAGCTGATATGCCCAGCTCAGGTATGCTTACTTTTACCTTTAGGCCTTCCTCATCCTGCTCGCCCCTGTTTTGCAGGCGAACGGTTGTGAGCAAAGCTCTTCCGGCAACTACCCTGTTTTCCGGTGAAAATACTACATCTTTAATCTGGATAAGATGCCTTGGCGAGTCAATCTCAAGCTCGTATGTCTCTTCAAAGGTTGGGGAGTCCCTGTCCTGAACCTGAACTCTTAACTTGTATGTGTCCTGGTCCATTCTCTGGGGGAACTTAAGGCTGAGCTTTTTGACATATGTAACATTTGCCTTTGCATCAAAAACATCGGTAATGTCCTCAACACGGTCATCGTGGTCGTAGCCGCGAAGCTCTGCTGAAACCTGAACGTCGTCAGCATCAACAGTTGAGTAGAAGTGAACTTTCACATCAAACTCATCGCCCTTCTCGATGTCCCTTACAAAATTCGTTGATGTTGGATCAAGAGTGTCCTCGTCCAATTCAACCTCAGAAATAACAAAAGCAGCATTTGCAATTCCTGATACAAGCAAAGCGCCGATCAGGACCAAAGCTACCATCCCAAACAGCTTTAATGTTCTTTTTATCATCTTATAATACCCCCAATTCCTTTGTTTTTGATTTTAAGTTTTCGTTACCCAACGATTGAGTATCTCTGATTCGTGAATGAGTAACCATGATTTATATATAAATGTTTCGGTCTTTTAGTATATTTGAGTAGTTACTTATTTTAACTATCCTCAAGTTACTAATGGTAATCCTCTTTTATATTTAAATCTTGCTATTTTATCATAATCTCGCGGTGCTCTGTCCTCGTCACGAGGCCGTTGCTTATCGATACCCTTACCGTGTAGATTCCCGGCTCAGCCCAGTAAGGAACGTCCTCCAAAAGCACGCGCTTTGTAACAACGTTGCCTGAATTTAGGTTGAATGGGCCAATCTTTTTATTCATTCCCAATTCCGGAACAGTGACTAAGATTGAGATTCTTTTCAGGTCCAAATCCCTGTCGTTTCTTAATGTGACTCTTGCTTCAATGTCGTCTCCAACGTCGAATATCCCGTCTCCAAATCCGTTGATGCGGATATTCTGAACCATCAAGCCACGCTGCGGAAGCTCATTGAATTCATCATCGTCCTGAGGCGAGATGCAACCAGTGTCCAGAGGATAATCTGTTAAATCATCGCCATCATTATCTCTTCCATCCTGGCATTCCGTGGTTAAGTCTGATTCATCATTGTCATTTGGATCCGAGCAGCCTGGGTCGTTCAGGTCTATCAATCCATCATTGTCATTGTCAATTCCATCCTGGCATTGTGGAGGGAATATGTTAAACTCGTCATTGTCCTGAGGGCTTGTACATCCGGGGTCTGCAGGATAATCTATGTAAGTATCACCGTCATTATCCACACCATCCTGGCACTGCGATGTTCCATTGGATTCATCATTATCCTGTGGAGAGCTGCATCCTGGGTCGTTCATATCTATTAGGCCGTCACCGTCATTATCCACACCATCCTGGCACTGCGATGTACCGTTTGATTCATCATTGTCCTGAGGAGATGCACATCCTGGGTCTGCGCCATAATCAATTAAACCATCTCCGTCGTTATCCAATCCATCCTGGCACTGTGAGGTTCCATCGGATTCGTCGTCATCCTGAGGGCTAGCACAACCCGGATCAGCAGGGTAATCTATTAATCCGTCGCCGTCATTATCGATAGTGTCTTGGCATTCTGATGTTCCATCAGATTCATCATCATCTTGCGGGCTTGAGCATCCGGGGTCAGCGCCAAAGTCAATTAAGCCATCACCGTCATTATCAATTCCATCCTGGCATTGTGATGTTCCATTTGATTCATCATTATCCTGGTCGCTTGCGCATCCGGGGTCATTCAAGTCTGTTAATCCATCGCCATCATTGTCCAAACTATCCTGGCACTGCGCTCTTGGCAATGTTTCATCGTCATCCTGGGGGCTGGAACAGCTGAAATCTGCAGGGTAATCTGTTGCGCTGTCGCCGTCATTGTTAATTCCGTCCTGGCACTCTGAAGTTCCGTCTGACTCATCATCGTCTTGCGGACTTGAGCATCCAGGGTCGTTCATGTCAATTAATCCATCTCCGTCGTTATCCAATCCATCCTCACATTGTGTTGGAACAATCTGAACGTTTAATACCTGGACATCAACATCTCCGTCGAGGTCGGTAAGCGTTAAGGTTGCAGTGTCGCTTCCAATTGCAATAGGTGAAACGGACAAGACATCAGTTGCTGAATTTATTGAAGCAGTGTAAAGGCTTGTATCAACACCAGTAATGGTCCAGGTCAATCCCGGGTTGGTGTCCTCAATGTCAAATTCGTATGCAGTTAAATCCAAAGATACAGGCGTGTATCTGTTTGTTACAATGTTTGGAACCGGCGGCGTGATAACTGGCGGGTTGTTTCTAATCCATACATCAACCCTTTCCTGGCCTCCAGAAGCATCGGTAAAGTTGAATGAGAATGCAAATACATGCGACATGCCCAAAAAGTCATGAGTTGGCGGAATAGGCGTTAATGCATAGTAAAATGTGTCCGGCTGTGCCAATCCGGCAACCTGTGTAAGGGTTATCCTTCCGCCAGGGCTGCTGATTAAATCAACCTCGGTAACAACGCCGGTAACAAACTGGTTTGTGA
>DATDYF010000039.1:0-12541 GCA_035289105.1 Candidatus Nanoarchaeia archaeon
CGCAGCAACACTGTTTGGCTCGGGCTGGACATGGCTGGTGAGCAACAACGGACAGCTCGAAATAATGCAGACACCAAACGCAGGAACCCCCATTTCAGAGGGAAAAACGCCTTTGCTCGTGATTGATGTGTGGGAACACGCATATTATCTCAAGGTGCAGAACAGGCGCCCCGAATACATCCAAAACTGGTGGAATGTTGTAAATTGGAAAGAAGTCGAGCGAAGGTTCGGAAAGTAACCTTTAAATTGTGATTTAGATTCCTTTCTTTCATGCGGAAACCGGACTTAGCAGCAATAAGGGAATCATGCAGTTCTGTCGCAGATAAATTGACAGGCGAATTAGGCAATAAACCAAATGTTTACTATAACGGCGATGTAGTCAGCTGGCAATTGTTGGGTTCGAACCAAAGGAATCCAAGGCAAAGGCAGGACTCCACAATTGGGGTTATAAATCCTGGAGTTTATACCTTTCTGCCGGACTACGTTGAGGCAGTAACAGTTCTCGAAGGAGTTCTCAAGGTTGCTTTTGAAGACGGCAGGGATAAAACCTTGTTCCCTTTGGAAAGAATTGTCGCAATGCCGGGAGAGGAAATGCAAGTTCAAGTCGCTGAAAAGCCAGTAACCTATCTTTGCGAGTATTATTAATCCAACATATTTATTTATCATTTATGCCAACTCTTCCGCAACATTCAAAAATCAAGGCCCATTCCCCAGCCTGATGAAATCCCCATCCTCGATAGATGATTTTTTGCACGATGCTTCAAATATATTCCATGCTGGCCCTGCTGGTGTAAAAGTCCTTCTTCCAGAGTCAGAAGATGAACTGCGCGAAATTCTAAAAAAAGCAAACAGAGACGACGAACTTGTCACAATCGCTGGCTCTCATACTGGCTTGACTGGAGCTTCTGTGCCAATGCACGGCGGCATTGTCGTAGGGATGGAATCGATGCTTTCCGTGAATTCGGGGATAGGATATGAAGATGACCTCCAGGGAAAGATAGCTTACAGGCAAGTTAAAGACTACTGGGAACACCAAAAATTTTTCTTACCCCCGGGAATAACCTTAAGGACGCTCCAAAGAATACTCGATTCTTACGGGAAATGGTTTCCTCCAAACCCAACTGAACAGCTCGCAGAGATTGGAAGCTGTGTTGCCAACAACTCCTCTGGCTCAAGAAGCTTCGATTTTGGGCCTGTTAGGAATCATGTCACAAGCCTCCGCGTGGTTTTGCCGCAAGGCGATGTTGTTGAGGTTAAGCGGAGAGAAATATGGGCCAAAGATGGCAGGCTTTCCTTCCAATCAGACGATAGAGAATACAAAATCCAAATCCCAACTTATAAAATGCCTGAAGTGAAGAACTCTGCAGGGCTGTATGCAAAGCCGGACATGGACTTGATTGATTTATTCATAGGAAGCGAGGGCACGCTTGGAGTTTTCACCGAGATAGGCATTCGCACCTTTCCGAAAAGAGACATAGAAACCGCATTGTTTTTCTTCAAAGACGAATACGAAGCCCTGGACTTTGTAGATGCTGCCAGAAAACACCGTGGAAAGATGATGAATTACGATGAAGACACAGAAAGAATAGGATTTATCTCCTTGGAGTTCTTTGACAGGCACGCATTGAATATGGCCAAAACGGGAAGGCCAATTAAGGGCGGCGCAGCAGTCGAAGTCGAGTATTTTGAAGAGGATTATGGGGCATTGGGTGTATTGTCCGATATGGCCTCAGGTTCGGTCGATTCGTGGGTCAATAACAATATCGCCGAATTCCGCCATAGCATCCCGCAGGCTGTAAATGAAGAAACAAGGAGAACCGGCACAAGAAAGGTAAACATAGACCTTGCCGTTCCTGTGAAACATTTTAGAAAACTGTATGAAGAATGCAAAAGTGCAGGTGAAGATTTCTCGAGGTATTGCGGGAGCAAGGAAATCCATTATGCGGTATGGGGCCATGCAGGAGACTGTAACCTTCATTTTAACCTGATTCCAAGAACCCAGGAGGAATTAATATATGCCGAAAGAATGTACCCAAGAATGATAAGCAAGGCCGTTCAGGAGTATGGCGGAACACTGAGCGCAGAGCATGGCGTGGGAAAGAAAGGCATAATTTTTGCAGGGCAGTGGGAACCGATGCTTCTGTTTATGTACGGAGACCGCGGCTTGAGAGAAATAGGCGCTGTAAAGGAAGCCCTAGACCCAAAATTCCTCCTAAACAGGGGAAATATGGTGCCTTATGGGTGGGGAAGATAACTACTTAACACTCGCCACAATAAACAGCGACTGGGCCCAGCCAAGGGGAGAATTTTCATTGTGCTCATTTGTTCCTGCAAAATATAATTCAGGCAATTCTCCATCCTCGTTCATCGCTTTAGCAGCCTTCTTGAGATAGTGCGAGTATTTCTTTGCATCAAACTGCTTGTAAATTATCGCAAGCCAGCACAATCCCATGCACCATTCCGCTTCAGAGCCGTTGCTGTGGTAGCTGTCTCCGGGATACCTTATAACTCCCTTATCCCTGACTAGCTTTTTCTCAACAGCCTTTAGTATTGCATCCCCGTCTTCATCGCTGACAATGTTGAACGGGTATATCAACGAAAGCAACGCCAAATCAGTTCCCTTCGTTTCGGATTCTCTTGGAAGAATTCTTTTCAGCGCAATTTCCCCTTTCGTAATCAACTCAGGATTGACATCAACAATTCCAGCTATCTTTCTTAAGCCCGCAACACAGGCTCCGATAGACGATGCGTGCAGTTCTTCCATTTCCTCCCAAATTCCGTTGTCCTTGTCATGCCAGTATTCAATGCTTTGAAGGTAATTGACAAGCTTTTGTATTATTCTAATGTCGTTCTCATTTCTTATTATCTTTATTCCCTTCTTCTCCAAATCCCCAATCTTGAATAGCAGTAACCCAATTGCATCGTTCTGCTTGTTTCCCCACTCTTCCCAAATCTCATCCATTGTCGCCGGATGATACCTTGCATGGATGTATTGGTGAGTATGTTTTGGCTTTTCCTTTATTGCATGCTCTATTTTGTATTCGTGCTTCAGCAGAACATCAAGCAGTGCCCTAAGGGTTTTCTGGACTGCAGAATAATCCCCTATGGCTTCAAATCCAAGAGACTCGTAAATATTATCCCTTATCCACGACAGGTGGTAGCCGGTCTTTTCATTAGGCGACGCTGAAAAAAGCCCATTAGGATGCTGCAACTGCTTTAAGATTTGAACAGACTTCTGAATCATTCCCTCTGCTAAGAAATTGCCCTTTTTAAGCTTTTCGGTTTGTTACTACTTAAGAATAGTTATCTATTTTCTTCCCCATACTTATCGAGTAATAAACTTCGCCTCTCAATCATACAAATAATTTTATACACTCATACCTTACCTCCTTGCATGGAAGCATATCATCTTAAAATAAAAGAGAAGGACAGAGCAGGATTAGAACATTCTCAGCATACGATTTATATCCCTAAAGATATGCTTGTTGGTATCGAATATCATGGTGATAATAGGGGGACTCTGGTCAGAACTACTCGATATGAGAGTGCACAATCACTTGTTGCCGGAGCCAAGGGAGTTGAAGGAAAAATTATAGAAGAAATTGGCATCGACCCCGAAACATACGATTTGCTTTCTAATGTTCCCAATGGTCAAGGTATCATTATTAAAGGCGGATTTGACGGTTCCACAGTCCGGCTGCTGGAGATTTTGTCTGGAGCCTATCAGCTCGATAGCCCAAAAAAGAAAGAAGAGGGGTGGCTTGGCGGATTAGTTAAAATAATGAGAGATAAACTTTCAATATAGAAAATAAATCCCACCACAAACTTTAAAAGCAGCTCTTTACCTCTCCCTCTCGGACGGCCATAGGGGCTTGGATCACCCGATCCCATTTCGAACTCGGTCGTTAAGCAAGCCTCCGTTTCCATCGGTACTGCATTGCGCGGGAAAGTGGGAAAGCTGTCCACCTTTATTTTCAGTGGGGTCAAGAGATCTGATTTTGTTTTTAATTCCGGAAATCTTCCGGATTTTTCTGCAAACAGTTTATTAAGCAGTTCTTCTTTCCTCAGAAAAACATAAACTTTAATAATCTCATCTTACATATCTTACAAGTAAGGTGAGAAAATGGGTTTGATTGAAATGAGAACTGCAACAATAACCGAAAAAGGCCAGGTAGTAATACCAAAGGAACTTAGGGAAATAAGGGGATTTAAAGAAGGAAACAAGGTCGTTATCATGGCTTACGAAGACCATCTTGAGTTGAGGCCTCTAAGCCAAGTGAGCGGTGTTTTGCACTCAAGAAAAAAAATACCTGAAACCATGCTGCTCAGCGAAAAATCCCTTGCAAAGGAATGGCTCACGTCAAAAGAGGACAAAGCATGGAAAAACCTTTAGCGGTAGACTTAGGCTCCAGCACAAATGCATGGAATTATCGACGGCATCTGCAGCATGCTGAAGTCTTAATACACTTTGTCACCTTGCAATCTTAATTTTCTCAATACCAATAAAGGCGTTCATGAGATTCTGTTCTAATCCGCCTTCTTCCCGATATGAAAACTCAACCATCGGTCTGAATAATTTTTTTCTATGAAGAATTCCTTATGCAACTTTTGGAAGATTTCTTGGCAGTCTGGATAACCTTTGTTCGAACAATAATCCCTTACTTTTCAATTCTCTGAGGTAAACTTCAAGGGGAACAAATTTCCCCTCCGATCCAGGCCTTCTATACCCCACTGAATTCTCTATAGCCCATGGCACGTCTCTCCCATCAATCCCTTTTCGAGAATAATCACTTGTAAAAATAACCACTACTAGCCCTTCTTTTGTAGTTCTATGGCTGATGCCCACTCTAACCACGTCTTCTCCAAGCACATCCATCACACCTTCGTATTCACTGGAACCTATTGTACTCAACCTGGCTATCCCCTCAAGAGGCCGAATAGTATAAACATCTTTGCTGTTTCCTACAAAAAGTCCTTTTGGCACAGAACCAAAACCTCTTTCAGTATGCGCGTTGTGAAGTGATACCCTGGCATGCGATAATTGCCAGTAAGAAGCACACAGTACATAACCTGCATCAGTTAGTTTTTCAAGAGGTTCAGGAAGTTTTGAATCCTTTTGGTAACGTTCCATATCCGGCTGGGGAATTGATATACACTTAAAAAGATTCGTATCTTAAAGAACCCACCATTTCCAACATATACTCTTACTCTTTTAAACACGAGTCCATTACCCGAAGAAAGCTGTGGGGTAAAAATGGAAGATTTCGAAGATTTATGGAAAAAAAGTCTTAAGTCGGAGTATGGGACGGCCGTAGATTTGAGGAAGGGTTCTGTATGTGTTTATGATAGGGAAGGCTATTGCAGGGGCTACGTTGCTGGAAACTCTTTGGGCTTGATGGTATTTGGTCCAAGAATACACACCGATGGGGTCTTGGCAAGTGTTTTTCCGGATGGAAGGATAGTTGGTGTCAGGTCAAAACCGCCTCAAAGGGTTGATCATAAAGATATTATAAGGTTCCTGGTTGAAAATGCCCCTCAAATAAAAGAAGAAACATTCCGCATCTCCCGTCTTGAGTCCCTCAAAGTAATGGGAGATCACATATCTAGCCTCATGGATAACTGAAATCTAGCGACCTACGGCATTAAGTGCTTCCAACATCAGCCACCGTATGCACATGCACTTCCTTCTCGCTGCTCAAGTGGCCGTTGAGCAATCTCCTCTCTGCCAGCTTTGGAAAAACATCCTCTTCCAGCTTGTGTCCTTCCATTCCAAGAATCTCATCTGATGCAACAAAAATCGGCGAAAACACAAGATAAATGTCAGATTGCTTCGGTTTCTGGGTGAACATCAGAACTTTATTACCCTCCACCTTCACAGTTCCCTTTTCAGAAGGCTTCGAAGAAGTTGTCAGCATTATCGTCGCAGTTGCATTCTGCCTGATGTGCTGGTTCCATAACTCCTCAATGGAAAGCTTGTCGAATATGATATCCCCGTAAACAACAAGAAAATTTCCCTTTACCTTGCCCTTAATCAGCCTTAGAGAATCCATTGTGCCGTTGGATTTCTTCTCCTCTACATATTCCACCTTAACGCCGTAAGAGCTTCCGTCCCTTAATATCTCAAAAATCTTCGTCAGGATTATGTGCCTCGCAACCACAAAAATAGTCCTGAAGCCGTTCTCCCTCAGTTTCTTAACAGCCTTCTCAATCACCGAATCCCTGCCCACAACTGCGGTTGGCCTGTAGGAATTCTTTGCAATCATCAAGTGCCTTTCATCCCCACCGAGAAGAATTACCCCGATTCTGTTTTCTCCAAGCGACCCCTTTATCAGATGCTCGATAGCCTGCGACCTGTTGCGTATGTAGATATTGTCAACTACCCTGTCTATCTCCGCAATAAGCTCCCTGTCAATCGTGATTGAAATCTTCTCTTTCATGCTATTTATGGTAAGATAAGGTAGGATAAAGGTAAGATATTTAAATAGTTTATTGATTTTCAGTCCCATGAAGATAGCAATCATAGGCACAGGCTATGTTGGCCTTTGCACCGGCGCATGCTTTGCAGATTTGGGCAACGATGTTGTCTGCATGGACATTGCAGAGGAAAAAATAGAAAAGCTCAGGAAGGGCATCATCCCAATCTACGAGCCCCAGCTTAAGGAGCTCGTCGACAGAAATGCAGCAATAGGGAAATTAAAATTCACCGCAAGCCTGAAGGAGGCAGTTGGAAATTCAGAAGTTATCTTTATCGCAGTCGGCACTCCGCCAAGGCATGACGGCAGCGCGGACCTCTCCTACGTCGAGAATGTTGCCTACCAGATTGCAAAAGTGATGGACGGCTATCATCTTATTGTCGAGAAAAGCACAGTTCCGGTCCAGACCGGAAAAAGGGTTGAAAGAACAATAAAGGAAAACGCAAGGCACGGAATAGAATTTGATGTTGCATCAAACCCGGAATTTCTAAGGGAAGGCTCGGCAATCCACGACTTTCTGCACCCGGACAGGATTGTTATAGGAGTATCTTCGGAAAGGGCTGCAATATTACTGAAGAAACTCTATGAGCCATTAAATGCCCCAATCATCGTAACAGATATCAACTCCGCGGAAATAATCAAGCACGCATCAAACTCCTTCCTCGCAACCAAAATCTCTTTCATAAACGCAGTTGCAAACATCTGCGAGAAAACAGGGGCAAACATAGAAGAGGTTGCGCATGGCATTGGCCTCGACAAAAGAATCGGAAAAAGCTTCCTTAACGCTGGAATTGGTTATGGTGGTTCATGCTTTCCCAAGGATGTCTCCGCATTCGTAAAAATCTCAGAAGATCTCGGCTACGATTTTAAGCTGCTCAGGGAAGTGGAAACAATCAACAAAAGGCAAAAAGAGCTTTTCCTGAAGAAAATCCATGACGGCCTGTGGAACTTAAGCGGAAAAACAGTTGGTGTTTTAGGCCTTGCATTCAAGCCGGACACCGACGATATGCGTGAAGCTCCTTCAATAGACATCATAAATTACCTAGTAAAAGAGGGGGCAAGGGTAAAGGCTTACGACCCCGCGGCAATGGAAAACGCAAAAAAAATTCTGCCAATAATTGACTACTGCGTGGATGAGTACGAAGTTGCGCGAAATGTCGATGCCCTCATCATTGTTACGGAATGGAAAGAATTTAAAGAGATCGACATGAATTGCCTGAAATCGGCGATGAAGAAGCCATTAATCTTTGACGGAAGGAACATGTTTGACAAGCAGAAAATGAAAGCACTGGGATTCCAGTACATAAGCGTGGGAAGATGAAGTGCATAATACTGGCAGCAGGATACGCAACAAGGCTTTATCCCCTCACCTTTGATATCCCAAAGCCGCTTCTTCAGGTTGGCACGAAAAAAGTTCTGGAGCACATACTTGATAAGCTTGCCCCCGTCACAGAAATAAGCGAAATATACATAGTCACAAACAAGAAATTCTTACCAGAATTCAAAAAATGGCAAGAAAACTATGGTTCAGAAAAGAAAATCTCCGTTATAAGCGACGGCACAGCCTCAAACGAAGACAGGTTAGGCGCAATCGGGGACATAAATTTTGTGATTCAAGAGAAAAACCTGGATGACGACCTGCTTGTTATTGCCGGCGATAATCTTTTCGAATTTGACCTTAATGGTTTAACTTCTTTTTTCACACAAAAATCATCGACCAGCATTGCCATTTCAAAGCTTTCAGGCATGGAAGAGGCAAAGAAAATGGGCGTTGTTGAAATAGACAAAGCCTGCAGGATAGTTCGCTTTGAGGAAAAGCCTCAGCACCCAAGATCCACACTGGTCTCCACCGCATGCTACATGTTCTCAAGGGAAGACATTTCGGAAATAAAAAACTCAAAGCATTGCGACAGGTCTGGCGACTTTATTGCAGAATTGTCAAAAAAGAAGCCCGTCTTTGGATACATCATAACTGGAAAATGGTACGATATCGGCTCCTTCGAACAGCTCGAAGAGGCAAGAAAGGTGTTTGGATGAGAACGCTAATTACCGGCGGAGCTGGGTTTTTGGGCTCGCATTTCTGCGATTATCTCTTGGCAAAAGGCCATGAAGTAATCTGCATGGATAATTTCCTGACGGGTGATGCCAAAAATATAGCCCACCTCATCGGCAACAAAAACTTTACCTTCATTCAGCACGACGTCACGAAATACATCCAAATAGACGGAAAGCTGGATTACATACTCCATTTCGCCTCTCCAGCCTCGCCGATAGATTATGTAAAAATCCCAATCCAGACATTAAAGGTCGGCTCCCTCGGAACACACAATGCACTGGGCCTTGCAAAGGCAAAAAACGCAGTATTCATGCTTGCTTCTACCTCAGAAGTTTATGGCGATCCCTTAGTCCATCCACAGCCCGAATCTTACTGGGGCAATGTCAATCCAGTTGGTCCAAGGTCGATGTACGACGAGGCAAAGAGATTTTCTGAAGCATTGACGATGGCATACCACCACATCCACAAAATTGAAGTCAGGATTGCACGCATTTTTAATACGTACGGCCCCTCAATGAGACTGGATGACGGTCGTGTAGTTCCCTCCTTTATTTATCAGGCACTGAACAACCAACCATTAACAGTGTTCGGGAATGGCTCCCAAACAAGGTCATTTTGCTATGTTGACGATGAAATTGAGGGACTTTATAGACTGATGACGTCAAATATAAATGAGCCAGTTAACATTGGAAATCCAAATGAGATGACAATCCTGGAGTTTGCAAAGAAGATAAAGGAAATCACCGGAACAAAATCTGAAATTATTTTTAGACCATTGCCAATTGACGACCCAAAAGTAAGGCAGCCCGACATCACAAAAGCAAGAAAGCTGTTGGGATGGGAACCGAAAACACCGCTTGAAGATGGGTTAAGAAAGACGATTGAGTTTTTTCGAGGTTCGCGCGAGCTATAATAAAATGGAAGAACTGGGCAGATTAAGCGCGGTAAAGGGAAGGAGGATTTCCTGATTTTAGTCCTTCCAATACTTCCAAATGCTTGACTAATCCTGTTTCGTGGGGTGATCGAATAGCTCCCGAATTTCCAGATGTTAAATCTGTAACGAGAGTCTCGTCGTACAAGAATGGGAAAGGTAATTGCGATGTCGAGACTCCAAATACATTACGTTGGCTATCAATTACTAGGTCCGCTCTTACAACCAGGCCATTATCGGCCTCATATTCTCTATGCGCAGGAATGCCGAGCATCCTTGCAATTAGGCCTTTTGGATTTCCATGTCCTGCTAACTCTTCAACAACTGCAATGTGATCAGCTATGCCATCTATGTAAGCTTCAGAGATATCTTTCCCTTCTAGGTGTTCGTATGTCTCGAAAAACTTGTACAAATCACATCCTTTTCCAAAGTGAGTGACGAGCATGTGATGTGCTATTCTGATACCTGTAAGAGAAGAAGTTGATACCTCGTATCTTTCACCGCTTGGAACCTCAACGACATCTTTCCTCCTATGTTCGACTGGTTTTCCAGCCATAAAAATCCCCTGACACGCCATATCAAATGCCCCTGACATAACTATTCGGAGTAGACAATGACTTATAAAGCTTGCCACTTCCTCAAACTCTCGAAAAAAATGACATAACTTACAGGGACCCTTGTTAATAAAAAGAGGAACAGAGATATGAACAAGCAAGTAAAAAACTAAATCCCCCTCTCCTTCTTATAATCCTCCACAATTTTGTTGAAGACATTTATGCTTCCTTTTTCTTTTTCGAAACTTTCTTTTGATACGATGCAGAAGAACTTCCCGGACCTCATATCTAGCTTATTTGCGTCAATGAATATGAACTCTGTTTCCTTCAAAAGCCTGTTTAGCTTGTCTGCGTGAATTATGTAAATTACTTTATCCTTCAGGTAACTTAAAACATTCTCGCTGATTATGTTGGTGTCTTCAACAAATATAATGTCGTCTTTCTGGATGTGGAGCGCATTGTTTTTCCCCTCAAACTCCCGCATCCCTAAATTTGAGAGCCTTTTTACAAGATAGTTGTTCTTCAGGCTTCCAATCAGGGAAACCAGCTCCTCAACCTCATTCTCAAGCGAATGTATTTCCCTCTCCTTGCCTTTAATCCGGGAATCGAACTGCAGAATCCTCTTCTCCCTGAATTCCAGCGCCTTGTCGTGTGGTTTTCTTATTATCACTTTCTTTGGTTTTGCATTAACCACCTCATTTCTTAGCCGCGAATTTGCCTGCCTTAGAATCTCGTTCTCCCTCTTCAGCCTGTTCAATCTGTCCATGAGTTTGTAAAAATCTTCCTCCCTTAGAACCTTTTTCTGGACATTTTTTATAACCTCAGCCTCAATGCCCTCTTCCTTCTTCTCAATAGCCGCAACAGCATCGTTGATGCTGATATTTTTCCTTACAACAGAAGATATGATTTTGTTCTTTGCGCCCTCCTTCCAATTCCTCTCGCAATAAACATCTATTTTCTTAAGCAGCGGCCTTAATGTGGCGTATGCAAACATTGCGCTTGCCATTGCATCCCTTTTGTGGTCATTTCCCAATCCATTGCTCGCCAAATTTCTCTTTTCCTCTACCCGCAAGTCTTCCTTTGGGCTTATCACTCTTGCTCCAGTCTTCGTTGCAACCTTCGTAATAAAATCCGGTACGAATTTTTTGTCAGTGCCTATTGCAATTAAGCTTCCAATCCCCATAAGCTCAAGAATTACGCTTCCAAGGTCACGGTGCTTCTCAGAAATCAGCTTAAGCACTTTCCCTTCGCAGTCAAGAACGCACAAGCCAAGAGTGGTGCCCGGGTCTATGCCGGCAATGACTGGTTTTTGTGCTTGCATCTGGGCTTGGAAAGCGGCATCAGATTTAAAAAGATTATCCAAGTTACTCATTTATGTTAAGCATAACATTTATAAGTAACCCCTCTTTTGCATTGTGCATGGATTACGATTTGGAGCTTTTGATGGAAATTTCAAGGCGGAGCATCTTTTCCGAGATAGAAACCTCTACAGTGGAGCTTTCAAAGATGCTTAATGTCTCCCAGCAGACTATCTCAAGAAAGCTCAGGGAGCTTGAGGAAAAGGGATTGATAATCAGGAAGTCCAGCCCTTCCGGCCATAAACTGAGGTTATCAGCAAAGGGGGTTTCCGAGCTTAAAGAGCTGGGCAAGCGCCTGAATTTGCTCTTCTCAAAAAAGAAATCCTCGGTTTCAGGGACAGTCTTTGCGGGCTATGGCGAAGGCCGTTATTATATGTCCATTCCCCAGTATAAAATGCAGGTAAAGGAAAAGCTGGGATTTTTACCCTTTCCCGGAACACTTAATGTCCGATGCCGCCCAGAAGATATAGACTCTTTCCTCTTCCAATTGCAGCCAATCGGAATTCAGGGGTTTGAGACAAAAACAAGGGCCTTTGGCGGATTAACCTTATATCCGGTAACCTGCGAGGGCGTTAAAAGCGCCATAGTGATACCTCAAAGGACAAGGTACGGCAAGGACGTGATGGAGATAATAGCTCCTGTGCATCTTAAAACAAAGCTGAGAATAAAAGACGGCGATAAGGTGAAGGTGACGGCATGAAAATAGGAATTGCAGATACGACATTTTCAAGGGTTGACATGGCAAGATTTGCAATTAGTAAAATTCCAAAATCTTTTCAGATAGAGCGCTACACAGTTCCAGGCGTAAAAGATTTGCCTGTTGCGTGCAAGATTCTTTTTGATAGGCACAAATGCGATATTGTAATGGCACTGGGCATGATAGGGGCGCAACCAGTCGACAAAATCTGCGGCCATGAAGCATCATCCGCAATCCAGATTGTCCAGCTTCAGGAAAAAAAGCACATCATTGAGGTTTTTGTCCACATGGACGAAGTTAAAACTGACAGGGCACTTTTCACTCTTGCAAAAAACCGCACGGAAAAGCATGCATTAAACGCAGTTGAGCTGTTGAAAGGCAAGGAAGCATTAACCCCCTACGCCGGTACAGGAAGAAGGCAGGGTTTTGATGATGAAGGGCCGGTGAGAATATGAAACTAGGCATAGTTGTT
>DATDYF010000040.1:0-62087 GCA_035289105.1 Candidatus Nanoarchaeia archaeon
ACCTTAAAGACGTGATGCAGATGGAAGAGGTTGACACGACAAGAACAACAACAAATGACGTGTTTGAGATTGAAGGGGTGCTGGGAATAGAAGCTGCAAGAAGAGCCATAATAGATGAAGTGTTCAAGGTTATTGAAAGCCAGGGCCTCAATGTTGACGTGCGACACATAATGCTTGTTGCTGACACAATGTGCACCTCCGGATCAGTCAAAGGCATTACAAGATACGGTATAGTAAGCCAAAAATCAAGCGTTATGGCCAGGGCTTCGTTTGAAACCCCCATTAAGCATATCATTAATGCGTCCTTGATAGGGGAGACAGATAACCTAAACTCTGTGGTCGAGAATGTAATGATAAACCAGCCTGTGCCTATCGGGACGGGACTTCCAAAATTGAGGGTGAAGGGCCATGAAAGTTGATGCAGCAGAGATAAAAAAGATAATTCAGGAAAGAAAAACAGTCATTGGCAGAGAGCAGGTTTTGAGGCAATTAAAAAAAGGCAAGCTTGAGAGCATTTACCTTACCTCAAACATCGACGAGAACACCAGGAAGATGATCGAAAAGTTCTGCTCGATTTCGGGTATAGGGGCAAATACCATTCCTTTTAATAACCAAGAACTTGGCACACTGTGCAAGAAACCTTTTCCTGTTTCTATTCTTGGGGTAGTTAAAAGCTAGACAAATGGGCAGGATAAGATTTGACATTAACACGATGAAGTTTGTCTCGCTATTCGAGTCCCTAACCGGAGCGAGGGTGAAGGATTGCATAGAGCTGGAGAACGGTCTTCTTTTTGTTGTTGAAGCAGGGGAAATGGGCAAGGCAATAGGAAGAAACGGCGTCAACATTAAAAGAGTTGAGGAAAAATTAAAAAAAGATGTAAGGGTTGTTGAGTACAGCAACGATATTGCAGAGTTTGTAAAGGGGCTGCTCTTCCCCACTATTCCCGAGGAAGTAAAAATGGAAGACAATGTAATTACAATTGTTGGAAAGGATGAAAGGACAAGAGGAA
Organism: Candidatus Nanoarchaeia archaeon; assembly: GCA_035289105.1. Lineage (GTDB taxonomy): Archaea > Nanobdellota > Nanobdellia > Woesearchaeales > JACQSR01 > JACQSR01. Next base: position 1,011 of record DATDYF010000040.1, read on the forward strand.
TCATCATAGGAAGAAACAGAAGCAGGCTTAGCCAAATCAAGGATATCGTTGAAAGGTATTTTGCCGTACGCGATATTAAAGTGGCATAGCAAAAGATTTAAAAACGGGTGCAAAGTTCTGAGACGAAATGGGAAAAAAATCTCGCGGATTGGGAGCCGGAAAGAAGCTCAAGAAAAGGCGATCCAGAGCCAGGTGGAGCAATAAATGGTATACTAAGAGGGTTTTAAGGCTAAAAGAGAGGTCTGACCCTCTGGGGGGAATTTCACAGGGAACTGGGATTGTGCTTGAAAAAATCCAGCTTGAAGCAAAACAGCCAAATTCTGCGATGAGGAAATGCGTCCGTGTCCAGCTTACAAAAAATGGCAAACAGGTAACTGCTTTCCTGCCTGGCGACGGCGCAACAAAGCTTGTCAATGAGCATGACGAGGTTATGATTGAAAGCATTGGCGGCAAAATGGGCAGGTCAAAAGGCGACATCCCCGGAGTCAGATGGCAGGTGATTAAGGTCAATGGACAGTCCCTTGATGCGTTGCTTTCAGGAAAACTGGAGAAGGCAAGAAAATGATCAAGGCATTCAACAGGTGGTCTACTGAAGGGATTCAGGTGCAGGACTTAGGCCTGCAAAGATACGTCTCCCTCGACCCAAGGATAGTCCCAAAAACCGGCGGCAGATACGCTAAAAATAGGTTCCACAAAAGCAGGGTGTTCGTTGTTGAAAGGCTCATAAACAAGGTGATGATTCCCGGCCACAAGTCAAAGAAGCACTTCAAAACAAGCTACCATTTAACCGGAAAGGCCCTTACAAGCTACCAGATTGTCGAAGACACGTTTAAGCTTATCGAGTCCCAGCTTAAGGAAAATCCGGTTAAAGTTTTTGTAAAGGCGCTTGAGAACGCTGCACCAAGAGAGGAGATTATCACAATCGAGTATGGCGGAGCAAGATACCCCAAAGCGGTTGAATGTTCACCGCAGAGAAGGATTGATATTGCACTTAGGCTGATGACCCAGGGAGCCTACCAAAAATCATTTAACTCAAAAAAGGGAGTTATCAAGTCGCTGGCTGATGAGATTATTTCCGCATTCAACCTAAGCTTGGCTTCCCATGCCATCTCAAAGAAAAACGAGGTAGAGCGACAGGCAGATGCTTCTAGGTAAAATTCTATATGAAAAAGATTTTTATTGAGGGTTTTTTGGATGGCAATATCGATATCGACAGCTCGAAGCTGAAAGGCTTGCCAAAAAGGCTTGGTCTTCTGTTTCCTGTTCAGTACGCTCACATAGCACCAAATCTTATTGAGATGCTTGAAAAAGAAGGCATTAAGGTGGAGACTGGAGGGGACCAAAAATACAGCTCCCAAATTCTTGGCTGTGACATTTCAGCTGCCAAGGAGGTCGCCGAGAGGGTGGAGGGCTTCCTGTATTTCGGAGATGGCCATTTTCATCCAGTCGCAATTGCCGTTCAAACGGACAAGCCAGTTTATTGCCTAGACCCCGGAACCGGAGAATTCTATGATGTAAGGGCGGAGGCAGAAAAAATCAAAAAGAAGAACAAGGCAAAGTATATCAAATTCCTCAGTGCTGAAAACATAGGGATTCTTGTCTCAACGAAGCCAGGGCAATTCAATATGAAGGCTGCAGAAGAGCTTCAAAAAAAATATCCTGAAAAAAAATTCTACACTTTCCTCTTTGACACCATTCAGCCAAGTTATCTCGAGAATTTTCCTTTTGTTGACGCATTTGTCACGACCGCATGCCCGCGAATTCAGGAGGATTTCCCAAATGTTGTTGATTTTAAGGCACTAGATATATAACCCGACCCTATCCTGAACCATTGATGAGCCTATGCCCTTCCCAATAAGAAAAGAGTTTTTGCCTAGAAGCCCCGTGAATAGCTCAGCAAATGATGGTTCTTTTTTGTATTCTATAATATTTACAGACGCGTTGAATTTATTCTCGAGGTAAGCAACGGCTTCCTCTTTTCCGCCAAGCTCGTCAACAAGGCCAAGCTCTTTTGCTTTGGCGCCAATGAAGAAAAGGCCGGTTGAAATCTCGGCAGTTTGGGCCTGGGTAAGGCGCCTTTTTTCTGCTACATCCGACAGGAATATTGAATGCACTTCATCAAGCTGCTGCTGGAGGATAGCCTCTTCGGGATTGGTCAGCTCCCTGAACGGGTCTCCAATATCCTTGTACTTGCCTGCCACCAACCGCCTGTACGTTACATTGTAATCCCTCAATAAGCCTGCAAACTCCAAATACGAACTTATTACACCAACCGAGCCGGTAATTGACAGCCTGTTTGCAATTATATAATCTGTGGAAGCCGCAACCCAATAAGCACCAGATGCCCCGACTTCCCTGATGAACGAAATCTTAGGTTTTTTTACCTTGCTGATTGAGCTTACAATTTCATCTGAAGCAACCGCTGAGCCCCCGGGGCTGTTAATCTCCAGAATTATAGCGTCAATGCCGGAATCTTCCGATGCTTCCTCAATGAATCCCATGATTTCTGAAGAAGAGGCTACAGGCTCAAAAAAGGATTCCTTCCCGGTTAGGATGGGACCTTCAATCTTAATCAGCGCAACATTTGATTTTCCAAGCAGGCCGGGATTTGGGGAGTCAAAGAGGGACACCAGCATTCCTATAAATGCTGCACCAATGATGATTACAACTGCAACGATTGCCAAAAGAATTCCCCACCGTGTTTTTGGGTATTCGTCCTGCCTCTTTTTTTCCATTTTGTTGTTTTCCCTTGATTGGTTTAAATAATTTATGCTTTAATCTGGGCATTTCAGTTAAACTAAAACCTTATAAATGACAGTAACTTTTGTGGGGGCATGAGCAAGAAGAAAGAAGAGCAGGAAAGGCAGGAAGAATACGAGCAGCAGATAAGCAGAATTAAAACTCCACATGGTAACCAGAGCTTCGGGATTCTTGAGCAGCGGTTGGGCGGCTCCAGAACGAGGGTAAGATGCCTCGACGGGAAAACAAGGATTTGCAGGATTCCGGGTCGGCTAAAAAGGACATTATGGGTGAGGGAAGGCGACCTTGTGATTGTTGAGCCATGGGAGTTTCTTGGGGATGAGAAGGGCGACATAGTGTATAAATATTCAAAAGCGCAGGTTTCTTTCCTTAAGGCAAAAGGCTACCTTTCAAAGCTTGAAGATTTTGAAGAGTTCTGATAGACATCATTCAAGGACTACACTTATCATTACTCGAGCACAGAAATACTTAAATACGCTCATTTGTTTGTTTTTTCCATGGAGAAAACCAAAACGATATCGCTTATAATCGTTGACGTTCTGCTTTTGTTTGCCCTTGTCGGGCTTACAACGGAGGTTTTCAAGCTTAAGCGTTTTGCTTTTTACGGGGAGTTTTTTCTAACCCTGCTGTTTGTTGCGCTGGTTTTTATCGGGCTTGTTGCAGCTTTCAATTCAATGAGGTGGGGCTCGGTTTTGCTTTCTTTTTCCTCAATACTTATTATTGCGGATCTTCTGCTGGTTTACGCTTTAGCAAAAAGACCAGATATAATCCTTGTAATTTCCCTTTTAGCTGCGGCCCTGAGTTTGGTGCTGGCTGCATTGAGCATAGGAAAAAACGAGGATTACCTCACAAAGGCGGCTGATGGCCAGATTGAGGAGATAGAGCCGGTAGAGAAAAAGGGCAAAAAGAAGGGAAAATAGCTATTTTTCTTCCTTCCATAAAAGAAATATAAGGAAGAGTACGCCAATTGTTATTGCTGCATCTGCCAAGTTGAATATTGGCCAGATTTTGAAATCAAAAAAATCAACCACTGAGCCGCGAAAGATTCTATCTGCAAGATTTCCTAAACCGCCTCCAAGAACCAATCCAATGGGAAGTATGTAAACAATCCTCTCGGGCACCTTATCGTAATAGTACAGGATTAACCCCAGTATAAGGATTGTAATGAAAATAAAAGCGGTGTTTATGCCCTTGAAGAGCCCAAAAACTATGCCTTCATTGGAAGACACGTTCAATGAAAACCAAGTGAAAATTTCTAATTGATTTCCAATCCCGACAAAGCTTAATGTTAAATACTTGGAAATCTGGTCCAAAAGCAATACTATGGCGGCAAAAAGAAAAAGCGACTTCCTGTTCACCATCTTCTTTTGCTCTGCTCGGAACGCGCAATCGACTCTATATTTTCTATTCTTTGGTTAATTGCATCCAGGGTTGCCTTAAGAACGTCAAGCTTGCTGGAAAGAACCTCGATATTTTTCGCAACTACTTCAATGCTCACTGAAGGCTGCTGGTACATTTGCTGGCCGAAAGCTGGCTGCGGGAATGGCTGCTGAAAGGCTGGCTGCTGAGGATACTGGTAAGCAGGTTGGGGAGCCAGTTCTGGTGGCATTTGGGCTTCTTTTGCCTCATAGCCCCTTCCAAACTCAAGGCCAAGCTCAGGCTCTGGCCCTAATGCCAACTCCGGCTCTCTTTTCCAGAATTTCAGCTTGTCCAAGAATGCCACATCACACCTCCTTTACAAACTCCGATGCCTTTTCTTCCATTTTCTCCTTAATCCTCGAGAGTTGGGATTTAACAAAAGATGAAGGCAACTCCTCAAGGAATTTTATTGCGGGAGATTTGGGATATGCAATTATGTTTCCGGAGTTTATTTCCATCAAAAAGGATAAGCCATCAAGCTCTGCATCCTTTAGCAATAGCAAAAAAACCTGGTGCCTTTGCGGCGAATTAGATTTTAATATTTCCTTGGATTCCTCGTTGCTTAATGTTTTTCCATTGAAACTTACACCTTTTGGAGCCAAGCTATCAAGCCCCTGTTCCGTCAGAATGAAAACCCTTTGATAGTTTGGATTAGGGGAGATAGATTCTGCAGTCAACTGCGAAAGGAAAGATTCTTCGAGAATGGCTATGTTATCTCCAGTTTTCTCAAAACCAGACACAAAATTATCTTCCATAGACAGGAGAAAAAGGGTTTTTGAACTTTCTATATCACTGGTTAAATCCTGAAAATCGTTATATACCCTTACGCCTGTCACAAGCAAAATAACTATAGTTGCAATTACCAGAAATGTGAAAAGCAAAAGCAATGCTTTTACAAGGCTCCGAATAAATGAGAAAATAATAATAACTCCAATGATTACCACTATCATCCAGATGGTTATTGGAAAGTACATAGTGGAAATCTTGGCTGGGAGTTATTTAAAGGTATGTTTTTTACTAGCGGCGCAGATAAGCTACCTAAGAGTAACAAATAAACAATCTTTATAAATGACAGCTAATTAGCGTTTATCCGGGGGATAACCTTGTCTGACATTTCCGATGATGTATTAAGGGAGGGGATGCGTGCCGCAGGTAGGATTCTTGGCGCGACCTCAAGACCTTTCAATATAACCCCCCTCGATCTTGTCAAGCCTTACTACTCACTTTATGAAGGTGCAAATAACTATAAGGCAACGCCAGAGCCAGAAAAACGTCATCACAAGGAGATTCTTCTAGAGGCATTGGCTATGGTTGAATTCCAAGCAAGCTGGGTTGTTCTGAGGGATTTTTTTGGAGATGGGAAGATCGATGATATGGGCAATCCCGAAAGAATATCCCACTTTTTTGATAAGCTTTATTCAAACAGCAATAACTATCCATTTTTTAACGCAAGAGAAATGGCGATAATTGCTCTTTCGGACGTTGATGTGATAAAATGTGAAGAATATGGTATGGCTAACAAGGTTACCTTGCCAAACTAGCTCCTGTTTCTATTTTGTCAATGAAATCATCCATAAATTTAGTTATCATCTTGTTTTCTTCCTTTAATCTTCCAAATTCCTTTTTTCGCTCTTTCAGACCTGCTAGCTTTATGATTTCTTCATTATTGATTATTCGTCTTTCTCCAAGGTTTTTAAGAAGGGCTTCGACCCTTTTTTTTAAGATCAACTTATTCTTACGAACCAAAGACGAATCAAGCTGCTTCAGTCTGAAATCATAATTAATAGCGGCACATGCCGGCCCTAATTCCAAAAGCTCCCTGTGAAGTTCATCAAACGACGGCGGACCAAAAATTGCCATTCTAGATCGCTGAAGATGCTGGTATAAAAACCTTTTGATGGCAAAGGCACAATTTATCTGAGATTTCCATATTTACATATACTCTTCAAAGGACAATAATTACACATCGGCTTGCTTTTGCAGATATTCTTTCCCAATTCAACAAGCAGCGCATGATATTCATTGAAGATTTTGTGGTCAGCAGGCAGGTTCTCCATGAAGAGTTTTTGAATATCCCCGTAGGAGTTTTCCTTGAACCCTATCCTCCCCATTATTCTCCTTGTGTATGCGTCGACCACAAAGATTGGGACTTTATAGCCATAAAGAAGCATCGAGTCCGCAGTTTCCGGACCAATGCCCCATAGGTTAAGGAGCGATTCCCTCGTGATAATGCCTTTATTGTTCAGATAGAAATCCACAAATGCCTTTAATTTTTTTGCCTTTTGGTTGTGATAGCCTGAAGAATGAATTATTTGAGCAAGCTTAGAAGCTGGCAATCTCTTTATTCCGCTTGGCGACATTGCATTATGCCGCCTTAAGGAAAGCAATGCTGTTTCCACATTCTTCCAGCTTGTGTTTTGGGTCAGGATGGCTCCAACGCAGATTTCAAAAAGTTCATTATCGTTTTTAGGAAAAGAATAATCTTTTGGATGGTAATTGGAGTTGTGCTCTCCTTCTGCCCGAATAGGCCACCAGCCCTGATAGCCAAAGCGGTTTAGCAGAAGTTGGTAGATTAAAGGCAATTTGTTCTTATCGCTCATGAAAATTAAGAAATAAGTATTGCATTGACAATGCCATCCTGCCCGGGTCTTGAGGTAATTCTTGCCTTTCCCTTATCGGTGTCGATAATCGCTCCCTTCGTCATTATATTGCGCCTGACAAGGTTTCTGTCTGCAGGGTTGTCCAAAACTGTTTTGATGGTTGCCTTCTCATACTTCTTGGTCTTTTGGTTGAGTACGTTGGCTATGTTATGCGAAAACAGCCTTCTTTTTGCATCGCCTCCCCTTACACGCACAACGCTAAGCCTTTTTTCTCCGACCCTTGTAAATGCCGGATCGCTTCCTAACTCATCCAGCCTTTTCTTCCTGTAAGGGACATATTTCTTTCCGGTTTCCTTGGCATATGCCCTTCTTTGTGACTTTGCCATTATGCTTGGTTTCCCCATTTCATTTAAATAGGTTTCGAATTTATCGGCAACATAGGCATTCCAAACCTTTAAATACTACATTAAAACTCAAAGCGTATTGCCTTTTATTTTTTGGAGGGGGTAACATGACAGAAGTATCTAGGCCGTTAGACACGCTTAACAGGGCACGCGACAAGAGGGTTATTGTTGAGTTAAAGAGCCAAAAACAGCTTATTGGCACGCTTAAGTCGTTTGATATCCACATCAATGTCGTTCTGGATAATGCAGATGAGATGGCAGAAGGCGAAGTTAAGAGAAAACTTGGCACTGTGTTTTTAAGAGGCGACACGATAATATTAATATCACCTGAGAAATAGGCGGGAAGATGAAAGGAACTCCTTCTCATGGCAGGAAATCTGGAAAAAAGAACATGATACATTGCCGCAGATGCGGCAAAAGGACGTATCATATCAGAAAAAAGAAGTGCAGCTCCTGCGGCTATGGGAAGTCTTCTAGGCTAAGGACTTACAAGTGGGCGAAAAAGTAGCTAATGCTCCGATATATTTTTATAATAACCTAAAATAATGCCCATCTTACGCGGAGTTGCCGGAGTGGCCAATTAAAATCCCAAGGATTTTAGACCAAACGGGACAGGCTTAGGTGTGCTGAGCGAAAGCGATGATATTAGGACACCTGTTGGCTTAGTGCCTACGCAGGTTCGAACCCTGCACTCCGCATTTTTTTAGAAAATTTTATATATGCTCTGAAGAAAAGATGAATAATGGCAGTTAACGGTGTTTTGGAAGGCTTCTTTTCGCTTATTCAGTATCTTTCAGACGTACTTTTTCCTGCGATAGGTAAGAAGTATTTAGATTTCCTAACAGCTCCGTATTTCTATCCGGAAATGATCTGGATAGTTATCCCCCTAATTGTTACATTGGTTCTTTTGGAATTCTACTTTGGGAGATACACAAAAGAAGAGCTCGGCTGGAACACTGCAGTTGGCAATTCGCTTGTTCTGATATTTGTCTCAATTGATTTGCTAAAGCATATCTTTTCTAAAGCATACCCCGATATCCAGCTCATCAACCCAATGGTTTTGTTCTCAAATATCGCAAAATTGCCAATAGCTGACCCGGTTAGGTTCTCCATTGGCCTGGCAGTAGGCTTTATTGGCGCATGGGTGTTGTTCTTCGATTTTTTCCATCTGCTTCCCAAAAAGGTTGCCTTTAAAATCTCTGATGCGCTGCCAATTAACCTTATCGCTTATGTCGGTGTTGTGTTTGTTTATACGGACATCCTTGCCGATACGTCCATGTTTAATATCATTGTAACAATCATTTCAGCAATCCTTCTTTTCTTTTCCCTGCTTCTTTTCTTTGGCTTGCTTCACCTTGTAGAGCCAGCAAAGGGTGATGAAAGTGATTGAATACCTCATGGTTGCAGTTCTTATTGTATTTGCGCTGTTTTTTCTTTTTCCTTTCGTGGGCTCATTGCCAGTTTTTATAATAAATTTCGTAATTTTGGCATTGATGGCATTTAGAATTCCGGGGGACATCAAAAAAAGGGGGCTTTATCCCCATTACCTTTTATCCACACTGCTCACTACAGTCATCTTCATTCTATCCTTCAGCAATGCAGTTTCGGCATTTCTTCAGTTTTTTCAGGAGTTGATGCTGCTTAAAGTAACAATTGCTGTGCTTTTGATATACCTATTTGCACATGGCTTCAAGCTGGTTGGAGAAACTTGGAAAAAGCAAGAAAAACATAAGTAACTATCTTTTTCTTAAGGTTCTGGAATGGCCTCCCTTTTTGTAGGGCGTATACTTTCCCTTCTGCCTGCCGCTTCTTTCCTCAGGGTAAACCTCAAGTTCAGCCATCTCGTCATAGCCGCACTCATTGCAGGTTACCACTGGAGAGCTATCATAAATTGAGAGCTCCACGTTATTCGAGCCGCACTTTGGGCAGGTCTTCTTCATGGCATGGCTCCTTATGGTTAATAAGCATTTCCATAAAAAGTCAGATTTATTAATCTTTACAATATCCCCTGGTTTATGGAATACAGGGACATGCTTAGTTACCTTTACAATATTGAATCGGAAAAAAAGTGGAAGTTTGGACTTGAAAGAACCGAGATGCTTCTGGAAAAAATAGGCAATCCGCATAAACATGTTAAGGCTTTCCATGTTACAGGAACGAACGGCAAGGGAAGCGTCTGCGCAATGATTTCAGCAATAATCGGCAGAAGGCATAAGGTAGGCATGTTTACCTCCCCCCATTTGGTGTCTTTCAATGAGAGGTTTGTTATAGGGGGCGAAGAAGCCTCAGACGAACAAATCCTGGCTGTTTTCAGCAAAATAAAGCCGCATATCACAGACCAGACATTTTTTGAGATTGTGACATGCATGGCATTTCTTCTTTTCAGGGAAAAAAAAGTGGAATACGCAGTTATTGAGGTCGGCCTTGGGGGCAGGCTTGACGCTACTAATGTGATTACGCCATTGGTGTCTGTGATAACAATGGTAGATTATGAGCATACTAATATTTTAGGGGAATCTCTGGAGGAAATTACTCTGGAGAAATGCGGCATAATAAAGCAGGGCATTCCGGTGGTGACCGGCTCAAAGAAAGAGATTGTGCTTAAAATAATTGAGAGGGTCGCAAGTTCTAGAGGCTCGGAGCTGGTTGTTTCCCGGGAGAGATATAAAACAAACCTGTTAGGTGATTACCAGGAGCTTAATGCGGGAATATCTGTTACTGCCATCAGAAAAGCAGGCTTAAGTTTCTCGGAGCACGAGATAGAGGATTCGCTGATGAATGTTTCGCTTAAAGGGAGGCTGGATTACCACGGAAACTTACTTTTTGACGTGGCACATAACCCTTCAGGGATAAATTCCCTTGTTGAATATTTAAAAAGCCACGAGAAAAAGAGAATTATTTGCATTTTTGGTGTGCTTTCAGATAAGGACTGGAAAAAGATGGTAGATAAGCTTTGCGAGGTCGCAGATTACTTTGTGCTTACAACGCCACAGAGCGACAGGGCTCTGGACCCTTCAGTTGTCGCAAATTACATAAGTGGGAAAAAAGACTGTGTTGTGGAAAAAACTCCGCAAATGGCTTTTGAGTTTGCAATGGGAATGGCCAAGAGGGAAGAACTTGTGCTTGTTACCGGTTCATTTTATGTGGTTGGCGATTTTTATCAAAAAGTTTTTAAATGATGGTAAGTGCTTTCAGGGAGATGGGGGAAGTAGATGCGGATTTAGTAGGGATTAGTGAATTTTCAGACAGCGAACTAAAAGATTTTCTGCGGAAAAATGGGTTATCACTAACCCTCGAGGAGGCAAGGAAGATAGTCAGCCTTATAGGAAGGAACCCTACCCTTACGGAACTGCACATATTCAACATACAATGGTCAGAGCACTGCAGCTACAAGAGCAGCAGGCATGTTCTCAAGATGCTTCCGACCTCTGCACCAAATGTCATCCAAGGCCCAGAAGAGGATGCAGGCATTTTATACCTTACCGATATTGGAAAAGACAGGTATGGAATAGTGTTTGCTCATGAAAGCCACAATCATCCATCCCAAGTAGTGCCTTATGAAGGGGCTGCTACAGGGGTGGGGGGCATTCTTAGGGATGTTCTTTGCATGGGCGGCAGGATAATTGCAACTGCAGATGCGCTAAGATTTGGAAATCCATTTGGGAAAAACAAGAATTATGTCAGGTATGTGGGGAATGCAGTTGTTGATGGGATAGCTGGTTATGGAAACCCCGTGGGCATTCCGGTGATTGCGGGAGATATTTATTTCAATGACTCATTCGATGAAAACTGCCTGGTTAATGTTGTATGCCTGGGCTTAATTAAGGAAAGCGACATAATTCACAGCAAAGCCCCCCTAAACTCTGAAGGCTACGATGTTGTAATCGTGGGCAAGGCTACTGACAACTCTGGATTTGGCGGTGCAGCATTTGCTTCGGTAATTCTTGATGAGGAAGACAGGGAGAGCAACAAAGGGGCAGTCCAGGTGCCAGATCCATTTTTGAAGAACATTATTATCCGGGCAACATATGCCGTTTTTGAGGAAGCCAAAAAGAGAGGGGTTGCGCTTGGGTTCAAAGACATGGGAGCTGGAGGGATTATGTGCTCTTCATCGGAGATGGGAAGTTCCGGCGGCTTTGGGATAGAGCTGGACCTGGACAAAGTGCATACATCAATGGAATTACCCCCATACATCATTGCATGCTCTGAGACACAGGAGAGATTCACATGGGTTTCGCCACCATCATTTACCGGCACTATCCTGAAAATATATAACGAGGATTTCGAGCTTCCCAAGATTGCAGAGGGGGCAAGGGCGAGCATGATTGGAAAGGTGAAGAAGGATAAGGATTTTACAATATTCCATAAGGGGGAGGTTGTTTGCAATGCCCCGATAGATGCTGTAACTGGTGGAATAAGGTACGATAGAAAAGCAACACTAAGGAAGAGGAACCTTGTTGAGCCTAACCTTGAAGAGCCTGCGGACTACAAGGTGGAGATATTGAAAGTTCTTTCACACCCAAATGTCGCATCAAGGATGAGGGTGTATAACCATTACGATACGATGGTCTTGGGCGATACAGTCATAAGGGCGGGGTTGGCGGATGCGGGATTGATTGCGCCACTCGAGACAAGCAATGTTGGTGTTGCGCTTACAACCGACTGCAATCCAAAATATTCAAGAATAGACCCTTATTGGGGAGCGGCAAATGCAGTTGCTGAAAGCATGAGAAATGTTGCTGCAATTGGCGCAGTTCCTTCCGGGCTTACCGACTGCCTTAACTATGGAAATCCGGAGAACGAAGAGGCATTTGCAGAATTCTACGAAGGCGTAAAGGGGGTTGCGGATGCAGCTAGAAATATAAAGCACAAAAGAACAGGCGAGGCAGTTCCAGTTATTTCTGGCAATGTTAGCTTTTACAACGAGTCAAAAACTGGCAAGGCCGTTGATGGCTCTGCAATAATTGCATGCGTGGGGATAATTGACGATTACAAAAAAGCAATTACGATGAAGATTAAGGAAGAGGGAAGCATTTTATTGTATGTCGGGGGGAGAAAAGACGAGCTTGGCGGGAGCGTTTATTATGATTTGCACAGCGAATTAGGAAAGAATTTACCTAAAGTGGATTTTGAGAACGAAAAGGGGATGATATACGGCATCCTTGATTGCATTTCCGATGGTTTGCTTCTTTCCTGCCATGACATTTCAGACGGCGGAATAATAACGGCTGTTAGCGAGATGGTCCTTGGCGGGGAAGCAGATGGAAAGATAGGCGCTAAAATTATGCTTGATTCAAATTTAAGGATGGACAAGGCCTTGTTTTCAGAGTCTTCTGGGTTTGTCTTTGAAGCACGAAAGGAAAAGGTTTCAAGAATAAAGTCGGTATTCAGCAAATTGGGGGTGGGAGCGAACGAACTTGGACATACCGGGGGGAGCGAACTGGTTGTGAACGACAAGATCAGGGTTGCCATTGCCGAGATGAGGAAAGCATGGACTTCCGGAACAAGGGGGGCGCTGGAATGAAAGCTGCGGTTATCCTGTTTCCCGGGATGAATTGCGAAAACGAGACATTGAGGGCGCTCAAGGCTGCTGGGTTCGATGCTGACTTGTTGAGATGGAACACGAAAAAGGAGTTTAGCCATTACGATTGTTTTGTTCTTCCAGGTGGATTTTCCTATGAGGATAGGATTCGTGCAGGGGTAATATCTGCAAAAGACCCAGTAATGGAAAGGATAAAAGAAGAGGCCAATTCGGGGAAGCCCGTTCTTGGAATATGCAACGGCGCACAGGTGCTTATTGAATCAGGGTTAGTTCCTGGATTTAGCAATGAGCCGCAGATGGCCCTTGCTCCGAACACAAACCCTGAAATCGGGGGGTATTACTGCGTCTGGGTCAGGATTAAACCCGTCATGAAGAGAAGAAATGCCTACAATCTTCTTTGCAGGGAAAATGATGTAATTGACATCCCAATTGCGCACGGCGAGGGAAGGTTCACGACAAGGGAGGATGTTGGAAGGATAAAGGACCTAATTGCATTTCAGTTTTGCAATGAATATGGTGAGGTTGAAGATTCTTTTCCAACAAATCCAAATGGATCGCTGCTTAGCATTGCGGGAATTACGAACCGGGAAGGGAATGTTCTTGCAATTATGCCCCATCCGGAAAGGGCATCTTTTGAAAAGCAAACATTGGCTTATGGGTTCAAGACCCTTGGCTTGAATATTTTTAAAAGCATGAAAAGGCATATTGAGGAGAAAAAATGAAAGTGGAAATGCTTGTCAGGCTAAGAATTCCGGACACAACTGCGATTACAGCAAAGCAGGTGCTTGAAAGGATGGGCTTGGACGTTGGCAGCCTAAAAAGGGCTGACTATTACATGTTTGAGATCGGGGGAGATGAAAAAGAGTTCTCAAGAAAAATAGCGAAGGTTGATGTTCTCGTAAATTCAAACAAACACATTGCACAAATTGGGCTTTCTGCCGATGGCATGGTTTCGGTGCTGGTAAAAAATTCGGACGACAAGTGCGAAGGGCTGATGCATACCCTTACCCAGAGACTGGGTATGAAAGAAATAAAAAGTATTCAGAGAGGGGTGCTATGGACTATGGATTGCGGCAAAGAAACAGCAAAAAAGGCAACAGAGCAATTGCTTTACAACCGCCATTTTCAGGAATACAAGATAATTGGAGGTGCTGAATGATCTTGGTGATATTTGGATCGGATTCTGATAAAGAGGTTTATGATGAGATCTGCAAGGGATTGGGGGAGACAGATTATGAGTTGAGGATTATATCTGCACACAAAACACCTGACGAGCTTGAGAAGATGGAATTTGATAAGTATGATATAATAATCGCAGGCGCTGGATTGGCTGCCCATCTTCCTGGCGTAATTGCATCTAAAACAATAAAACCTGTAATAGGGGTTCCCTGCAGGCAAAATTATGAGGGCTTAGACGCCTTGCTTTCAATTGTGCAGATGCCTCCCGGAGTTCCGGTTTTGGGGGTTGGGGTTAATCAGGCCAAGAATGCCGCAAGCAATGCTATTAAGATGCTAAAAGTTTACAAGGGCGTTAACGTAATTGGCCAGGCAAATATCGCAAGTAAGGCAATTTCTTTTTTTAGGGACCTTAAGGTAGAGTGCAAGAAATCGGAAACGTTTGAGAGGGGGTTCATTAACTTGTGCCTTGTACCACTTGATGAAGATGTCCAGCCAAGGGAGGAGCTTGTTGTGTATTGCCCGGTTCTCATGGAGGGGGACGATAAAGCAGAAGCTGCCATAAATATCTTAAGGCATTCCCATGATGGCCTGTGGGTTGGAGCAAACAACGTGGAGAATGGGGCTATAGCGTGTGTGGAGGTTCTTAATATTGACGGGAAGTTTACAACATCTTTATTGGAATATAGAAAGAAAAAGGCTGAAAAGGTAAAGAGTGCAGACAAAGCTGTGAGGGCCGGAAGATGATAAGCGATGCCGTTATCAGAAATCAAATCAACAACGCTTTGGAGTCCATCGGCCTTGAGATTGGAAAAAGGATTGAGGGGAAAGTCAGGGATAGCTTCGTTCTTGACGGAAAAAGGGTGATTGTTACAACCGACAGGATATCCGCATTTGACAGGGTTCTTACGACTATTCCATTCAAGGGGCAGGTGCTGAACCAAACATCAGCATTTTGGTTTGACAAGACAAAAAGGATTGTACCGAATCATGTAATAGAAGTTCCAGATCCGAACGTGATGGTTGTTAAGGAATGCAAACAATATCCTGTTGAGGTTGTTGTAAGGGGCTATATCACCGGCGTAACCACAACCTCACTATGGTACAACTACAGTAGGGGAGTCCGCATGTATTGCGGCGTAAAATTGCCAGAAGGGCTAAAAAAAGACCAGAAGCTCGATGCGCCGATAATCACCCCAACAACCAAGGCTCTTCACGGCGCACATGATTTGCTGATATCGAAAGAGGAGATTCTTTCCCAGGGGCTTGTGAGCAAGGATGAGTATGAGAAAATTGAAGAATATGCATATAAGCTATTTGAATTCGGGCAGAGGGAAGCAGCAAAAAATGGATTGATTTTAGTGGATACCAAATACGAGTTTGGGAAATCTGATGGCGAAATTATGGTTATCGACGAGGTTCACACGCCCGATTCAAGCAGGTTTTGGTTCTCAAAAAACTATGGTGAGTTGTTTAGCAAAGGAATTGACCAGCAATCATTTGACAAGGAATATGTGAGAAGATACCTTGCTGAGAGGGGTTTTATAGGCGAGGGAAAAATACCGCCTATTCCGGATGATGTCAAGGTTGAGGCTGCAAAGAGGTATATTACGGCGTATGAAACAATTACGGGGCAGAATTTTGTTGCTGACAATTCCAATGTTGCCGAAAGGATAAAAAAGAACCTTAGGAGATACTTATGAACTTCAGGGAGGTTGGGGTTAAGGCTGCATTGGAAGCTGGAAAAATAATGAGGAATTCTTTTGGGAAGAGCCAGAAAGTTCTGTTAAAGGGTCCGCGCGACATCGTCACCAAAACTGATGAGGATAGCCAGAGAAAAGCAATTGGCATAATAAATAGGCATTTTCCTTCGCACGGGATAATAGCCGAGGAAAATCTTGATAAGAAAGGTTTGCTTTACAGATGGCATATTGACCCGATAGACGGAACAAAAAACTTTTTTCATAACTTGCCTTACTTTTGTATTTCGATTGCCTTAGAAAAGTCAGGAGAAATTGTGCTCGGAGTTATATATGATCCAATAGCAAAAGACCTCTTTGTGGCGGAGAAAGGGAAAGGCGCCACTCTCGATGGCAAAAGGATAAGAGTCAGAAAGGAAAAAAATTTGCCGCGAGCTATGGTGTTTTATGACTCAGCCCTGCATAGAGACACTAAATTTAAGATCCACTGTCTAAGTTCCCTTGCAAAGAAAGTGCTCACAATAAGGCTTCTCGGGTCTGTTGCGTTGGATTTGGCAAACGTTTCCCGCGGGATTGGCGATGCTGCCATCTTTCACACACCCGGTGGCTCATGGGACATCTCAGCCGGCTGCCTGCTTGTCGAGGAGGCTGGTGGAAAGGTAACTGACTGGCAAGGGAATAGGTGGCATCCAAACATGAAAAGCTTTGTTGCCTCCAATGGCTCGATTCACTCGAAACTGCTTGGGATATTAAAGAAAATATAACATTCTATTTTGATTTATATAGAAAGGTTTATAAATAGTTAACATCTTATAAGTGGCATGGAAATTTCAGAGATATTCACCAAAAAGAATATTGAGATGCTAAAGCTGCTTGGCAAAGAAGGGGTTCACGTAAGGGAAATTGCAAAAAGGGCTGAATGCAGTCCGGCGCACGTTACCAATTCCGTCAAGCTTTTTTTGAGGGAAGGGCTTGTAAAAGAGGAGATTGTCGGCAACAAAAAGATTGTCAGGCTGGATTATGACAGTGGGAAATTAAAGGGGATTCTTGAGTTGATAGAAGAGAAAGAAACTATTACTCCAAGACTTAACATTTTTGACGCTATCAGCCCGCTGGATTTTAGGTATTATGGAAGGGACTCTAAGGTTCTTGCTGAATTTTCGCCGTATCTCTCCGAGAATGGGTTCATCAGGTATGCTGCAAGGGTAGAAGATGCGCTCACAAGAACTCTGGCAAGGAGAAAGATTTGCTCTCAGGCAATTGCTGATGAAGTATCAAGGGCCTGCATGAAGGTGACGGCGCAGGAGGTTTACAAGGAAGAAGACAGGATTAAGCACAACATTCGCGCTCTTGCAAACTGCATCAGGGAAAAGGTATCTGAAAAGGCCAGGCCATATGTCCATTTTACAACAACCTCCCACGACATAATCTGCACTGCAGATGCGGCAAGATTCAGGGATTTCACAAATAAGGTTATGGTTCCCGCAATGACGGAGTTCGAGAGAACTCTGGTAGAGCTATCTCTAAGGGAAAAGTCGACATTGCAGATTGGAAGGACGCATGGACAGCATGCAGAGCCAATCACGTTTGGATTTGCAATTGCGCAGTATGCAAGCAGATTTGGGCATTCAATTATCAGGGTGAAGAAATCCGGAAACGATCTCCGTGGCAAGATTGCTGGAGCTGTTGGTTCCTACAATGCCTCATCCCTTTTCTTCAACGACCCAGTAGCATTTGAACGCGAGGTTTTATCGCGTCTGGGCTTAAAGCCTTCTCCTATTTCCACGCAGATTGTTGAGGCAGAATACATGAGCGAGCATGTTCATTCGGTAATTAATGCTTTTGGAGTGATTGCAAACTTGGCAGACGACATGAGGCATTTGCAGCGCTCTGAAATCGGGGAGGTTGGAGAGGAGTTTGGAGAAAAGCAGGTTGGCAGCTCCACAATGCCGCAAAAACGGAATCCGATTAATTTTGAGAATGTAAAATCAATGTGGAAAGAATTCATGCCCAGAATGATGACTGTTTACATGGACCAGATTTCCGAGCACCAACGGGATTTGACAAATTCTGCCTCCTCAAGATTTATACCAGAGATGCTCGCAGCCTTTGTGCTTTCCGTAAAGAGGATGAATAAAGTAATGCCGAAGCTTTCGGTTGACCGGGAGAACATGAAAAGGAATTTCGAGATGAACAGGGATTTTATAATTGCAGAACCGCTTTACATCCTTCTCGCAGCCAGCAACCATCCGGATGCGCATGAATATGTAAGAAGCCTTACAATGAAATCAAGAACGGCAAAGAAAAGCATGCATGAACTATTGAGACAGGATTCAAACATAAGGCCCTACCTAAAAAGATTTTCCAAGCAGCACATTGAGCTATTAAATGATCCAACGAAGTATACTGGCATTGCAGCAAGTAAGACCGAAGAGATATGTGTTTATTGGAAGAGGAAGTTGAGATTATCATAAAAATCGGTCGCAAGCGTCCTACTCCACCCTAAAGGGCGGAGTTTGTTCGGACGCTTGCATCTATTGACCGATTTTTAGGATGTTAGAGACGGGCCTGTATCTATGACCTAAAGGTCGAAGTGTTAGACCCGTCTCCAACATAATAATGTTTATAAGCCCCTAACCTTTGACTAAGTTTATGAACCCAGACTACCAGAAAAGCGAGTCGAGCGCTGTAGGCGCAATAAAGAAGGCCATTCCAAGCAGTTTGAAGAGGGATATGGTTGAGTCTTCAAGAGGAATGTTCTGCGAGCTGTACAAAAATCCCCTGTTTCCAAACCATTTCTGCGCATGCGCAATTGACGGTGTGGGCACAAAACTTATTATTGCATCCGCACTGAAGAAGTTTGACACAATTGGCATCGACCTAGTTGCAATGAACGCGAATGATATTGCTACACTCGGCCAGGTTAGCCCTTTTCTCTTCATGAATTACTTTGCCGCCCAGTCAGGAATGCATGCATTTGCCGGAGAGGTTATGAAAGGGATTGTAAAAGGATTGGAGCAGTGCGATGCATCTTCAATAATCAACAACAGCATTCACATCAATATAGGAAAAGGCGAAACAGCATCAATCGAAGAGCTTCTTGGAGGCATAAAATCCGGCTTTGGATTTGACATTGCTGCATGCATGATAGGATTTATAGAAAAATCCAAAGTGCCCGGGCCCGTTTCTGCTGGCGACAAGATAATTGCCTTTCCAAGCTCAGGCCCGCATTCAAACGGCTACACGGACTTAAGGCTGGCACTGCTGAGGGGGGATTTTGAGGGAAGGCCTGAATTCAGGAGAAGGTACCGTGGGAGATTTAGCCTGGACTCTGATATCGGAGGAAAGACTATCGGAGAATGGCTTTTAGCCCCAACCAGGATTTATTTGAGGGACATGGCAAAAATAAGCTCGAAGTGCAGCGTAATGGGAATCAACAACACCGGCTACGGCTTAAAGAATTTTAACAGAATCAGGCAAAATGTTGAGTTTTACATTGACGACCCACTAGAGCCGCAGCCGATTTTCAAACTCATGCAGAAAGAGTCAAGGCTTAGTGACGGGGAGATGTACAAAAGATTCAACATGGGAATGGGCTTTTTTGCTGTCTGCAAGCCTGAGGATGCTGGCTTCGTATTAAAATCTGCCAAGGGAAGTAAGATTGTGGGGGGGGTAAGAAAGTCGCAATTCACTAGAACTGTACTTAAGCTAGGCAACAAAGAGATGGTGTTTAGCGGCTATTAATCCTGAAGCCCTATCACGAATCTGGAGATGTTCTTAATGGACGTTGTCATGCCGCTAAGGTTTTCTATTATGTGGACTGCGCTTGCATCATTGCACATTTTCAGGAAGCCGTTGCACCTTTCAATCCTTTCCTTATTTGAGACTTCTACAGAAAATGCGGCAGAAATATTTCCGATATAGTAAGATTTCATGACTTCGCCGTACTTATCCCTCATGTCCGAATATATTTCAGCAAGCTCTTTTTTGCATTTTTGGTTGAACTTTGCATCTATGCTGAATTTTGCAATCCTCTTCTGCCTGTCACCTATCTTTTCCAGCCTCAGTATAATGGCAGCCAGGCTATGAAGCTTCCAGGGGTCCATCATTAGTGAGCGCCCAAATGCAGGGTTTTTCAGGGCATTGCGGATAACGCGGTTTGAAAGGAAGTAAAGCCTGTTAATGTCCTCATCACGCTGGCGTATGTTCATGACAAGCGTTTTTTTCTTTTGCGGGTCATTTTCCATCAGGCATTTAATTCCATCATCAATCATCGAGCGCACGATTATGTCCATCCTCCTTATTATAGTGGGGATATCTATCTCTTTTGGGTTTAAGATGTCCTTGGCAACCATCCTTGTGGAGGTCTGCTCCATAATCTCCAAGCCAGAGAGATTCCTCATGATTTCCTTTATTTCAGTCACCCTAGTTTCCATTTCGCCAATAAGAATCTCAATAAAATCGTAACCATTCAGGTAGGCGCTTACGATTTCGGAGCTTATCAACGCAAGGCCCTTCTCTTTTGTGTCAATGACAATCTTTTTCTGCACGGGCTCCATCTCCTTTAACGATGGAGAAACCAAAATATCGCTGGAATTCTCAAGAAGATTCAATGTGTCCCCTTTTTTTAGCCTGTTTTCTATAACCCATTTTTTTGGAAGGCAAACTATAAAAGAAGATTTTCCAAATTCCATCAACTTGCGCTGCTCCATCTTCCCCACCCCTTATATGCTTTCACACCCTATCTATATCCTATATATAGTATAGAGTAAAGATATATATATTTAAATCTTCCTATTGATACATAAAAGTAAGGGGGTGTTATGAGAAGATGAAGAATATTCTTTTGTTCGATGAGGACCAATATGGGGACTTTTTAAAGAGATTCAACTTTAATGACCCGATGGAAGAATTCATGGAAAAGTAGCAGTTTCTCGACGGAGAATGGATTGCTAATCCTAAGCAAAAGGTTTAAATAGGCTCTTATTTCTGGCTTTATCGTGGAGGTGCCATTCTTTTAAGCAAAATGACAGATGGTAGTTACGAGGCTAAGGACATTCAGGTATTAGGAGGGCTGTCTGCTGTTAGAAAAAGGCCTGCGATGTACATAGGAAGCACCGGCCTCGGCGGCCTGCACCATATAGTAGAGGAAGCGGTGGACAATTCCATTGATGAAGCTTTAGCTGGGTTCTGCACACAGATTGATATCATAATGCACAGAAACGGATTCATAACTGTTATAGACAACGGCAGAGGAATTCCTGTAGACATCCACCCGAAGTTTGGGATAACTGCGCTTGAAGTGGTGATGACAAAGCTCCATGCAGGGGGCAAGTTCGACAAAAAGATATACAAGGTGTCAGGGGGTTTGCATGGCGTTGGAATTTCCTGCACTAATGCATTGTCAAAATCGTTAATTGTAGAGGTTAAGAGAAACAACAAGGTCTACAGGCAGGAATACAGCCAAGGCAACCCGGTTACCCAGCTGCAGGAAGTTGGCCCTGCAACCGGAACAGGAACATCTATCTCATTCCTGCCGGATAACGAGATATTCCCCGATACCACATTTCATTACGATACACTAAGCGCAAGATTCAGGGAGCTTGCATTTCTAAACAAGGGGGTAAGGATAACCCTTAAGGATGAGAGAACCGGAAAAGAGGATGTTTTCAAATATGACGGGGGAGTCACTGAGTTTGTGGAGTATTTGAACAGGAACAAGACTGTGCTTCACAAGCCAATTTATTTTTTCAAGGAGAAGGAGGCCATTTCCGTTGAGATCGCAATACAGTACAATGATGGCTATATGGAGAACATCTTTTCATTTGCCAATAACATAAATACTGTTGAGGGAGGCACCCACCTTTCCGGCTTTAAGACTGCATTGACAAGGACGCTTAACAGCTATGCGGAAAAGCTGAAAATAAAAGACCTAAAGCTGACCAGCGAGGATGTAAGGGAAGGTCTTACAGCA
This sequence comes from Candidatus Nanoarchaeia archaeon, assembly GCA_035289105.1. Taxonomy (GTDB): domain Archaea; phylum Nanobdellota; class Nanobdellia; order Woesearchaeales; family JACQSR01; genus JACQSR01. The sequence continues at coordinate 22,586 of DATDYF010000040.1, forward strand.
GTTCTTTCCGTGAAAATTTTAGAGCCCCAGTTTGAGGGCCAGACCAAAACAAAACTCGGCAATTCAGAAGTGAAGGGTATTGTTGACTCAATTGTTTCCTCCACTTTGACCCAGTTTTTTGAGGAAAATCCTTCAACTGCAAGAGTAATTGTTGAGAAATCTGTGAACGCTGCAAAGGCGAGGGAAGCCGCAAGGAAAGCAAGGGAGCTGACAAGAAGAAAAACAGCCCTAAGCACAGGCTTGCTCCCCGGAAAGCTTTCTGACTGCGCAGTAAGGGATCCGGCAAGGGCAGAGATTTACCTGGTTGAGGGGGACAGCGCTGGAGGCTCATGCAAGATGGGACGCAACAAGGAGTTTCAGGCTGTTTTGCCGCTTAGGGGAAAGATACTTAATGTTGAGAAGGCGAGGCTTACGAAGATATTTGAGAACGAAGAGATTACCACGTTGATTACCGCGCTTGGCTGCGGCATTGGCGATGAGTTTGATGTCTCGAAGATAAGATACCACAAAGTGATCCTAACCTGCGATGCAGACACAGATGGAAACCACATAACAACCCTTCTGCTCACTTTTTTCTACAGATACATGAACGAAGTTATCAAGAGAGGTTACTTATACATCGCAATGCCTCCGCTTTACAAGATATCAAAAGGCAAAATTACAAGATATGCGCAGACAGATGCCGAAAAAGACAAGCTTGTAAAAGAATTTGGGCAAGAGATCGCCATACAGCGCTACAAGGGCTTAGGCGAGATGAATCCTGAGCAATTGTGGCAGACAACAATGAACCCGGATGTCAGAACGCTGAAGCAGGTAACGATTGAAGACGCTGTGAAAGCTGACGAGATTTTCACTTTGCTCATGGGGGACCAGGTGGAGCCCAGAAAGAAGTTTATCGAGGAGCACGCCCTTGAAGCTTCTCTCGACATATGAGGCAAATCTTTATAAATAGCCCAGCTTTCTTTCCCGACCATGCCAGAGCAAAAAACAGCGAAGATAAAGAAGAAAATTTGGTACCAAATTATCGCGCCAAAGCTGTTCAATGAGCAGCCTCTTGGAGAGACTATTGTTTATGACCCGCAGGAGATGGTAGGCAAATCCCTTTCAGTAAACCTGATGGTCCTTACAAACGACATAAAGAAGCAGAACATAAATGTGACTTTCAAGGTTGACAAGCTTGAGGGCTCCAAAGGCAGGACATCGATGGTTGGCTATGACATTGTGCCTTCATCCGTTAAGAGGCTCGTGCGCAGGAGCAGGGATAAGATTGATTTATCGTTTGTGTGCAAGACAGCTGACAATGCCCTGATAAGGGTTAAGCCGGTGCTTATCACCAAAGCAAACGCCAAGGGCTCTGTTTTGACAAAAATCAGGGTTAAATGCATAGAGCTGTGCACAAGGTCCATTGCAAAGCTTGATTACGAAAAGTTTTTGGAAGAGATACTATCTCACCACCTGCAGGAGAGCTTGATCGGCGACCTCAAAAAGATATATCCGCTGAAAACCCTTGAGATAAGATCGATGGAGATTGTACCAAGCGACAGGAAAGTCAGGGTTGAGAAGGTAAGGGAAGAGATAAAGGAGGCCCCGGCTGAACCTGCTGAGGAGGCTTCCGTAGCTGCTTAGATGTTTCTGATACAAGAAATTTTATAAACCTGCCCATAAACTTTTTTATTCTTTGCCGCGATCGCATAACCTGGTATTGCGCAAGCCTGGAAACTTGCAAGGGCAAGTTAAGGTAGCTTGTTCCCGAAAGGGTGTCCCGGTTCAAACGGAAAACGGAGAGTCCGTTTCGTTGAAAATCCGGGTCGCGGCGGTTTTTTAATTCTTCTTTTTAATCAGCGAGGACTTGTAGATATGCTCCTTGTACGGGCCTATCCTCGCAATTTTTACATGCTGGGGGATGCTTTTTTTGAGCTCATCGGTTGGGAATTTCTGGTCGTAGCCCAAAGCTATGATATCTGGGGCGAATTCCGATACTGATTTGAGATAATTATCTTCCGAGCCCAGGATTGCCCTGTCAGCGATTTTTAATTTCATGATTTGATTAAGCCTTTCTGCTTCAGAATAATGTGGTTTTTTTCCCTTGACCTTCTCTATGGTCTTATCACGCGCAACTAACACAACAAGGCAATCGCCTAGCTTTTTCGCTTCCCTTAGAAAGTAAACATGGCCGGGGTGTATCACATCAAAACTGCCAAAGGCCATTACCTTTTTCATCTTTACAATATTATCCCATAACCAATCAAACGGAACCTGTTGACTATCCTTCTGGAGATTGTAACACGCGCTCCCTTCTCGGCGCAAACCGGCATCTTCAATTTGCAGGAAATCCTGTCTTTTTTAACTTCAGCAACCATTCCAACAGTGGCTGCAGAGTAAACATTCAGCATCAATGGCTCATTGATTTTAATCGGGTCCACAATGAGGTCTTCCTTCAAGCCAACAACACGCTTGAGCAAGTGCACTTCAAGGTCAAAGCTTTCCCACACGGGCGGCAATTTTCCAGGAAGGCCGGCAACAGAGCCTGTCAGCTTGTCGCTCTTTACAACGAAAGGGTCTAACGTAGTGAGAAGGCCTATAGAGCCTCCGGCTATTGCTTCCTCAACGTCAAAGCCGCCAGTCCTAATCGAGGTTATTTTTGTAAGTATCGGCTTTCTAATCTTCTGGTTTTTCTCTTCAAACTCAAAGCCAGGCCTTATCTCTATTTCGCTTCCATTTTTTAGCTTCCCCTGCTTGATTGCCCCTCCAAGGACTCCACCGGCTAAATTATTTATGTCAGCTCCGGGCTTGTTGATGTCGAAGCTTCTTGCCACAAAAAACATCGGGTCTTTGTTCAAGTCGCGCTCCGGGGTTGGCAGTCGCTCTTCGATAGCCTGTATTAGGGGCCCAAGGCCAAGGCGGTGCTGGGCAGAGGTAGGGATTATTGGCGCATCATTAAACGCTGTGTCCTTGATGAGTTCCTTTATCTGCTCGTAGTTCCTTACTGCCCTCTCCTCGCTAACAAGGTCAACCTTGTTCTGGACAATGACGATATTTTTTACGCCAATGACCTCCAAAGCCATCAAATGTTCACGCGTTTGCGGCTGCGGGCATTCCTCATTTGCTGCTATCAGCAATAAAGCGCCGTCCATTATTGTAGCGCCGGAAAGCATTGTTGCCATCAGGGATTCATGCCCGGGGGCGTCAACAAAGCTTACCTTTCTTAAGAAGTCTGAAGGGGTGTCGCAATGCGTTTCGCTTGTTGTAAATTCCCCGCATTTCTGGCATTTTCTGAATACAACATCTGCGTAGCCAAGCCTTATTGTGATGCCCCTCTTAATTTCCTCGGAATGGGTATCTGTCCATTTTCCAGACAGGCGCTCAAGAAGGGTTGTTTTTCCGTGGTCGACATGGCCCACCATGCCGATGTTCAAAACGGGCTGAATGCCCTCTGCAGTTTTTTTCTTTGACATGAGAATTAAGCTGGCGCCTTTTGTTCAAAGAAATCAGCCAGCTTTTGTGAGCCCTTGACAACCTTAAGGTTTACCTGCGTAATTGTTTCGTTTATCTTATGCCCGCAGACAGTCTTTCTTCTCCGCTCACCGGGAAGTCCGCCGCTAAAACCCACTCCGCCATATAATGTGATTTTTTTTCTTACTCCAAGAATGCCGTGCCTCATTGGAAATCCGCAGTTATCAGAGCCCCCTGTAATCTTCAGCTCAAAGCCCTGCAATCCGACTAAGTCGCCTGAAATGGCCTCTCCAATATTTTTCCCAATAAGAAAATCGCTCTGTGGAGACTTCAACTCCTTTTGATACGATTTTCCCTCCTTGTCTGAAACCACAAGCTTAAAATCTGTCATTATTTTTCCTCCTCTGTTCAGGAAAACCAGCGACCCTTTTTAAATCTTGTTCTCCTAAAGTTCCTTCAGGCATTTCCTTACCCTCTTTAGGCCTTCCTCTATCTTGGAGGCGTCTAAAGCGTAGCTGAACCTTACCCTGTTTGGGGCGCCAAACCACTCACCGAGGTAGGTGATGGTTTTGTATTTCTTGAATAGCTTCCAGACAAATTTCCTTGGCTCTTTGATTTTAGGAAGCACGTAAAAAGCCCCCTCCGGCTTCCACAAATCCAGTCCTAATTCTGTAAGCCCGTTGTAAATGAGGTTGCGCCTTTCCTTCCATATTTTAAGCTGGGAAGAACTGTATTTCTTTGGAACCTTTGTTGCTTCATACGCCATTTCCTGGGCAAGAATGTTTGTATTCATTGAGGTGTATGTCTTTAGGTTTACTATGCGCTCCACAAAAGAAGGGTCATTTGAGTATAGGTAGCCAACGCGGAAGCCGCACATTGAGAATGTTTTTGAAAATGAATTTATCGTCACAACGTGAGACCCCGAGAGCATATAATTCTCGCGCTCATAGATTAAATCTTTGTAAACTTCATCTGAAATCAGGGTTACATTAAGGTCCGTAGTTATCTTCTCTATCTCCTTTAGGGTTTTTATGTCCTGAATCCTGCCGGTAGGATTTGAAGGCGAGTTGATTAGGACAGCTTTGCACTCCCTAACTTTCTTGTCAAAATCTTCCAGCACAATCTTGCCCTCATGGGTTTCCGTAAATACTGGCGTAAGGAACGCCTTTGCAACAAGATGCGGGTAAGTGTAATAATAAGGGGCGTGTATCAACACTTTGTCGCGAGGCTTCATCACCCTGAAGGATAAATCCAAGGCCTCGGAAGCACCATTGGTGATTACAAAATTGCTGGCCTTTGAGCCTTTATACCCCTTTGACAGTGCCTTTCTTAAGTTCTCCTGCCCCTGAACTAAGCCATACTTGAATGCCCTGTAGGTTGGCAGAATGCTGTAAACCTGCCTTGGCGGAGGCAAATCAGGCTGGCCTGAGCCAAAAGATATTATGCCTTTTCCCTGCACCCCAATAAACATCGAGGGGCTTGATAGTCTGTCTTCCATTTTACTGACGAGGAACTGTTTAGTTAAATAGCTTTTCCTTTTTTCATGTGGATAACCCTTTGAGGATACGGAATTTCTATCTTATTCCTTGAGAAGGCTTTATACATAAGGGCGTTCGCGTCTGAAAGCGCCTTTCCGGAATTCTCATAGGAATCAATCCAGAAAAAGGCCTTGAAGTTTAATGCAAAGTCGCCCATAGCTTCAAACCTGATGAATGGCTCGGGTTCCTTTATGAAATGCTCCACTTTTTTTAATTCCGCAAGAACAATTTTTTCCAGCTTTTCAATATTCGTGCCATAGGCGACTGAAAACGGCGCCACAACCCTAACGCTTGCATCGGGCTGGGCAAAGTTTACTATTTTAGATTCGACTAGCTTGCCGTTGGGAACAATAACGATTTCGTTGTTATATGTCCTTACCTGAGTAGACCTCAAGCCAATATCATGGACTACGCCGATTGTTTCAGGGTCGATTTGAACTTTATCGCCGACCTTTATTGACTTGTCGACTATCAGCGAAATTCCGCCGAAAACGTTGCCAAGGGTGTTCTGCAAGGCAAATGCTATTGCAATTCCTGCAATGCCAAGCGATGCAAGCAAAGGCCCTATCTCAACCCCAAAGCCGTCAAGGACCACAAGAACTGCAATTATGTAAAAAACAAATTTTGAAAAGCGGTGGAAGATTGAAAGCAGGTTCTCATCGATTCTTGACTTTGTTTTCTCTGCCCACTTTTTTAGCCAGTTGTCAATTAAAATGTCTACTATAACGATGATTATCCTTGCGACAAGCAGGACTATTAATGCATACAGCGCCAGCTCCGAGTAATTGGTGATTTTCTCGCTGAGGCCAAGCGGTATTATGCCGAGCCTTAAACCGACCAAAAGCAGAATCAGGGACAATGGCCTGTTTGTATGCTCTATTATTAGGTCATCTATCTTAGTGGCTGTTTTCTTTGCCAGCTTCAAAAATAGCCTTTCTGCGACAAATACCAGAAGCTTGGAAATTGAGAAGAAAAGAACGAAGATTGCCAATGCCTGCAGCAGGGGGTAACCGGATAAATATGCAGAAACGAATGAGAATATCTCTGTCATTTTTTAATTCTTTGTTACCTCCAAAATGCAAGAACACGGAATCTTGTGGCTGGCGCGCTTCATTGCTTCCTTTGCCATCTTTAGGTTTGGCTCGTCAACACATACCTCAAAAATAGTTTGCCCCTTCATTATTCTTGCAGCGTTTCCTATGGGCTTGCCGAATGACTTCTGCATGCCTGTCGAGAATCTGTCTGCGCCTGCTCCAGTTGCAAGAGGGTTTTCCCTAAGTATGTGGAATGGGTAAACCCTGAGCCGCATAAAGTAAGAGGATGGTCCCAGCGGCTCTAAAAGCCTGTTGGAAGACATTCTTGCAGACTCCAACGAGTTATCGCGTATCTGAAGGGCGTTTCTCGCCTTCAGGGAGAGAGTGTACTGGAATTTCTTATTTGCATCCCCCATATTGAAGCGCACAATCTTCTTTGCAGGATTGGCCTTTATGAAAGCCTTCTTCTTGTACTTTGAAATCCTTGTATTGGGCCTTTCCAGCCTTCTGTAGGAGACTCCTTTTCTTATCCTTGCCATATTACTGAGAATTTATGGTCTGTTTTTAAATGTTTCTAAGACCGGCAAATAGCGACAATAAAACTGCTGCTCCCATGATCAGGAACAAGGCGAGGAGCAGCGCAGGTATGATTATAACTGCAAGGAATGCTCTTCCGTAGGAGAATTTCTGGAATTTTGAGACGCCGACAATGCTTACTATTAGGATATGAACAAAAGAAACAAGCAATATTAGCAGGCTCAAGCCAAGTGACAAGGAAAACGCGCCTGTGAAGATTGCCAAGGGGTTTGCTTCCAATGAGCTGAGGTCAACCGGGTTGAAAATGTTTATCACGGCAAAGATTATATCCGAGAGAAAAGAATAAAACAGCCCTATAACTGAAGCATAGGTTATCGGCTTAAAGGTGTTGAAAAAGCCATTCCTGCCGCCAAAGATAAGCACCCCAAGGTGTATTATTGCGCCTATAATAAAGGGAGAGATAAAGGCCGAAATGATGATTAACAAAATCGTGAATATTATGAAAAAGGCCGAGCGAAACTCTCCCTGCAGGGAAGGAAGCGAGATTATGAGCCCTAATACAGACAATGAGACTGAAAAGAGAAAGTAAAACATCAATATCTGCCAATAGTTGCTCTCCTTTTCAACAGACTTAAAGAATGCGTTTGGGTGGAAAAAGAGGTTTTTTAGCTTGTTTGAGTATATGGAAACCTGACTTGCCTCTTTCTTTGCCATATATGGCCATAGAATCAAAATTATAAAAAGCTTTGGTTTTCTCTGGAAGTTATCGAAATATTTATAAAGTGTAACCATAGAGATACGACTAAGTTCAAAGAGGCTTGATTATGAAGGCAAAAAGAGGCTCATTAGACATATCGATAAATGCTATCATTGTTATTGTTCTTGCGTTTACGTTTCTTGCGCTGGCACTGACTTTTATTAAAGGGATTTTTGTAGACATACAAGTGCCAATCGAAGGTTCAATAGAGCAGGTTAAAACAGCTTTGCGCAATCAGCTTATTTCAACAGGAGATAGGTTGTCTATCGAACTTAATAGCTATACACTTCAGAAGAATTCGGAAGATTTCATTGTATTTGCAGTAGCGAATAAAAAAGATGGTAAGTTGAATTACAGGATAGAGATTTCCGAGGTTGGCGAGCAAAGCCCCACAAGCAGCACTAGTGGCTCTGGCGGGATAAACCTCCCTTCCGGTGCTGGATTTCAGTGGGATTCTTCGAATCAGGTGCTCGAAGTCGTGGGAGAAGGTTCTGCAAAAGCAGATACCATTAAATATTTTAGCCCATCCGTTGGTGGCTCATACCAGTATAAAATAGTTATATGGGACATTGATGATGAGGAATACGCTTCAAAAAGCTTTTTTGTAAAGGTATCATGAGGTGCAAAATGAAGAAAAAGGGAGACCTGAGCATTTCTGTTAATGCTATTGTGATAATTGTCATTGCTTTGACGTTTTTATCGCTTGCGTTGGTTTTCATCAGGAACATATTTGAGGGAATTAGCGAAACTACAATTACTGTTCAGGAGCAGATAAAACAGCAGATATTAGACGATTTGAGGAGAGGCGATAAGAAATTAAGCTTTCCTGCTGATGAAATAACTGTTGCAAAGGGAAGGGAAAGGATATTTGGAATCGGGGTAAAAAATACCTTAGATGTCGAAGCAGATTTCTATGTCGAGATTTGGAGCACCGACGGCGAAGTGTTAGTGCCCTCCTCAACTGCCCTACCGGGTTCGGTCGCCTTTTTTTGGGATATTAATCCAGTGCATCTTCAAGTTAATGAGATAGGGGTTATCGGCATTAAGGTGATTGGACCGACTGCGACTAGCGTGTCAGACATATACAAGTTGGTTATCTGCCAGGATGCTGTATGTGCAGATAAAAACCAATATTCAGCTAAAAGCTTTTTTGTAAAATCTATTGGCTAAGGAGGTCAAAATGGCAAAAATCAAAAAAAGGCTTACGATTTCGGAGGAGTTTGAGATAATGAAGCTTGTGCTGGACAAGTTTTTGTGGCTTGGGTTTATTGTGATGACATTTGGGATGTACACCATGTTCACCAAAACCTTTGCTGAAGGGCTGGTCTGGCTCATAGTGGGCGCAGTCATACTGATACTCTTCATGATAATAATCGTAAGGGAATACGAGATAATTAAGTAATAAAAATGCGAACTTTAAAGATTCGCATTTTTAGTCCTTCAAAAAGCCTTCATCTCCGCACTAAAATGCAGAGCTTCGGCTTATTTGAAGTAAGGTTTAAATACTGGGTTTTTTCTTTATTCAAAAAAGGTGTTTAAGATAAAGCTAAGCAGCGTCCTGATTGTAGTCTTGCTCTTTTTTGTAGTTCTGCTTATCTCAGGGTGCAGTGAATGCAGCGAGGCAGAGGATTGCCCGCCGGCTGCTACCTGCAAGACAGCCGTATGCGATGACGGCAAATGCGCCACTACGGCTGTGAAAGACTGCTGCGGCAACGGCATCGAGGACGCCAAAGAGGATGGCAAGACAGGGAATAAATGCACCTGCCCCGAGGATTATGGAGAATGCAAAGGAAAGGCAAGCATGCTTGTAAGGAACAAAAAGATTGATGCAACTTATCTCGAGCAGGGCTGCGAAGATGATGAGTGTGTTTACAAGATCGATGAGAGCAGGGTCAAACGAACGGATTTGGCATTTGAGAGGGAGCTTTCATATTTCACTTTTGATGTCTTGGTAACGTATAACAATCCATTTACAGTGAACAAGGACAAGGTTGAAGTTAGCCTTAAGCTAAAGGACGAAAAGCCCGACCTTGTTTACCCAATAGAGATTACCGCAATAAGGCTGATTGAAGGGCAGACCTTGTTTGGGGGAAAAGACGGCCTGGCTGGAAAGTTTTCGCAGATAGGCGAGGTATTTTCAGTCCAGATACCGATAACTTATGAGAGCGCCCTCATAGAAGAAGAAAGGTCCGCTACTCTTAAAGTGGATTATGAGTACAAAAAGAGGATAAGAACAACAAAAAATCCAGATGGAACGTACAACTACATCGAAGAGCTTGTAAGGGATTCCTTTGAGTCAAAGCTTGGAAAGAAGATATTCTTCCTATTCCCGGGAGCTGTTGAAAATGAACAGTAAGGGAATTGAGCTGAGTGTTAATTTTCTCATAACACTGATACTGTCGCTTGTCCTATTCGGCATGGGAGTAATGCTTGTATACAACATCTTCGCAGGAGCGGAGGACTTGTCCAAGATTACAGAAGACGAATTACACAAAGAAATTGCTGCCCTTCAATGCAGGACTGATGCAAGGGTCTGCTTTGGGGTTGAAACTTTGGAAATTGAGCGGGGAGATGCAGGATTTTTCATGGTAAGGGTCATAAACGTGCTTGACCTTCCTGAGCCTGCTAAGTTCAGCATCGAATTGGAACGTGGAAGTTTGATAAGAGGGGAAACCACAGCTGAATTTGGCATGGAGTGCGATGGCAGCGAGCTTTGCGTAAAATACGAAGAGCAGGAGGAGAGCATCAACAACAATGAAGACTACAGGTTCGGTATAGGGGTTGAGCCAAGCAATGATGCGCCTTCAGGGCTGTATTCCCTGAAAGCAAGCGTAAAATGCGATGTTTCAGACATACAAGACGTTCCGGAGGATATCATCAGCTTATGCAGCGAGGGAAATTACGGCTTTGGAATTCTGTGGGTAAGGGTGCCCTAAAGCAGTTTTGCAAATGTTCTCGGGTCCAAAGAGGCGGTGCCAACCAATACCCCATCTATGCTTTTTTCAGAAAGGAATCCCTTTATAGTTGACGGTGAAACAGAGCCTCCGTAAAGAACCTTTATCTCCTTTTTGAACTTTTTCCTGAGCTTTGCCTTAATGTAAGAGTGAACCTCTGAAGCCTGCTGCGGAGTTGCGTTGTTTCCTGTGCCAATAGCCCATACGGGCTCATATGCAATGATTAGATTTGAATTTGTGCCTTTAAGGCACTTGGACAGCTGTGAATTAATTACCTTCAAAGTTTTTCCATTTCTTCTCTCAGACAAGCTTTCCCCAACGCAGACAATCGGTATTAAGCCATGGCTCTGGGCAGACTTGACTTTTAGGCTGATCATTTCGTCTGTCTCGCAAAAATATTTTCTTCTTTCTGAATGCCCGAGAATGACATATTTGCATCCAGCGTCTTTAAGCATTAAAGGCGATATCTCTCCAGTATATGCCCCAAAGTCTTCATGATGCATGTTTTGCGCACCGAGAAGAATTTTTGAACCCTTAACTGCATCGGAAACCGCCTTAAGCGAGGTAAATGGAGGGCAGACGACAATTATGCTGGGTGTTTTAATTTTTTTAATTCTCTCAATGAAATCAACAGACTCTTCAAGAGTCTTGTTCATTTTCCAGTTTGCCACGACTAATTTCATTTAATGCTTTCCGCTTCCTAGAATATTTAAAGATTGCTATGCTCAAAAGCAGCAGGATAATAGAATATACAAGCACCCTGATTGCCAAGCTTACAGTAAAATCATAGAAGATTCCGTCAGCATAGACTGCTTTCAGGTTGTCAACTGCAGGGTTTAACATCCAAAAATCATTTGTGAACAGGATTTCATGAAATGACACAAACATGCTGCTAAAATTAAGCAAAACTGAGGCAAGGAATGCAGCGAGGATTATTATCGTCAGCAAAGAGCCAATCGAGAACATGGCCACAAGGCTGCGGAGAAGCCTCCAGTCATTGAACTGCAGCGATATAAGCAGAAAAATAAGCAGGATGACTGCAATAGTCGCAATTTTCCAAAGCAGCAATGCAGGCTGTATCAGGTTTTTTACATCAACCAAATGAATTTTTTCCTTTTCATTCAGAATGATTGAACTGAACTCTGCGTCGGTTTTTTCAGAGATTAAGTATTCAATTAAATCCCGGTGAAACTTGTTTACGTCCACAGCCGGGAGGGCAGCATAAACGCCATACTTTTCAAACCCTTCATAAAAGAAATCCTCATCGGCAAGAAGGGACTGAAAGCTTGACAAGACTAGGAATAGGGGTATCAGGAGAATAACAGCGGCTACCAAAACAATTTCAACGAATTTCCTCATTAAAGAACGAAAGAAATAGTTTTATTTATAGTTATCGCCTAATCAATATGCGCCGCTTTTTTGTCTTCTTGATGATTATCTGCTCAATGACCTCCTCCACCAAAAGCGCCTCCTTTATCTGGTGAAGGGCATTTTCTATCTCATTTTGAGCTTTTGTTTCCCTGCTCCTGACCGAAGGCAGCGAAGGCATTTCTGTTGGCGGCGGAATATAAACTTCCAATGGAGGGCCCTGCAATGACTGCCTCAGGGCGTTTAAACCTTCGTCGTAGTCCGCATTAACCCTGCCATAGCGGATTTCAGCAAGAGACTCATGCTGGGAAAGCGAATAAAACATTGCTGTGTACCTTGGCAAGTCCTCATTCGTGAGAAATCTTAGGGTAGCTCCATAATCGCCATGGGAATCAACATTGTATGTACTGGTTTTCATCAAGACTTCATGGCCGGAAGAGTAAGGGTTATGGCAGGGGCATGACATCTTATTGCGCCCCCTTTTCGTTGCTGATTGCCTTTTCTATCGCATCCTCTATCGATGCAGGCTTTTCCTTTTTAGGAATATCAAAATGCTCTGCTTGAGTTTCCTTTTTTTCCTCAGCTTCGTCCTCTTTTTTGGCTTCCTTTTCAATATCTTCCTCAGTGCTTTCCTTTTCTTCCTCTTCCTTTCTTTCGCCTACATTGTAAAGCTCGGAACTTCCTGAGTGGTATTTCTCAGCCGCATGGTACTCATGCGAAGTTTCATCAGAGTGAAAAGTAGCATGGTAACTTGCAAAAGGATTCTCCCAAGGCTTGTTTGTTCCGTATGCCATCTTAATGTATAGTGCTCCTGCTTATATAAAGATTAGGTACGGGGATTATAAAAACCTTTCTATTTTATGTCACTATCTAGTGGTTCTATCTCAGCCGGGAAATCATTTGCTGGAGTTTTTCCTCTCCAACATTGCCGACAACCCGCTCCTGTTCTTTGCCTTCCCTGAATGAGATTATGCAGGGTATTGCCATTATCCCAAACTCGGCTGCCTTTGCCTGGTTTTCATCCACATTCAGCTTGCAAAACTTTACCTGCTTGTTTTTCTGCTCAAGCCTTTCCAATATTGGGGCTATCTGTTTGCAGGGGCCGCACCAAGGCGCCCAGAAATCCACCACCACCGGAGTTTTAGAATTCAATACCTCTTTTGCGAATAATGCCGACACAACTTCAATCATTTTTGAGCTCCACCTCTTTTTTTTGCTCCGAAAGATACCTGTCTATCGAAATTGCAGCCTTCTTCCCCAGGCACATGGATTCCACAACAGTCGATGCTCCTGTGACGGCACCCCCGGAAAAGATGCCCTCCGCGCTTGTCATAAGGTTTTCATCAACAAATATGTTTCCGCGAAGATTATGGTTGATGTTTGCCTGGCTTACGACAATCGGGCTTGCAGTTGTTCCAAGAGAAAGAATTGCCAATTCCGCCTGCTCCATGAATTCTGAATCGGCAATCTCAACAGATACACTGTTGCCTAATTCGTCTTCCTCGCTTTTCATCTGGATTACCTCGACGCATTCCATCTTTGATGCGCCCGTGTACCTTTTTGGAAGGGAAAGCATCAGGAACTTGACGCCTTCCTCCCTTGCGCGAGAAACATTATCATAACTGGCCTCGAGCTCATTGAATGATTTCTGGAATATTATGGTTGCGCTTGAGCCCAGGCGAACGGCCATCCTTGCAGCATCGATTGCAGAATCGTTGCCGCCGACCACAACAACCCTTTTTGGGGAGAATAATTCGTTCTTGGAGTCAAACAGATGCTGCTCAATAACATTTATCCTGTAGAGAAACTCATTTGCAGTTATGATATTCTGAAGGTGCTCCCCTTCGATGTTCATGTATGTTGGCAAGGTCGATCCTGTTGCAATAAATACTGCAGAATATTTCTTTTTTAGCTCCGGCAAAGTTATAAGCCTGCCGATAACTGCATTGTTTATTAGCTTTACTCCAAGGGAGGCTAGATAGATTAGGTAATCATCAACGAGGCGGTGGGGCAGCCTGAAATTGGGAATGCAGCATCTTAAAATGCCGCCTGCAGAATGAAGCGCCTCGAATAAGGTGACATCGTAACCCATGACCGCCAAATCCTCAGCGCATGACAATCCTGCAGGGCCAGAGCCAATTACAGCTACTTTCTTGGGCTTTTTTTTGGGATGGATTTTTTCCGGCTGGGCGTTTTCATATGCGTACCTTTCAAGCCCTGCAATACCTATGGGCTTCTCAAGCACCTCTGAACATTTGCCCTCGCACATCCTTTCCCTGGGGCACAACCTTGAGCAGGCGAACGGCAGATTGCTTGATTTATTAATGATTTTTAGGGCCGAGCTTTCATTGCCGCAGGAAATGCAATTAATAAAATTGGGTATGTCTATGGAAGCAGGGCAGCCAGCCACACAGCCAGGATTTTGGCATTTCAAGCATCGCGATGCCTCTTTTGCTGCTTCCTCTCTTGAAAGGGACCTTTCAGCTTCCTCGAAAATCCCCTTCCTTTTAGATTCCAGATTATTCATAGCCCTTGCCTACCCTCGCCACAAATTCCTCAAAGTCAATTGAATGCGCATTGAATTCGGGGCCTTCTATTGCTGCAAATTTTATTTTTTCGTCGACCCTTATCCTGCATGTTCCTGAGAGGCCTATTGGGTCAATCATAAGCGGATTTACAATCGCCTTTGTCTTTACCCTCTGGCGCGTAAAGTTTGAGACTTCATGCATAAATGCAGGCGACCCTGAAACTATCGCCAACTCGAAAATGTGTTCATAGAACAAATTTCTGAGGTGAAATGGAACTGTTCCCTTCTCCCCCCTGCTTCCGTCTTCGGTAAAGACATAGATTTTGTCTGCCAGATCCTTCAACTTGTCTTCCCAGTAAAGGAATCTCTTGGATTTTTCTCCGATGACTATTGCAATGGGTATCTTATTTTCCTTGTACATCTTTGCAAGATTGTAGATTACCGGAATTCCATACGAGTCCGCAATCAGGCATACATTTTCAACCTCCTCAACATTTGCCCTATTGCCTATTGGCCCCACAACATCATTCAAGTGGTCATTTTTTTTATAATTCAGCATCATTTTGGATTTTTCCCCCTTAACCACGATGGTGATTGAGTTCCGCTTGACCATGCCGACAGGAACGCATATGCCTTCCGTTCTGGGCTTAGTGCGTATTATTACAAACTGGCCCGGCCCTATCTTTTTTGCTATTTCAGGCGCCTCCACGTCAATCAAGAACGTATTTTCCGCTATCTTTTGTTTCTTAAGCACCCTGCTCATTTTTTAATCAGCACCTTGTGCCTAATGGCGTCCAAATCTATAAAATCATCCGCTATTTCCACAAGCTTGTTCGAACTGGATTTTCCAAATGCAATTACTTCAGCACGGCAGCCCAATGATTTTACATGCTCAAGGAGATCCTTAAAATCCCCGTCGCCCGAAACAAGCACGACAGTGTCAAGCTTGGCTGCAACGCGCATAATGTCCATTGCTATGCCGACATCCCAGTCGCCTTTCTTTTTTCCTCCAAAAAATATCTGGATATCCTTTGCCCTGACTTCATAGCCTATTCTTTCAAGCGCCTCAAAGAAGTTTTCCTCATCCTTGACATCAGCCTTTATGACGTATGCAATAGCCCTTACAAGCTGCCGGTCGCGCACTGCTTCCCGCAAAATGACAGAAAAATTAACTTTTGATTCATAGAGATTTATGGCAGAATAGTAGAGATTTTGGACGTCCACGAACACGCCTACTCGCTGAGTCTTATGTTTTGGCACCTTTACAACCTCTTTTTGCCTTCAGCTACATCTTGGGCATTGATGTCTCGAAACCGCAATCATCGCAAACGATCTTTCCAAGCTTCTCATTGTAGCGAAGCGAAAGGCCGTTGCATTTGGGACAGCGCTTGGTCAAAGAAACCTTTTCCAGCCTCTTTTCCCAATCTTCCTCATCACCGTCCATCTTTTAATCTGTGAATGAACACGCCTTTTTAATTGTTTCGATTGCGAGAAAAAGATTTTTAATTGCTAAAAGATTATTAAGGTTATGCCCACATTTTATGAAAAAGTTTGGAAGAAGTGCATGGATATTCCAAAAGGCAAAGTCACTACATACAAAGAATTGGGAAAAGCCCTGAACACGAAGGCTTACCGGGCTATTGGGACTGCCTTAAGGAAAAATCCTTGTGCGCCTGCAGTTCCCTGCCACCGCGTAATCAATAGCAATGGAAAGGTTGGAAATTATTCTGGCAAGGGAGGAAGAGATGCAAAGATTGAGTTATTGAGAAATGAAGGAATAATAATAAACAATGGCTCTGCAAACTTAAAAGTATTTTTTTACAAGTTTAAGAAATGAGATTATCTCTTCTTTTTCGGTTTCTTGATTTCCTTCTCCAGATCAAGCTCTTCAAGAAGCTCCTTGTAGCGGTTCCTTATCGTTACTTCTGTAACGCCAGCAACATCCGCCACTTCCCGCTGGGTGCGCTTCTCCCCATGGATTAGCGATGCTACATACAATGCCGCTGCTGCAATGCCTGTCGGGCCCCTTCCTGAAGTAAGCTCCGCCTTTTGGGAGCGTTCCAGGATTTCAACTGCCTTTGACTGGGTTTCAGCGGATAATTTTAAGGATGATGAAAACCTTGCAATGTAATCTGCAGGATTTGATGGGAGAATCGTAACGCCCAGCTCGCGCGTGACAAACCTGTAGGTTCTTCCAATTTCTTTCTTCTCGATGCCAGAAGCCTCTGAAAGCTCGTCCAGGGTGCGTGGAACATCATGGCGCCTGCATGCAGCGTACAATGCCCCTGCAACAACGCTTTCCATTGAGCGCCCCCTTACAAGGCCACGCTGTACCGCAAGAGTGTATATCCTTGCAGATTCCTCCTCAACAGATTTTGGCAGCTTGAGGTAAGAGGAAACCCTTTTCAATTCTGCAAGCGCAAGCTTGAGATTTCTTTCAATTGCGGTAGAAATGCGATACTGCCACTTTCTCAGCCTGAAAAATTTGTTGCGGTCCTTTCCGGCGAGCTTCATGAAGTCTGCTTTTTGCCCCACTTCTGTGCCCAAGCCCTGGTCGTATTGGGTATAGGTGGCTGGCGCTCCTGTTCGCCTTTTTGAGGACCCTCCCTCAGAGTCAAACTCCCGCCATTCCTGCGAGAAGTCCACCATCTTGTCTTCAATAACTAACCCGCAATCCTTGCAGATTATTTCGCCCTTGTCACGATTCCAGAATAAGTTGATTCCAGCACACTCGGGACACTTCTTTACGAGCTCAGGCATTTGTTTAACCCCCAAGATAAAATCAAGCTAATCTACTGAACTGATTGGGGAAAAGAAAGGGACTCCGTTTAAAAAGCTTTTCATAATATGCGAAAACTTTAAGAATTATTTTAAAAACATGATGTGACCATTTCACAATCAGAACTTTATTTTTTAAGCTGTTTCTTTGCAGTCCGAACGAAAAGGCGGCCTATGTTAAGCGCAATGTTTTTCTGCCTTTCCTGAATCTCGGAAAAAAGCTTCATCTGGCTTTCAAGGTAAGACGCATGGCTTATCCAAACATCTAGCGGAGCACTCTTTTCATGCGATAACTTTTCGAAAAGCCCCCTAATTTCCTCAAGCTCCCTCTTGAAGGCCTGAATATCCGCAAGGATGCTGCGGATGTTTGTATGCTTGTCAGCCAAAAATTTTCTCAATACCCTCTTTAGCGATTCATTGTCTTTTGAAAAGATGGAGTAGCGAAGCTGGCCCAGGTAATAAGCCAATGATTCAAGCTTTTCGTTTATCTCAGACCTTTCCTTCAGCTGGGAGCACAAAAGCCTCATCCTGACAAGGGTGTCTGCATTTGCCCTGAGCTCTTCCTGAAACAAGCCAGGGCTGAAGGACCTAAACTGGCTCTCTGTTTCCATCAGCTCGTCAATCTCCTTTTTTATTTCAGGGAAGTCAAGCTTTTTCGCCTGCCCGGATTTTTTAATTTCAGTTATGCAGTCGTCAAGGCTTTTTTTCATCTTTCACCTTTTCTATGGTAATTCTGGCTATATCGCCTTCCCTGAGCGCAAGCAGCTTTACTATCTCCGGGGGCACATTTATAGAGAAGCTGCTTCCCGATTTCCTTACCGTCCTTAAGAACTGCTCCATATTTATTATCTTATTATAATGGATATTATTAATTAAAATCTTATATTTTGCTCTTTTATTGCTTATTGTATATTTAAATCTTTCGTTTTCGCCTAGAAATAAACTGCACTACCTTTTTCCAAGGGCAATCTCTATGGTTGATACCCTGACATTCCTGCCTTCGTCGTTCTGGAATTCCTCTGAGCCTATGCTTATGGAATCTACTCCAATTGCGTTGTCGAGAAATCTCTTGCAGGCAACTTCCGCGACATCAACAGCCCGGGAGATGAACTTGCCCCGCGCCTTGACAATCACCTGCGAGGCGTCTTTAGTGGTAAACTGCATTACAACTCCAGTTACATAGTTCATAAAAGGCTTGCCGCCTACAAAAATGCTGTTGTCTTCAGTCATTTTTATGCACGTGACTTCGCTTTGGCCATCCTTGTAACATATCCGGCAACCGAATTCCTTACTTTCTTGCTCTGAATTTTTGCGAATTGCGACATTAACTTGCTGTTAAAGCTGAAATCCGCCTTGAATGAATCTGGGTGCTTCTCAAAGATCTCAAAGCTTACCCTCTTAATCAATTTTGTCTTTATTCTTCCCATAGGTTTTTGCAGTAATGCTAAATTTAAAAAGGTATCGGAAGCTCACATCCTCTCGATTGCGTCAATATTAAGTATATCGAGCCCTGCATGGAGCACTTCCCTTACGCACCAAATAAGAACTATGCGGGCATCCCTTAGGGATTCCTCTTCCCTGATGATGGGGCATTGATGGTAGTATTCGTTAAATGCCTGTGAAAGGCTAAGCAGGAAATGTGGGATTAAATGCAGTCTAAGCTTGTTTCCTGCTGTTTCGATAACGTCAGGAAATTCCGAAAGCATAACAATAAGCTTCTTTTCCAGCTCATGGCTCAAAAGGCCGTAATCAGCATCGGAAGGTATTGCTTTTTTGTATTTCCTTAGAATTGAAGAGATTCTTGTGTAAGTATACTGCACATAAGGCCCTGTTTCGCCCTCAAATGACAATGATTCCTCAGGATGGTACATCATTGATTTGGAGGAATCGGTTCTGAGCAGATAAAAGCGCAATGCAGCATAGCCTATTTTTTTTGACCTTTTGAGTTTTTCATTTTCCGAGAGCTTCGGGTATCTTTTGTCCACCTCCTTTCTTGCAAGGCTGGAGATTTCGGCCATTATATCATCTGCATCAACCACCTTGCCTTCCCTCGATTTCATCTTGCCTTCCGGAAGGAAAACCATGCCGTAGCTCAAATGGTAAACCTGGGCCGCATGGCTGAAATTGAGCCTGTGGAGCACCGATATTAAGACCTTGAAATGGTAATCCTGCTCCGAGCCAACAACATAAATTGACCTGTCGAGATTATAATCGCTGAATTTTTTCATGGCGAGGTAAATATCCTGGGTGATATAAACCGAAGTTCCGTCTGAGCGCAGGAGAACCTTTTCCCCGAGGTTTTCTTTCTTAAGGTCGGCAATGATGCCCTGCTCGTTTTTACTGAATATGCCATTTTTCAGACCGTCGAGAACTATTTCCCTGCCTTTTCCATAGATTCCACTTTCCATGTATTCCTTGTCGAATTGAACCCCGAGGGCCTTGTAAGTTTCCTTGAAGCCTTTAATGGCCCATTTGTTCATTTTTTTCCAGAGAGCCCTTACATGCTGGTCTTTTTTTTCCCACCTGACAAGCATTTGCTGAATTTCTGCCTTTAAGGCGTCATTTTCATTTTTGCTGTAGAGCACATAAAAATCCCCGACGAAATGGTCCGGCTTTTTGTCCGGCTCCCTTCCGTTTCCCCATTTGTCGTATGCAAGCATCGACTTGCATATATGGACTCCCCGGTCGTTTACCAGATTTGCCCTTATGACCTTGTTTCCGAGAAACTCCAATGTGTTTGAAACAGCCATGCCAAGGAAAAGGTTCCTCAAATGCCCGAGGTGGAGCGGTTTGTTCGTGTTTGGCGACAAAAACTCCACCATGACAGTTTTACCCTGGTTTTTTCTTCCATAATTTCCTGCTCTTATCTTTTTTATTACGTCTTCAGCTAATGCAGACTTTTTAAGAAAAAAGTTCAGGTAAGGGCCATTGACCTCTATCCTTTCCACAGATTTTGGCTTTTCTATTTTTTTGGCAAGTTCTGCTGCAATCTGCTGGGGGCTTTTTTTCAGGGTCTTTGAAAGGCTAAAGCACGGAAACGCAAAGTCGCCTAGTTTAGGGTCTGGCGGGATTTCCAAGGCAACATCTGCATTGACAACTTTCCTGATTGCATCTGCTATCTCTTTCATTCTGCAACAATCTCTGGCTGCTTTTCGCTTAGAATATACTGGTAAAACTTGCCGCCTACAAACATCTGCGCAACGTCCTTGAGGTCTTCCATGATTTTTGTCAGGGTGGCCTTGCTTACAGGGGGAAGGGCATCGATGAGTATTATGGAATCTTTTGAGCTGGCCCTTAGCCTGAAATTATGCGATGCCTTCCAGTTCCATTTTCTTGAGGCAACTTCCTTGTCGTCCTTTAGAATGACTTCCCCCTTGCTGGGCCTAGACCTTTTCTTTCCATCGAAAAAGGTTTCCTTGCCGGATGCAAAGCAGAGCCTTAGGTTTCCATTTACAGAATTCAAATCAAAGCCTCCAACCGGGACTATGTGCTTTAAGGACAGATAATTAATCACGTCCTGAAGCTTATTTGCCCCCCTTACCGCCTTCCCGCCTAATACATTCCCCATAAGGCCTTCTACAGAGCAATGATACTTCTCAGGCCTTTCGCCAAATTCGTCGTAAGCAGAGCGCCATGATGATATAGTTGCTGACCTGGCAAGCTTCTCGTAAGTGAAATTCAGCCTTACAAAATTCTCAACTTCCTCAAGAAGGCCGAATATTTTCCTGTCATCGCCCCTGTTGTCGATGCCTTTTAGGACAACAACCCCTACATGCAGGCCTTCAAACTTTCTGAACAACTTTTTGTCTGCGATTACCCTCATATTCATTAATTCCAGCGGGAAATTTATTAACCTTTCTTTTTTAGGTAACTGCAAAGGTCGTTAACTGACAACAGCCTTATTCCGTGCCTCTTTGAGAAATCGCCTAAATAGCTTAAGTCTGCCATTTTGCCGCTGTCGTCCATAATCTCTGCAATCAAGGCGGCAGGATAAAGCGATGCGAGTTTCATCAGCCCTATAGCTGCCTCTGTATGGCCTTTTCTTCCCTGCAGCCCAAGCTCATGTGCCTTAAGAGGGAACATGTGGCCTGGCCTCAATAATTCTTCTGGGCTGCATGCCGGGTTTATGAGTGCCTTGATGGTCTTAATCCGGTCTTTGACAGAAACTCCGGTTGAAGTCGAGCAATGGTCTACCGAGACTGTAAAGGGCGTGTTGAACCTGTCATTATGGTTGATTACCATTAGCGGAATCTTAAGCTCGCCCAAGCGCTTGGCTTCCATTGGCACGCATAAAATGCCCCTCGCGGATTTAAGCATGAAATTTAGCTTTTCTTCCGTAACCTTTTCTGCCGAGATTACCAAGTCTCCTTCGTTTTCCCTTTTCTCGTCATCAATGATTATCACAAAGTTCCCATTCTTCAGGTCATTTACAGCCTCTTCAACTGTCATAAATAACCTTCCACAAGAATGTCATTTCCTATTTTCCTTGTTGACATTTCCCTGATGTTTATTGTGTTGTCAAGCTTCTTTATCCCAAGGTCGCCAAATGCGTCGAGGCCTTTCCCTATAAGGCGCGGAGCAGTAAATACAAGTATTTTGTCCACAATTTTTTCCTTGAGCGCGGATGAATTAACCCTGTTGCCACCTTCTATCAATATCGAAGTAATTTCGTGCTTGCCAAGCTCCCTCATCAGAAAGTCGAGGTCCACAAGCCCTGCTTTGGAAGGGGCAATGATTATTTTGGCTCCCTTATTTTGTATTGCCTTTATCTTGTTTTTTGGGGCCTTTGATGTAGTTGCAATAATCAACTTCTCCGGGGATTTCATTATGTTTCCCTTAAGTGGAATCTTCAAAGTTGAATCAACTATGATTTTTATCGGGTCTTTTCCCTTTACAAGCCTCGCATCAAGCTTTGGGTTGTCTGCAATAAGCGTGTTTATCCCTATCAAGACTGCGTCAACATTGCTTCTGAGCTGGTGGACGTATTTCCTTGATTCTTTGCTTGTGATGTATTTGGAGTTGCCTGTTGAGGTTGCAATTTTGCCATCAAGCGATGCTGCTACCTTGAGTATTACAAAAGGCTTCTTTGTTTTGATGTATTTTATGTAAATCTCGTTCATCCTCCTTGCTTCCTCTTCCAAAACACCCATCCTGGTTTTTATGCCTCTGGACTTCAAGATTCCGAATCCATTTACCAGGGGATTAGGGTCTTTCATTCCAATAACAACCTCAGAAACCCCTGACTTTACAATTGCTTCGGTG
The DNA here is from genome assembly GCA_035289105.1 of Candidatus Nanoarchaeia archaeon. Lineage (GTDB taxonomy): Archaea > Nanobdellota > Nanobdellia > Woesearchaeales > JACQSR01 > JACQSR01. Next base: position 44,794 of record DATDYF010000040.1, read on the forward strand.
CAGGGCGGAGTTCTGCCCCAATGCGAGCATGGCTCCAGTGTCACGTATAGTGTGGAGTTCTTGGCACGCTTTCCCGCCTGCTTTAATGCAATAACCTCGGCATGGTCTTCGCCTGCCCTCACATGAAAGCCGCGGCCTATAATCTTGCCACGCTTCACGACAAGAGAGCCAACCATCGGATTTGGGGAAACTGTGTGGCGGCCTTTTTCTGCAAGCTTTAGCGCCATTTCCAGGTATTTGCGGTGAGGAATCATGAGGCGAAGATAAGAGCCCAATTTAAAAGGTTAACGCCTCAAGATTTAAATACAATGGCGCTGGTGAATTTGATATGACCTCAAAGTCCCAGTTAGGCAAGGTTATCAGGCGCATATTTCCTGAAAGCAGAATAAGGAGCATTTCCCTTCGAAGGGGTTTTTTCAATGAAAATTGGATTATAGGGATGGACAGCAGGAAGGTGGTTGTAAGGGTTTTCGATGAGCCGTGGAAGGCAAAGAAAGAGGAATTCTTGTACGGCCTTATTCGGAAGAAAACTGATGTTCCTGTTCCGGAGGTTTACTATTGCGATGTTTCCAGGAAAATTTTATCAAAGCCTTACCTAGCGCTTTCGCTCTGCGATGGAAGAATCGCCAAGGATGCGAAGGAACTGGAAAAAAGAACGATAATGCAGATGGGCAGCTATCTTGCAAAAATACATTCGGTAAGGATGAAAAGCTTTGGGTGGATTATTGGGGATGCCATAAGGCCCAGCTTCAGCAAATGGAAAGATTTTATGGATTATGATTTTGGCAATAAGCTTGCTGTTATCAGGAAGCATGGCGATCTTGGGAAGGAGATTGACGATATTAGAAAAACTTATAATTGCTATCAGACACTTTTTGATGTAAGGGAGAAGCCCTGCCTGCTGCACAAGGATTTCCATCTGCAAAATATTTTTATTAAGGGCGATAAGGTTTCAGGCGTAATTGACTGGGAATGGGCTTTGGGAGGCCATAATGAGCTTGACATTTCAAAGTCGGTTCTTTTTATGTTTGAGAAAAATCCTGGGCTGGAGAAGGAGTTCATCAAAGGCTATCTAAGGCATGGAAGCCTTAAGGGATTTGAAAAGCGCAAGAGTGCCTACAGGTTTGTGAATATCGTGGGAAATCTCAGCCTGGCTTTCCAGCTTGGGAACAGGAAGGCTGCAATTGAGAACAAGGCAAGGCTTGCAGAAATGCTAAAGCAGATGCCCTAGGCGCTTCTTTTTTGCATCGAGGTAAGGCTTGTTTATTTCGTTTGGATTCGAAGGCAATTCCAAGCGCCTCTCAACTTTTATGCCGGAATTTTCAAGTTCCGAGACTTTTTCCGGATTGTTTGTGAGCAGCTGAATTGATGTTACGTTGAGGCTTTTTAGAATCTCTGCAGCAACTTTGTAATCCCTTTCGTCTGCCTTGAATCCTAAATGAAGATTGGCATCAACAGTGTCCATGCCTTTGTCCTGCAGAGAATACGCCCTAATTTTGTTTAGAAGCCCTATGCCGCGCCCTTCCTGGCGAAGGTAAAGGAGAATTCCGCCGCTTTTTCCAATTAAGTCTAAAGATTGTGTAATTTGCTGATGGCAGTCGCACCTCATTGAGTGCAATACATCCCCTGTAAGGCATTCTGAGTGGATGCGCACGAGAACATTGCTTTTTGCTTCCCCCTTAACTGCAGCAACATGCTGGTTGCCGTCATCGCATTCAAACGCAATGACCCTAAAGTTTCCGTGTTCTGTCGGCAGTGAAGCTTCGGCGGTTTTAAGAATTTTAACCATGACAACTATTCTTCTTCCTCTTTGGACTCTTTGGATTCCTTCCCACCTTCCTCTTCGGCATCCTCATAGCCCTTCATAAAGCCCGCTTCTTCAGGAGAGAGCTCGTCGTCTGCAACCATCTCTTCCCTGCCTTCATCTTCATAAACTTCTTCCTTGCCCGTCTCACGGTCTTCATCTTCTGCCATAAAAAGTGGGTTAAAGGGGTTATATTTAAAACTTATGTGCGATAAGATACAAACCAAATTCAAAAGGTTTAAATACGTTCATCAGCACCTTTGCTCCATGGAAACCGTGCTCATCGGGGCTTCTGTAGCGTTAGTGGCTTATGTCGTCTACAGGCTGTTCAGGCCGCCTCAGAATGACTTTGACAGAAAGTATGATGAGATTTTGAATTCTGACAAATACAAGGTTAAAGGGCAATATGAGTAATTTTTAAATACCCTTCCTAAGTTCTCCGCAAATATGCCCCGATAGTGTAGTCCGGCCAATCATTTTGCCCTCTCGGAACATAACTGTTGAAGACAGGCAAAGACTCGAGTTCAAATCTCGATCGGGGCAGTTTTTCTTTGAGAAAATTATATATACTAAGTCAGTTTTCCATTAATACAATGAAGAAGCTTGTGATATTGCTGGTTTTTGTACTAATTTTATCTGGGTGCGGAGAAAATATTCCCGCAGGGGACAAGACTATCCCTATAGTTGAAGACGTAATTCAGAACGACACTGCGAAGGTTGCGGAAATTGAGGACAAGAATGTTTCTATTTCTGAAGTCGGTGAAGAGCAGGCTGAAGAAGAAACAGAAGAACCTAAGGTCATCGATATAAATGATGTTCAAAAGATAGACACTGATGTAGACTTAAGCAGCTTTCCAGAGCTGTTTTTGGGGGATGCTGATGGCAAGACGGTTGCGAATGCTGTCATTGTAGTAGGGAAGAATGCCCCTGCAAAAGATGTCATTTCTGCCACAATTGTTGCAACGGCATTAAATGAATTGGTGGAGGAAAAGGGTGGCAGGGCCTTGACCAAGCTTGACGATGAGGTTGAGAGCGCGCTTGACAGAAATGCAATTGTGATAGGAAACCCCTGCGACAATGCAAAGGCAAAGGAATTGATGGGAATATCAGACTGCAATGCGGATTTGGAGCCAAAGAAGGCGATGATTAGGCTATACGAGAACAACGGGTTTGTGCAGATGACAATTGTCGGATATGATGCAGAAGGAACTTACAAAGCAGCGCAGAAGCTGGTTGACAAGACTTCTGCCTTGGAAGGAAAGTTCCTTGTGATGGGTTATTCTTGATTAAGTTTTTAATCTTGTTTTAATGACCGTAATTCTTCCGGTTTTTTATGGGAAAAGGTTATAAAGCAATAAATCATCGCAAGAGGGATGGATGCAGGCAAAGCGATGGTGGTTTTTCAGGGTAAGAATATCAGAAGAGCGTGGCATAACAATGAGTGGTATTTTTCTGTAGTAGACGTTGTGGCTGCATTGACAGAAAGCGGAAGAGCCAGAAAATACTGGTCTGACCTAAAAATAAAGCTTACAGAGGAAGGTTTTGAGTTGTCCGCAAAAATCGGACAACTGAAATTAGTATCTGCTGATGGAAAGTCATATCTTACAGATTGTGTTAATGCAAAGAATGCTTTTAGGATAATCCAGTCAATCCCTTCTCCTAAAGCAGAGCCGTTCAAGCAGTGGCTTGCTCAGGTGGGTTATGAGCGTGTTGAAGAGATACACAACCCAGAGCTAGCTCAAGCCAGAATGAGGGAAATCTATAAAGCAAAAGGATATTCAGATGAATGGATTGAAAAGAGGGTCAGAGGAATAGCGGTAAGGCAGGAGCTTACAGATGAATGGAAGAAGAGAAAGGTTGAGGAAGAGAGGGAGTTTGCGATATTGACAAATGATATAAGCAAAGCCACATTCGGAAAAACAGTGGAAGAATATAAAGAGTTCAAAGGGCTTAAAAGAGAGAGCTTAAGGGACCACATGAACGACCTTGAGCTGATATTTACAATGCTTGGCGAAGCCTCAACAACAAGAATAGCTAGGAACAAAAATGCGCAGGGGTTTAGCGAAAACGAAGATGCTGCAAAAGAAGGCGGCAGTGTTGCTGGCATCGCAAGAAAGGAACTCGAAAAGAAAAGCGGAGAAAAAGTACCTTCCGAAGACAATTACCTTAATATGCCGGAAAGCAGGAAGAGGCTGGAAAACAAGGAAAAAGGCAAATAGCCATTATGCCAGCGTCGCATAATCCGGCATTGCGCTTGCCTCGAAAGCAGGTGTCCGCAAGGACTTCCAGGTTCAAATCCTGGCGCTGGCGTTAGTGAACAATTGTTGGAAGTAAGAATGTATTTAAACGCACGTCTGTTCCCCCGCTTACATGGTGACCTTAGAAGATTTTCTTGATCTTGAGCAGAAAAAAGAGGCTGGGGAAGACTTAGATAACCTTGAGAAACTTGCGAATGTTCTCAGATGCGAGGCATTTTCAACTATTCTCCATGCTGGTAATGGGCATCCAGGAGCTAGCAGTTCGCTCGCAGAATTACTTACAGTCGCTTATTTTGGCGGCATATTTGATATCTATCACGATAATCCAAGAATTAAAGATAGAACACTCCTCTCGCTAAGAGGCCATGCAGGTCCGCTTCGATACAATATTTTCAGGCATTTAGGCTGGCTTGAAAAAGCTGAGCTTCTGAAATACAGGGTTTTCGGCGGGCTTCCTGGCCATGAGGACATGAAGATAGCCGGGGTAGACATTAGCCCAAGCGGAAGCCTTGGAAATGGATACGCTTCTACTATTGGTGCATCATGGTTTCTGAATAGCAACGGAAGGGGGAATTACATCTTGGCCATACTTGGTGACGGAGAAGAGCAGGAGGGCATAGTGGCCGAGGCTGCAAGATTCGCTGGAAAGCATCGTCTGAAACGCTTAATTACCCTAATAGACAGAAATCGCAAGCAGCTCTCAGCGCCAACCTGTGAAGCAGATTCCACTAATCTGGAACAACTGTGGGAGGCGTATGGCTGGAATGTTATGCAAATTAGGAACGGACATGACATCAAAGAAATCTATGATATTTTTCAAAAGGCTAAAGAAGCGTCCCAACGAGGGCCCGTGTGCATTTTGGCGGAGACTATAAAAGGATTAGGCATTCCAGGAAATTTGGAAGAGCCTACCGGGTATCACCAAGCGTATTTGAAAGGGTACATCATTAAACCGACACCGCTAAGCGAGGCTGTAGAGACACTAAAGATAAAGATTGCGCATTACGACTGTATGCCTTTTGTTCCTGTCTTTAGGACTAGCACAGGCTTATTGGAAGTGGAACCTAAAGAACGAAAGACCATCAATATAGACCCTGAGAAGGAAAAGGGCAACGCATTCCACTACTTTGAGGAATTTTTTGCGAGGTTTCTGGAGAAAACAGACTCTGATCTTTACGTGCTTACAGCTGATTATGTTCCCCAGAATTTCCTTCAATTGTTCCGTGGCCAAGAAAGGGTAAAATACGTAAATGTAGGAATACGGGAACAATACCTGATAGGGATGGTACACGGGATACAAATCCTCGACCCGAATACAAGGATACTTGTGCTTTACGGAGATGCATTTATAGGAAGGGCAATGGATCAGATACTTGAGTTATCACAATCAGATGATAATGCTGTTATCTACTCATACCAAGCTGGATTGAGCGGAGCATTAAACGGAATGACCCACCAATCGGCAGTGCAGACTAACATGCTGAGAAGTTTGCCTAATGTCACCATCTACGAGCCGAATTCCAAAACAGATTTCTTCAGGGCCATGAATGTCGCACTGGATAGGGGGGGCATCAACGTCATCAGGGCACATAAACTGGAAACACCGTTTGAGTACCGTGGTTTTAAGCCGGGACCCTACTACGAAATAGGCGAGGTTGGTGATCCCGACGCATGTGTTGTTGCAAATGGCATGGTGCTAGACGAAGCCGTCAACGCGGTGTCGCTGCTGCGGAAGGATGGAATAGAATGCAGGCTGATAAATCTTGTAGAACATAACTTTGACGGAATTGAGGAAGCGGTACCTGCCAATAGGCCCCTGATCACAGTATACAATGGGCATCCATATACACTTGCCGAGCCCCTTTCTAAGTATTTTGCTGGAAAAAAGTTCGGACCTTCACACATCGTTGCTTTGGGTTTTACACAGGGAGAAACTGGGGAGGTTCACGATTTGTTACGCCATTTTGGCTTGAATGCGGAGAGCATCGCTCGCTCTGTGGCTTCCCATCTAGAAACACTATAAGTCCAGATATCCCTTAAATCTTTCGTAGTTGAAATCAGTTTGCATTGTTCCGTTTATAGTCCTGATTCTTTCGTGCATCGCTGCCAACTTGCCAAAAAGATTTTCCGGACATTCCCTATTTTTATTTTTGGGCAGGGTAGATGCAACGTTCTGGAGCAAATATCCCTGCTGAAGCTCTAAATATGTTTCTCTCAAGGCATCGAGTACGTGTTTCTGCATGGCAACCTGGTCAACAACACTTGTTCTAGTGTGCCTTCTGATGCTTTCCTCGATGGGTAATTCAAACAAGGTTATATCGGTGTCCAGATAATTCGGATTTCGCTGAATTAAGTCAACTGCTGATTGGTACAATTTGTTTTTTGCTGCAGTGCTTAGATGGCCTACCTTATGATAGGCTGTTGGCCAGACAAATCCGCAGTCAATCACGCCTCTGTCGAATATTAGAATCCCTACATTCTCCCTTTCAATCTGAAGGAATAGTTTGTGATGGCGATAAATGGACATGTTAAATGATATTATTCTGTTCTCAAGTTCTTTTTCTGGATCAGCGCGGGATAAATCTTCATCAATCTCCATATCAATTCTCCCATCAAAAAAGGATGCATCTACATTCTTGAATTCAGTTAGGACTCTTTTTATCAAGGTCGTTTTTCCTGATGCTGGAATGCCCAGCGTTTCGAAGATTTTCATGTGGGTTAGAGGTAATGGTGAATGCTATAAAAAGGTTATATTTTTTGGATACTAAACCGATTAAAAAACTGAAGGAAAAAAATAGTTATTAGATTGTAAATACACTCTTCTTTGTTCTTTGCTATGATCTTTTCTTTCCAAAGCTGAAGTATTTCTCAATTGTGATTTCTCCCTCGGTGTAGTCTTTTGGGTCTGGGCGTCCTGGCATTTCTGTGCGCCTGGGAGGCTCTTGAACCTGTTGTTGGGGCACTGCAACCTGCACAGGTTGAACTGCCTGCTCAAATCTCTGCTGGTTTACCTTTGTTTTCAGCTCAGAAATCTCCTCCTGGAGCCTTGCTATCTTTCCATTGGCTGCATCAAGCTCATTCTTCAGCCTGCCAACACTCTGCTCGACCATCATCTGGAATTTCTTCTCAAGCAGATAATCGTTCGATAACCCACTATCTAGGTTTGGCTTAAGCATTACGTTTTCCATTTTCAATCGTGAAAGTTTTGTTTGATGAAGTCAACCATCACTTCATTTTGGGCAAGGCCGTATGCTTCCAATGCCTTTGATATCATTTCTTCTTTCAGGCATAAATCGCCAACAAGGCTTAATCTTTCCTTGTCGCCTGCAAGCTCAAACGCCTTTATTGCAATGTCAAACTGCCTTTCCTGAACGCACTTCTCGCCTAACTCGACAAGCTTGTTTGAATCCTTTATGGTTGAAAATATCTCAAGCGCGTAATCCCATTTGTACTTGGTTATGCATTGGTCGCCTACCTCGAGCAAACTTGAATTATCTCCAATCGAACTGAATGCCTTGATGGCATGCTCCAATCTTCCATCCTCAAGGAATTTTCTGCCAAGATGAATCAGCTTTTCCTTATTGTTTGAAAGCCGGTAAACCTCGATGCAGTTGTCGAATTGGGATAATCTTTCGTAATCCGTCCCAATCTCATTCAGCTTTTCCCTGTTAGCCGCCATCACGAAGCATTTTACGGCATCGTCCAGATTGCCTTTTCTCCTGTACTCTTCGCCAAGCGCGCTTAGAATCTCAGAGCGAAGCTCAGGGCTAAACATAGACAAATCAAGGCCGTTTATTCCTTTCCTCATCAGCGAAGGCACCAAGCGGCTAAACTTGTTTGCTTCTGTGTTGCTTTGGAAGAACCTTTCATTGTCTTCCACAATGTTCAGCACCATCTTTTTTATCGTGGGATTGTTTTCCATTTTTCTCACCTTGTTAGAGGGCTTTCCCTATGATTTGGCTACTAAAGTGATACTAGTATATAAATTTTACTCTTTTGTATACTACTATACTAATCTATTTGCAAAGGTATATAAGAAATATGACCAGCCATTGGGCTATGAGAAAGATAGCAATATTCCTTATTATCGCATTACTCTTGCTTGGCTGCACAAAGCCGATAGAACCAAAACCGATTATTGTGGATATAGACGAAGGCGCCACCTCACGGGGCTTCTTTATTGGAACTTCAGGGTATGCCCCGGCCAACTTTCCTTCTTCGAGCTCTGCTGAAGTACAGGCATTCTGGAGCGATGTTGGCAAGTCTGGAGAGCTTTTCGGGGTACATACAGACTGGAAGGAAACTGGCATAATTGCGGTTTCTTCCCAATTTTCAGATCTGGTTTTGGTGCTTGGATTCCAGAAGCCTGAAGAGTGGGAAAATGATGTAGAGGAATTGAAAGACTCTATAAGGGACATTCTAAGGGATAATCCAAGAGTAAAGTATCTGGCAATAGGCAATGAAGTCAACACACTTTACGAGCAGTTCCCAAACCAGTTTGACAATTTTGTTTCTGCGTATAAAGAGGTTTATCAAAGCGTAAAGGCAGAATTTCCAAACGTAAAAGTCTTTACAACATTCCAGCTTGAAGCCATGAAAGGCAAGGGCTATCTGACCGGAAAGGCAAGGGAGGAAGAGTGGTTTTTGCTTTCAAAGTTTGGTGATTCATTAGATATTGCCGGCTTTACAACTTACTCTTATTTTGATTATACTGACCCTGACAAGATTCCTTCTGATTATTACGGCGAGATAAAGCAATACACAAACAAGCCGGTTGCCTTTACAGAAATAGGCTGGCCTGCGCGGTCAAGATGGGGCGGGAAGCTTTCAAAGCTAAATGAGCAGGGGTTTACAGGCTCTGAGAAAGAGCAGGTTGATTTCCTCAATAGGTTCTTGGATACAACAAAGAGTTTGGATTTGGAGTTTGTAAACTGGATTTTCATAAACGATATTGTTGCATGGAAAGATGGGGAAGAGCCAAAGCAGTTTCCTCTTTTTGATTCCATCGGACTGAAATACCACGATGGAACAGCTAAAGAAGCCTGGAATGAATGGCTAAAGCTGAAGTCTACCTAGAACATCCCTGCAGTCTTCCACCTTCATTCCGAAAAAGGGATATTTTTGGCACGTTTCCGGCCTTGAAGGGTATATTTTGCAGGAATACATTCCTTTGCTTTTCTCAAGAAATATGCAATCTCCGTTGCTATTGCTAAGCATCTTAGTTTTTCTTCTTGGGCCATAACTCTCGGCAAACTCTTCTTTGCTGTAGCCGAGTTTCTTTATTCTTGCCATATCTTCAGAATCCAGCAGGATTATAACTTTCCTGCAGCATTTTCCGCAACCCCTGTCGCACTTGAATGTTTTTCTGTTCATCCTATATGGACCATCTGCGATTCGCCCAGTGTTTCCTTGGCATAGGAAAGGCGCTGCCTGTTGTCTGAGTATACTGTATAGAGCAAGTCTCCCTTCTTTACAGCATCATTCCGGTGCTTGTAGAAATAAATCCCTGCACCCTTGTCCAAAGGGGCGCCGGCAATTCTCGCAACCTTGCTTACAATCCTGTTGTCTATGTCAAGAAGCTTTCCGGACTTGGCTGAGCGGAAATTGAAGGTGAACTTTCCCAGCCTTATATCACTCGGCATGATATCAGGATTTCCGCCCTGCGCCTTGATTATCTGCTTCATTTTCTTGTAGGCTGTGCCAGAGCGCAGAACCTGCTCGATAAGCTCCCTTGAATTCTTTGTGCCAACCATTTCCACCATCGCAACGCACATGGCTATTGCCTTTTCCCTCAGGTCAGCCGGAGCACGCTTGTCGTTTTTCAGGATGTAGAGCACGTCTCTTGCCTCTAATGCCGGCCCTATGCCATTGCCTATCGGCTCAGAGCCATCTGTTATCATAACTGAGATTTTCATGCCAAGCATCCTGCCAATCTTCACAAACTTCTTTTCAAGCCTCTTCGCCTTTGCAAGGGTCTTAATCTTGGTTTCCTCGCCGATTGGGATGTCTATTAGTACATGTGTAGCCCCTACAGCAAGCTTTTTTGCAAGTATGGACGCAAGAAGCATGCCTTCCGGGTCGAGAGCCAATGGGTTTCTGATTTTAATCAGCTTGTCATCCGCGCTTGCAAGATTTAAGCCGCCCCCCCAGACTATGCAGCCGTTAACCTTCTTCAGTATCTTCTTTATCTTCTCTGCAGGAAAGGAAACTGGAGCCAACACCTCCATTGTGTCTGCCGTGCCAGCGGGGCTTGTTATGCTCCTTGAAGAGGTCTTTGGCACAAAATAGCCTAAGGAAGTAAGTATAGGCACAATTATCATGGTAGTCCTGTTGTTTGGAACTCCGCCAGTGCAATGCTTGTCAAGAATTGGGCCATCCTTTACATTTATCCTGTCGCCGTATTTTACAATTGATTTTGTGAGTGCAATAGTTTCCCTGTCGTTTAGGCGGTTGATATAGCAGCCAGAAATGAAATAGGTTAGCTCAACGTCAGAAAGTTCGCCGTCTACAATCCCCTTTACTACCCTGTCTATTTCCTCCTCCCTTAGCGTCTTTCCATCAAGCTTCGACCTGATGAATGCTATGGACTCTGGCTTTTTTGCAACACTTACCCCTACCAAATCCCCAGCCTTTGCGTTAAGGGCAGAAAGAACCTCTTCGAAAAAGCCTATGCTGCCCTTAGGAACAGCCCTTTCGGACTCCCCAATGTCAAGGATTACAGTTACCTTTCTTCTGCCTTTTTGGATTTCAATGCGGTCCAGATTATGCAAATCATAGCGGTGGGCATCAACCCTGTTGAGAATTGTGATTAGGGGGCCTCCAGTTGCAATGTCCATGTCCTTAACTTTGAGCTGCATTTGACACCTTTTTTGGTTTTGTCAAGAACCACCGGTCAGAGACCGGTGGAATGAAGCGTAAGCTCTTTCTTCCTTGCAGACCAGTGGTTCTTGAGCATGCTCAGAATTTTCTGCTCATCAACTTGAGCAAAGCTTGCCACTAGTCTGAGACTAGTGGAAAATTCTGACATTTTAACCACCAAACCCCGTACCTTTTAAATTTTTCTGTGAAACTAGTTTCACAGTTATTTAAATAAGGTGTTTCTATTTTTTACAGCTAAAGGTGGTCAAATATGAAAAAGACAATCATAGTTGTTAGCTTGATAATTGCAATGGCATTGTTAGTTGCCGGATGCTCTGAAAAGCCCCAATTAAACCTGCCGGAGAAAAAGATTACCGTATTCAAGTCTCCAACATGCGGGTGCTGCGATATTTACTCAAAATACATGAAAAACCAGGGGTTTGAGGTGGAAGTGACAAACACATATGATATGGACCCTATCAAAAGCAAGTATAGCATTCCACCTCAGCTTACAAGCTGCCACACCACAATAGTTGGAGATTATTTTGTGGAAGGGCATGTTCCATTTGAGGCTGTTGTTAAGCTCCTTACAGAAAAGCCGGATATCGCAGGAATTGGAATGCCTGGGATGCCGTCCGGAAGCCCGGGAATGCAGGGGGCAAAGCAAGGGCAGTTTGTTATCTCGGCAGTCGGCAAAGACGGCAGCATATCAGAGTTCATGAGGATTTGAGATGAAAAAGCTGCTAGCGTTCCTTACAGCATTGATTGCACTTGAAAGCGTTCATGCGCATTGCCCGCTGTGCACAGTAGGCGCTGCGGCTGCTGCTGGGGGAGCTGCCTACCTTGGAGTTAGCAATGTGGTTATTGGAATCTTCATAGGAGCATTTGCCGTTTCCATGGGGTGGTGGGTTTCAAGGCTAATCAAGAGGCAGTTTGTTAGGTTCCAGATGCCACTCATAATTTTGCTGTCATTTGCCACGACAGTTATTCCCATGATGCCCTTAATTAAAGGGTATTATCCGCTTTATGTTTCGGTCATTGGCGACTACGGCGGCATATACTTAATTAACCTTTTTTTGGCCGGAAGCTTTGCCGGCGGCTTTATCGTGTCAATCACGCCATGGCTAAGCAAGAAGATTGGAGACTTAAGGGGAAATATGCTGCCCTATCAGGGGATAGTACTTACTTTCCTCATGCTAATTTTGACCAGCGCAGCTGTTGAAGCAGCCAGATATTTCAGCGGGTGAAACAATGGAAGATGAAGTGAAGAAATGGCTCAAAAAGGTTGAAGATGTAAAGAAAGGCGATGTGGACCTTTCGAGGGATGAAGACCTTAGCATAGCCATAATGAACCTTGTCAGCCTGGAGGAGCATTTCTATTTCTCTGCGATGAAGACAGAAGACCAGAAATACCTTGACATGCTTCATTCTGTCAGGGAAACCAGAAAGAATCTGCTTAAAAAAATAGTGACTGAGCCCAAAGGAGAGGAGTGGTGCATAAGCAAGCATCTTTTGGGAGCAAGCATGCGCTTAATAGAAGTGGGCACAAAGGAGCTTTCGAAAGGCAACGCAAAGGAGGCGAATAACTTTTTTACTCAGGCATTCAATCTTTACTCGTTGTTCTTTGCAATCAACCTGAAAATGATTGAGTCAAAGAAGCTGGAGCAGGGGGCGCTCCAGAAAGAAGAGAAGATGAGCAAGTTTTCTGCAATAATAAAGAAGATAGTTGACTGCTGCAAGGAATGGTAATGGGCCCAGCCAGACTTTCGTTTTAGGGTTGCATTTCACTCCGAAGTTCGTGGCATCGTAGATGCCACTTGACTGCGGGGTGTATCGGGCGCAGCCCTTACTAATGGGCCCAGCCAGAGTCGAACTGGCGACCTTCTCCATGTTGAAAACAGCTTCGCAGTTTTCAAAAGATTCAGCGGAGCTGCATCCGTCAAAGAGACGTCATAACCACTAGACCATGGGCCCCTGAATGGAAGCGCATTTGCCAGTTTTATAAATATTGTGATGGAAGATGAAAATAAATGCCTCTAATGGGCTATGCCTGGTTTGGGTATAGGTGGGGGCGGATTATCGTTCAAAACAAAAAGGTTTAAAGATTTGTTAACACATACTACACACATTGGAGATTGTCAAAATGGTTAATATGACATTATCAGTGCCAGAAGGACTTCACAATGAAATGGAAGTCCATTCAGAAATTAAATGGAGCGATGTAGCTAGACAAGCTTTTGAAAAGAAAGTCAAAGAGTTACATTGGATGGACAAGGTTTTAACAAAAAGCACCTTGACCGAGAAAGATGCTGAAGAGATTGGGCACAAGATAAAACATGAAGTCAGAAAAAGATTCTCTTAGGCTGATAGTCGATACGAATAGGATTATCGCTGCATTAATCAGATACTCTATTTCGAGAAGGATTATAACTCATCTTGATGCAGAACTCTACACAATTGGTGTTTCTGAGAGGGAAATTGCGGGGTATAAAAGCCTCATCTTGAAAAAAGCAGGGCTAAATGAGGTGGAGTTGGATGTGGTATTTGAAAAAATCAGAGAGAGGATGATAATCTTGGAGGATAACTTGGTATTAACAATGATAAAGGAAGCAAAAGAGATAATGGATAAAATAGACCCTGATGAGACTGCATTCATTGCTGCTGCACTTGCGATAAAAGCAGATATATGGTCGGATGACAAACATTTTCAGAAACAAAAGAATGTTAAGGTTTGGAAGACGAGTGATTTAATGAGGGTATTATAAGAAGCCTCCGATGGGAGTTGCACCCACGACCTTTACCTTTTTGCATTTTATACCAAGGTAACGCAATAGCTACTATGCTACGGAGGCATGTGTTTGGGCTATTCGAAGAATAGACCGATTTTGGTGCAGCTTTTTGCTTGACAAAAAGATGCCTACCTCTGCTACGGAGGCGTAGCACGGAGTTTTTTACACCCTTTTTTAAAGATTTGTTACAAAGATTTATAAAATAGGAGGTTATATTAATTTTAGGTGGTAGGTATGTCTGTAGACCGCGTTTTTATCGATTTTTTTCTTGATGTAATGAAGAGGGGAAGAAAGCATATTTGGAGCCTCCATCGCGCATTCAGGCCCGAGAAAAGCCTTGAGCAGAAGGTGGCAGAGCCGCCTGCTTTCACCCTGGAGAGAGATGAAGATAGTTTGGGGTATATAGAAAAGCCATTTTTCTCCGTAAAATCTTACAGGGACCTTGCTATCAGGATTGCCTATGCCCCGTTGGAGATTTACAACAAATTCGAGAATGTGGCTATCGGTGCTACCGGATTTGCGAAGTGGCTTATGCCTGACACCGAGAAGTATTACTGGTTTGACTCGGTGACAAACAAGCCGGTTTTCTTCAAAGTACCCAAGAAGATATACGATATTCTCAAGGAACGCGGCTTTATTCTGGACTACCTGAAAGAGTAAATGCGAGGGAGGGGATTTGAACCCCCGGACTCACTAAGAGACAGGATGTCCTATTTACACATAGGTGCCTTCTTAAGTCCTGCGCGTTTGGTTGCCCGATTGCTTTCAATCTCCAGGCTTCGCTACCCTCGCGTTAGGCTCTAAGGCTCTTACGCTGTTTAAAAACATTTCCCAATATTTTTATATAACCAACTCTTAGATGGCTCCATGGTCCTTCTCAAATCAGAGCAAAAGCTGAAAATCGGCGATAAGGCGCCTGATTTCTGCCTTAAGGGGGTTGACGATAAGGTATATTCGCTGAAGGATTTCAAGAATGAAAAAGCATTGCTCGTCGTGTTTATGTGCAACCACTGCCCGTATGTCAAGGCAAAGTTTGAGGTAATAAAAGGGATTGCCTCGAAGTACAAAGACAGAGGGCTTGTTGTTGTGGGCATAAATTCAAATGAATCAATAAATTATCCTGATGACAGCTTTGAGAACATGAAGAAAGCAGCAAAAGAGAAGAAATTTAATTTTGCTTACCTTTACGACGAAACACAGGAAACTGCAAAGGATTATGGGGCTGTTTGCACTCCAGACCCATTTCTCTTTGATTCAAATATGAAGCTGGTTTATCATGGAAGGCTTGACAATGCGATGAGCCCGGGAGAAACAGCAACATCCCATGACATGGACGACGCGGTTGATGCACTACTCAAGGGAAGGCCAATCAGCAAGGGATTTCTTCCATCACAAGGCTGCTCGATTAAGTGGAAGGATTAGTAGGCGTAAGCGTTAAAGTGAGACTTAATAGCTGCGTGGAGCTCATTTGTTTCCTTTATCGCCAAATCCTCGTATTTGTTTGTCCAGATTTTCCACACAAACCTGTCAAAAACAGCCCTTGAAAAGTAAAACCAGGGCTTGTTTTGCCACCTGCCGCCAAGCTCGCTTTCAAGGAACGTGTCAAATATCAGCAAAACCTTCCCCTGATTAAGGCGCTTTTTGCCCTCTCCTTTTTCGATAATGATTTCCTGAACGTCGGACATCAAGGCGCGCAGCCTTATTACCTGCCTCTGCCATTCCACCCTGTTCTTCCATATCTCAATCTCCCATTTGATGCTTTTTCCCTCCGGCGCCAGCTCCTCGTGCTTTATCTTTATCTCGCGCTCCATGCCATGCTCCATTATCCAGTCGTCGACAAATTTGTAGAATTCCTCCACCTCAAACAGCCCGGAGTAGCTCAATCTCAGCTCATCAACAATAAGTTTTTTCTCAACCATCTTAATGCGCGAAGTGGGGCACTACAGTTACCGGCTTGTAATGCCTGTACACATTGAAGTATTTTTCAAGCACATCAAACAGGTGATGCGCATCGTAAGTAAGCTGCTGCTCGAATCTTTCGGTGTATGTCTTGAAAAGGAATTTGTCGTACATTGTGCGGAAAAAGAAAAGGATTGGCTTGTCATCCCACCTGTGCTCATAGTCGTGCTCGAGAAAGGCGTCAAGGAACATAATAACGCGCCCCTGGCCAAGCCTTGCTTTTTTGCCCTCTTTTTCCACTTCAACATCGTTCAGGTCGTAAATAAGGATTCTAAGCTTTATGATATACCTGTAGTAGTCAGTAACCTTTTTCCAGGGCGAAATCTGCCATTCAATGAATTTTCCATTTTTTGTGTCGAACTGGAAATTCTTGTCAACCTTTTTTTCATAAGAACGCTCAAGGAGCCATGACTGCACATGCTTGAAAAGGTTATTAACATCAAAAATCCCGTTGTACTCAAGCTTAACGTGGTCTACCAAAATCCTTAACTCTGACATTATATGTGCACCCCGGTCCAGTAGCGGTGCTCATGCTCCCTGGAATACATGTTTAAAGTGTCCATCACAAGCTCGTAAAGTTTTTGTATTTCCCTGTACCATAGCTGGTCCCACAGTATATGCTCAACTCTCTTCTTTATTATGTATTTATTATAAAAATTTCGCAAATTCGCAAAGAATTTTTCGTCCTGAAACCTTTTCTCATAGTCAAAATCTATATTGCCTTTAAATTCTATCCATATGCGCCCTTTTGTCATGATTTTTGTCGAGCCATCCTGGTTCTTGACTTCGATATCCTGCGCATCGTAGGTGTGCATGTAAATTTCAATCACGAATTTGTAATATTCCTCTTCCTTTCTCTCGCCTGTCCAGTTGTACTGGCGCTCCCTGCCGAATGCGGTAGGGGCTTTGTGCTTGAATGCCTTCTCGTAGAAGTTGTATTTCCTGGAGCGAAACCAGTCAGCCATTTTCTTGTAAAGGTCATCCATGTCCCACACTCCCTTGTAGCGCAGCCAAACCTGCCCTGTTGGAGCTTTGACGTAGAAATGGGTGGGCTTTTCCATACTTTGTTTTTTGATTTAGAAGCTATATAAAACTTTGCCTACATCCCGGACATCTTTAACTTTTTCATCATCTTTCCCATATCGCCCTTAGAGCCTTTGAGCACATTTCTCTGCAAGAGAAATGAGCAAAGAGTGCAGTCAAGTGGGACACAAGGTCCCACGAACTTCTACTAGCCCATTTTTAATTTCTTCATCATCTTGGACATATCGCCTTTGGAGCCTTTGAGCATCTTCACCATCTTCTTTGACTGCCTGTATTGCTTAAGCAGTTCTCTGACCTCACCCACGCCAATCCCAGAACCTTTTGCAATGCGGTCAATTCTGGATGCAGAGACGATCTCAGGGTCCTCAAGCTCGTCTTTTGTCATTGACTGCATAGCAATCTTCCATTTCTCAAGCTTGCCTTCCTGGACATCAAGCATTTCCTTTGGGAGCTTAAACTGCGAAAAGCCAGGTATCATTTCAACGAGCTTTGACAATGAGCCCATTTTCTTCATTGCGGACATCTGCTCGTATAAATCCAGAAGCGAGAATTCCCCCTTGAGGAATTTCTTGCCCAGGTCTT
>DATDYF010000041.1:0-5774 GCA_035289105.1 Candidatus Nanoarchaeia archaeon
AAATAAGATACTCCGTCAAACTTCTTTAATCTGGAAGAGGTGATCGCTGTGATGCCCTCCCCGTAGGGATTGATTTTTAGAGCAATGATGCCGAAGGCAAAAATCAAAGTAATTTCAGGGGCGTATTCAATCAAGCGAACAAGGTGAGCCATCAAGAATAATCATCAAGGGGCAATTTTCAGTCGTCGTATCGTAGGGGGGAATTCCGTTTGTTTTTGCTTCTTTTTACAAAAAAGAAGGTTTTTAGAGGAGGCTTTCTAGTTTATTTATTCCCTTTCGCTCTGTTGTGAGTTTTGCAAAGCATTTGACAATTTTTAATATCAGTCTTTCCACATTTACTCCAAGCACTTACATGGTCGGCGTCCATTTCATCAATTTTCCAGATTTTATTTTTGTTAGCAGTGTGCCCAATAGCACAAAGAGGGCAATTTGATTTGCCTTTCTTTTTCGCTTCATCTGTTTGAGCTATGTATACAACTTTTTTTGTAGCATCATCAAAAACTCGTACATCCAGAAGTTTTGTGTCTTTTTCTCCACCTAAAATGTACTCAAACACTCCTCTTCGATTTTTAACATAAGGGTCTGCATATAATCTGTGAACCGCATCCGATATTTTTTTAGAGTCATATCTTTTTGTATGATATTCCTCGTAAAGTCGTCCCCACTCTAATCCCCTCATCTCACTTTCTACATCAATAAATGTTTTAGAAATCCAATCAATTACACTATTAAAGTACGTTTTTAATTCATTAATATTAGTATCTTTTCTATGTTTGCTCATATAATCTCCTATATTTCCACGACTCACCCATTCAAATGCTCTTGCCAAAAAATCCTGCCTATTCACACTGCCGTTAATATAAGCACTCCATTTCTGTATATTGGCATTTTGAGAATTGCTGAATTCTGCCTTTGCAAGGGTTACAAATGACCCTGAATAAATCGCATTAAAAAGTTCCTGTTCGTTTAATGGCACGCCAGCAATATTGACTGTCTGAAACCATTCTCTTATTTCACTTTCTGTTCCTTCACATTCATAAATCAATAATTTAGTTTGCATTATTTTCTCTTGTTTATTTACTGCAATACCACCGAAATATTGTTCCATGCCATTTTCATCTTTAACTGCAAATTTTTCTGTTACGTATCTTCCGACACTAGTAATTCTTTGCTGTCCATCTAAAACTTCAAATTTATCCTTTCCAACTTTATTGAAATAAATGAGTCCAATTGGATAGCCCTTCAGAATTGACACAATTACAGCGACATCCTTTTTTCCATCAGCATAAATATAATTTCTCTGATATTCTGGCTGAATCGTTAAATTTCCATTTAAGCCGAAAAGCCCCTTTCCTTCTAATTCGTTATAAACAAATCCTTCGCAAATTTCTTTTACAGTATATGTTTTTAGTGTTGTTTTCATTTTATTCTCCTGTGTTTAATTAAAACACGGGGGTATGTTGCTATATATTTTTTATCATTTACTTCATAATATATCTTGTCTTTTGGTACTGATTTTACTTCTATTGCAGTTCCATCATTCAATTTTGTAACATTGCTCCTTTTGCCATTATCATCAACTTGAACTTGCCTTGGATACTCTTTAGTTCTTAAATGAGTACCAAGTGGTGTCTTTGACATTCCTATGATCTCAAACTGCTCAGGATTGTGTTTATATAAAAAACTAATTGGTACCCCCATCACCCCAGCATAATCACTTGGAATAGAATCGGTAAATGGCACCTCTATTGCGTCATAGTTATCGTATTTACCATAGGATTTTTTGCCTCGTATTTCTTTATGTTTACTATATTTCAAATTTTCTTCCATAGTCATAAGTGGCAAAGTCTGATGACGACGTCCATGGTCAATATTTGTGAACCAACAAGAATTTCCTAATCTTGTATAATTTCCCACATATCCTAGTCGTGCAGCTTTTTGTCTATCTCCTTCTGCAACTTCCGCTCCTTCTGGAACACCAAAAACCATATCACTGCCATTACCAGTTGCTCCTAACCATAGATTATTCTCTTTAATCAACGGAAAAACTTCTTTGTATGTAATGGCATTCATATTGGCGATAATCATAAACTGCTTTTTTGCCTCTACTATCCAAGCTATAAACTCCCTGAATAAACTAAATGGAGGATTTGTAATTATTATATCAGCTTCATCCCTTAATTTCTTTACTTCTTTACCTCTAAAATCCCCATCTCCCTCCATATACTGCCAATCTAAATCATTTATGTCTATTCTGCCATCTCCTGTTTTATCTTTTGCAAGAATAAAAATTTTCCCCTTTATTCTGGTTTTCTTTTTATCAAACTTTGGACTGCTTTTCTCAAATAGTGTTGTTTGGTATCCTCCCTTATATTTCTTACTCTCAATAGCATAACTCGTAGAAATTAATTTTTTCAATTTAAACTTTTTAAAATTCTGTGCAAAATATTTCGTGAAATTGCTCCATTCGGGGTCATCGCAAGGCAAGAGAATAATCTTATCTTTAAAGACATCTGGATTATAATCAATGTAAGCATTTACTTCTTTTTCAATGTCCTGATATATTGTATAAAACTCATCGTTTTTTGCATTCTTCGCATCTGTTAAAGTAGTATTTGCCATATTCAAATGAAATATAGAAATTCATATATAAATGTTATTCCGTTCTGATTTAAGCCGCTCCTTCTCATAAATTTCTTTTTCCGCAGAAAAAGGCACTCTGTCCGTAGGACTCGGAATTCCCCCCTCGTCGTTTCGTTTTTAGTTAGTTTTTTAGAAAATTGCCCCCTCGTTAGCCCCTGAAATTATTGAATAGAACTCGTATTATTCGATGTTTTATATTGCAAACGCTGTTCTGCTGAATCTCGGATATAAAACAGGAGACAAAATAGTCCATAAAGTTACAAGCGATGCTTTGATTGTTCTGATTATGGACAAAATCAGGAAAGGGCTCTTGGAAGAGTATCAGGACGCAAAAGAAGATGCCTTGGAAATTGCTTCCATCAGGTCAGAAGAGCTTGTGGCTTTTTATGCAATGGAGCTTGATAAGCGCTCAAGGTTCCAGTATGACATGACTGAAAGCATTCAGGAGCAGAAAGCAAGGACTTCCTTAAAGCGGGCAAGAGAGTTTATGCTTGAGATAAAGAAGCTATTGCCTGAGTTTAAAGGCGTGAAATCATGAGCGAACCTGCATTAGCTGGTCTGCTCTCATAAAACCTTATAAAGGCAGGCGGCACTCCTCCTCTGGATGGGCAGAATAGCCATCATCGGCGGCTCAGGACTGGATGATCCGAAGATTCTGGAACAGCCCTATGAGAAAGAGGTATCCACGCCCTTCGGAAAGCCCTCCTCCCCTCTGACATTCGGGAAAATAAAGGGAGTAGATGTCGTGCTGATAGCAAGGCACGGCAGACAGCACACGACTCCCCCAACACAGGTCAATTTCCGGGCAAATATCCATGCATTGAAAGACGCAGGATGCAGCCACATCATCGCTACAACCGCTGTCGGAAGCCTGAGGGAAGGGATCGGCAGAGGGGATTTTGTGATCCTCGATCAGTTTATTGATTTTACCAGGCTCCGGCCTTTGACATTTCATGAGCGCTTTGAGCCCAATAAGCCAATGCATACGCCAATGGCTGATCCTTTTGATGCGAAGCTAAGGAACATCCTGATTCAGGCGTGCAAAGAACTGCGTTTGAAGCACCATGAGAAAGGCACGGTGGTTACGATCGAAGGCCCAAGGTTTTCAACACGGGCAGAAAGCTTCATGTTCAGGCAGTGGGGAGCTGATGTGATTAACATGTCTATCGCCCCTGAATGCATTTTATCGAATGAGATTGGATTGCCGTATGCTGCTGTTGCGATGTCAACAGACTATGACTGCTGGAAACAGGATGAGAAGCCCGTCACCTGGGAAGAAGTGCTGAAGGTGTTTAAAGAGAATGCTGATAAGGTGACTCGATTATTGGTTGAGGTTATACCTAGAATAAAATGAAAGTTGAAGCACGCCAATGAAACTCGTCATCCTAAAGAAGGGCGTCCACGACGACCAAGGATCAGTGAGCCAAGAGATAGAAAACCATATCAGCAAAATCTGCAGCGCTGTTGTCCTGCTCAAAGCCGAAAAGCCAGGAGAGAAAAACATCATTGCAGATACCGGAAGCCCGGGCTACGCTGATGAGATTTTGGCGAGCCTTAAAAAAGAAGGGCTGAAACCAGAGGATATTGAGTTTGTCCTCATCACCCATACCCATATGGATCATGTGTTCAACACTTACCTCTTCAGGAATGCAAGCATCGTGCGCGGCAGAATTGTAGATTACCCAAATCAAACCCTTACCATGTTCAAAAGCAGTGATTCCGTCAAGATTCCTGGAGTTGCAATCCTCCCTACCCCTGGCCATGCTGAGAATCATACATCCTATGTCGTGAAGTCCGGAGGAAAGACCTATGTGATTGCAGGAGACGCGATCCGGGAGGAGCGCATTAAGACAGGAACCTTTGGAGTGCCTCCAAATCAGGAGTACATTGACAGCGCCAGGAAGATTGCAGAAATAGCTGATGTAATCATTCCTGGCCATGGAAGAATAATCCAAGGAAAGGATTTGGATGAGCTGAGGAAAGCAGTTTATCGGATGAAGGTGAAATGATGCCGCACACACTAAAACCAAAAATAAGAACCGTTCCGCACTGGCCGAAGCAGGGGATTATGTTTCGGGATATTACAACCTTGCTTAAAGACACAGAGGGTTTCAATCACATGGTTGAATTGTTTGTTTCTCGGTATAAAGATATGCAAATAGATGTTGTTGTAGGGATTGAAGCAAGAGGATTCATTACCGGAGCTGCGCTTGCCCACAGGTTGGGTGTTGGCTTTGTTCCGATACGGAAGCCGGGAAAGCTGCCTGCAGCCACTCTTTCAGAGGAATATGCGTTGGAGTATGGGAAAGATAAGGTTGAGATTCACAAGGACGCGATTGAGAAAGGAATGCATGTTTTGCTTGTAGATGATTTAGTTGCCACTGGCGGCACAATGCTGGCTGCTGCAAATCTTGTCAAAAAATTAGGAGGAGACGTTGTTGAGTGCAGCTTTATTGTTGACCTTCCTGATTTAGGCGGAAAGAAGAGGCTTCAGGACGCAGGATATCCTGTCTTTAACCTTGTTGAGTTTGAGGGGGAGTGATGCCCGCACCTATTGGTGCTGCACGGGATCTAACCAGAGCCGAAACACCCAAATATTTTTATATCTGTAAAGGCCTCTCGAGCTTATGAGCACGCGAGACCTCTCCCTGGTTGGCAAAATTGCATCCCTCCTTTCTGGGCCTGTCACAGGGCTTCTTCCTCCACGACTGCAGATGCGCCTTTCTCAGGGGAACACTGAAGCCGCATCGCTTATGAGTACTACCTCAAGAATTACAAATCTCGTGTTGGGATTCTACGCTGCAGCTTCCACTGCAAGCAAGATATTTGGGGCGGATATCGACCCCACCCCTTATGATGCTGCTACCTGGCTTGGGCTTGCTGCTGCAGCCGACTCGTTTGTGCGCGAAGGCCTTTATGGGTTGTACTATCATTCAAACCATGGGATGGCAACCATGCATGACGTTTGGGGTGAGCCTCTCATTTCTTATCTTGATTCTGAGTTGCATCCTGAGTGGTATGGTATCAAACGGAAGTAGTATCAACGAGTATCAGCGGTCAAATTGAAGAATCAGCCTTAACTACAACCCAGCCTCTCTCCTCAGCGCTTCAGCCTTGTCCGTCCTCTCCCA
>DATDYF010000042.1:0-3394 GCA_035289105.1 Candidatus Nanoarchaeia archaeon
ATTCAGAACCCCATCTTCCTGCCCATTTCGATTGCGCTTGGGGCTTCGCCGCCGTGCCATGTCTGCCTCGGCCTTACCCTCATTGAATGCATGCGCTCATTAACGTCGTCGAAGATTACGGCAGCCCCCCTTACCTTTGGCAGGATGTTAATCTGCTTGTCAAGACCTTCCCTCATGTAGCTCTGCATCAGCATGCCAAGCGCGTCCACATCGATTTTTGCGGTTATCCTGTGCGATATCACAATGTCAGATTGCGTCATTACATCCGTGTGTATCTTTCCAGGCTGCTGGGATGCAAGCACCAATGAAATTCCGGGCTGCCTTCCTTCCCTGAGCAGCGTTATCAATGCGTCTGAGGCAGGCGTTTCGCCCCTGTTGGGCAAGAATTCATGGGCCTCGTCTATGAGCAGCCACACAATAGGTTCTTTTATCCCTGTAGGCAATTCTTCCTCAACATAGTGAATTTTCCTCTCGATTGTTGATATCTCCTCAGCCTTCCTTGCAGTCATCCTGGCAACAAAAAGCTTTTGTGAAATCAGCCCGATTGCAAGCGCCCTCAAGCCTTCAGCCCCGGGCGTCATGGCGTAGCAGCTTAAATCAAGCACAGTAACTTGCCCGCCTTTTACAAGGTTTTGGACTGGTGTTCCCTTGTCGCTGAATATCCCCCACTTCTTCACAGCAGTAAACCTGTTGATAACAGCATTCCGCTCCTGTCTTTCCGAAAGCTCGTCTTTTCTTGCAAAATCAATGAAGTCATCAATCCCGAAATCCCCCTTCTCCCTCAGGGCTTCAACTGCCCTGTCGATAAGGATGCCTATGGGGTCTTCAAGCTTAACCTCAAACGTCCTGCACCAGTCTAAAGAGCTTAACTCGTTTGTCCTTATAGAAAATGGAAAATCTGTTGGAATCCCCCTTTCCTTGTAATCCTTGAAGAAGCCTTCAGGAGTGAAAATTGCAACCTGCAGCCCCTTTGCCTCAATGCCCCACTCCTTTAGCAAATCAGCTTCTGTCAGGTTTGGAAACCTCATTGTCCAGAATATGCCCATTGTATCGAGGATTATGACTGAGAGGTTTTTGCTTATCTCTGGCTCCAAAGCAGCCATGCCCTCTGCAATCACGCCTAGCGTATAGGACTTTCCGCTCCCTCTTTTCCCGCACACGAAAACAACATGGCTTCTTGTGACATCCATGAAGATTTCATTTGACAGTGAAGCTGTCTGCCCCATCTGGACATACTGCTTGCCTAAAAGCACAGCTCCCTTCCTTCCCAGCTTTTTTGCGTCTTCGGGTGTTCGGCCCACTATGATATCGTATACCACAAAAACGCCCTAAATTACGCCTTTAAATACTTTTTGACACCTATAGGTAACGACCTATTAGCGAAATATTTATGAATCAGATGCCGTTCTTATGCCATTGCAGTGAAGGAGGCGAAGTGTCATGAAAAAATTAATCCTTTTGTCCATTATTGCGATAGTACTTGCAGGATGCAGCACTTTATACAAGGAGCCGGTTCAACCCGAAATTGCTGCATTTGTTAACAGGGTTCCGATTGCTGCCAGCACCTTGGACCGGGCCTATGCAAGCCTGCCGCCACAGTACAAGCAGGCAATTACCAAAGATGCTTTTCTTGATGAGCTGATTTCAGAAGAGCTGATTGTGCAGGAAGCGGAGAAGAATGGCTTCTTTGCTTCAAAGGATGAGATAGACTCAATAATCAACCAAATAAGGGCTGCAAGCAACATGACCACTGCGCAGTTTGAAAAATCATTGATAGACAGAAAAACATCAATTAAGGAGCTGAAAGCTTCCTTCGAGAGGCAAATAAAGATTTCCAGATTCATAAATTCAACATTCGGCCAGATTAGCGTTTCCGAAAACGAGGTTTCAGATTATTACCTCCAAAATCCGGAGCAGTTTGCGGCTCAGGAGGGCCAAATCAGGGCTTCCCACATCTTGGTTTCTACAATAGACGAGGCGAAAGAGGTAATTGAGCTGTACAAAAAAGGTTCTCCATTCGGGGGGCTTGCAATAAAATATTCCGGGGATTTAGGAAGCGCATCTCGTGGCGGGGATTTGGGATTTTTCGACAACTCGACAATGGTTCCTGAATTTTCTGAAGCGGCATTTTCAATGGAGGAAGGCCAGCTATCAGAGCCTGTAAAGACGCAGTTTGGCTACCATGTAATACTTCGAACATCAAACAGCATCTCATTCGAGGAGGCAAAGCCGTTGCTTGCAAAATCGCTTAGAGTGCAGAAAGGTGAAGTGGCAATAAGAATATTTCTCCAGCAGCTTAAGTCTGCAGCGGTCATACTAAAAGGAAACCAGACAGTCGGCATGGGCTTAAAATACCCATTCAGGCAGTATTCAGATGAAGTCTGCATAAAAGACGGCAAGCCTTCATTGAAAGTTTATGCAACCTCTGCATGCCCCTCCTGCGAAAAGGGGATAAGAGAGCTCAATGCTGCCCTGCCAAAGGATAAATTCTCCGTTCAAATCCTCGAGCTGAACACCGGAGACGATTTATTCACGCCGGAAAAGGAGTCCGGAATAAAGCCCGAAGACCTTCTCCCATTCACCCAGAAAAATCCCCAGGCAATAGTCCCCTTCTATGACTTCGGCTGCAAGTATTTCAGGGTGGCCAATGCCTATCCGCAAGGCGGAGATGAGGAGGCAGAGTTCAGCGAAACCTTAAATAAGATTCTTGCAGAGAGCTGAACATGGAATCCTTGAAGATTGAAAGGGAAATTAAGTTCCTGAACGAAAGCCTTGAGGCAGGCATCATAACTGAAGAAGAGTACGAGGCAAAGCTTCAGGAGATTGAGGAGCGCAGATCCGAGCTGTCTGAAGCAAGCGAAATTCCTGAACAGCCTGAAGAAGAGAAAATAGAAGAAGAGCCTTTGATACAGATCAATATCGATGAACCAAAAGAAGAGCCAAAAGTTGAAATTGTTGACATTCCGGAAGAGGAAGAAAAAAAAGAGCAGGAAAAGAAAAGCTCCATGTGGAAGTGGCTTGCTGCTGGAGCTGTTGCAATAATCTTGCTATTCGTCTTTTTCAATACTCAAAAAATACAGGAAGAGCCTACTGGACAGGTTGTAAACCCCCCTGCCATTCCCGTTAAGGATGTGGATAGCATAGTTACAATAATCAACGACAAAAACTGCGGGTTTTGCGAAACTAATAGGATGGAAAAAGTGTTATCGCAGCTTTTTCCCGGCGTGGAGTTTAAAGAGGTTGACATTTCAGAAACTCAGCTAGACCTAAAGTCACTTCCTGCCTTCATCTTTGACAATAACATTACCAAAGCGGAAGGCTTTGGCGACTTCAAGCGGGCATTGACAGAGCAGGAAGGAGTTTTGATAATGAAGCCAGGTGCAAGCGGAGCTCC
>DATDYF010000043.1:0-4209 GCA_035289105.1 Candidatus Nanoarchaeia archaeon
TCGAAACGGCCTGTTTCCTTGTCGTATTTTGGCACCGGCCCCTTTGTTGTGTGGTAGCGGTACTTGAAAGGAATCAGCCTTCCCTGATAATCAATATAATCTCCCGTCTTGATGTGTGCGGAATTTCCATCTACATCCTTGCCTTCATATGACTTTTCTGAAGTAAGCCAGTCAGGAAAGGCAACCATCCTGTCTTTCTGCACAGTTTCCATTATCTGCGAGGTCCTGTCGTCCAGAAGGACAAAAGAAGCGTCATACTGCTCTGAATGCCTTTTCTTGAACATCAGCCTTCCGCTTTTTTCATCGATAGAAAGATTTCTTTTTCCGGTATGGTCATCTATAACCATATCTGTCAATGGCCTCTCGAACTCGCCGGTATGCATAACCACAGAGCCTGAGCCTGCAACGTCAGCCGCAAAATCCACTGCACGGGCAATTTCATCCTTGCACTGCTTTGCGTTTGTTATTGAGAAATTGCCGCGGTCATCTCGACCCATCATGCCCATAACGTTGTATGCCGCATGCGTCGTAAAGTTAATCTCGTTAATTGCCCCCAGCTCCCTCAATGCCTGCCTTTGGTCATGGCCATAAACGCCCGGGGTATGTGCTCCGCGCTGGGCAGAAAATGCTCCCGGAAATCCCAATTCTATTGAACCAACACCCATCCTGATTTTTGAATAAACGCCCGCAACATTTGCAGCGGATATTCCCAGCGGAACTGACATTCCGATATCCTTTATGCCATAGCCTATGTTTTCCTTCATGTCTTTAGGGGCATCCCTGCCGTAAGTTTGAGAATCCATGGAGTTGAAGTAATCAACCATTGGATGATATGTATCGAATTGCATTTAGCGACCCCAGCTTAGCATGCCGTGATGCTTCTTGAAGTGGTGATAGGTGCCCCAGGTTGCTTTCCTTATCAGAGGGTCTGCTTCCTTTCTTGCAAGTTCCTGCTTCCATGCAAGCTTCTTGTCGACTTTTGGCCTTTTTGGCTTTGGAGTGTGAAATGTCCCTGAAAAGCTTTTCAGCACGCTTGTAAGGGGGCCATAATATTTTGCCGGAACCTCTTTTGGCTTCAATGTTCCGATATCCTCCCCAGCTTCCTTGAGGTATTTCATCAGCTCGTCGCCCATTGCATCCATTGCTGCCTTAATTGAGGAATCGATAACTTCGAGCAGCCTAAAATCCTCTTCGTCTCGCATGCTTTTGTATTTCTTAATCTCCTCATCGCTCCAGACATAGGCGCGATAGTCTATCATAACCCTGCCGATATGAACAGGGCCTCTTTGATATTCCTGCGTATAACTCATCTCTGGGCGCGTACGGTAAAGGTAATGCACAAGCATGACCTGATTAATGCCTGAATCT
The DNA here is from genome assembly GCA_035289105.1 of Candidatus Nanoarchaeia archaeon. Classification (GTDB taxonomy): domain Archaea; phylum Nanobdellota; class Nanobdellia; order Woesearchaeales; family JACQSR01; genus JACQSR01. The sequence continues at coordinate 1,369 of DATDYF010000043.1, forward strand.
TTCATCGGCTTTCTTGCAAGAACCTCCACCTCAATCATTGAAGTTTCAAAGGCAACAATCATATCGGCTGTGTCCACCTTTTTCTGGTCAAGGGAAAGCCTTTGGATGTTCTTCAGGTAAGGCTTTGCCCAAGTCATGTACATCTTGATTATTTCATAATGCTGGCGCAGATACTTCAGCGTAAAAACCCTCCTTGTCTTAAGCTCCTCATAAGTATGCTCTTTCCATGCGAGATATGCCCTAAGCTTTCTTTTCAATACTTCACGAACCTTGCGGTTGAACTGCCCGCGCTCCCGCTCTACAACCTCGTCCGTGTCTTCCTGCCTAAGCGGATGGGTGGAGAAAAACAAGTCGGGAAGCGTCGTAAACTGGACTTCACGGGCCATGCCGTAGACCGAGGCCGGGTTTTTTGCTCCCTGCTCCACCATGTCGACCCATATCCCCTTTAGCGTGATTTCGGCTGATTCCCGGCTCCTGCTCGTTGGCGCGTAAGAATCTGCATAGTAGCCAAGGCGCTCGTCAAGCACCCTCAATTCCCTTACAAGCTGGAAAATTTCCTTCACCATCTTGCCTATGGTTGCCAGAAACTGGGATACCTTGTCCTGCTGAGCCCCCAAACGCTGCTGGGCAGCGCCGAAAAAGGCTGAATTTTCTGCAGCGGAGAATACATCCGTAATCTTGTCAATGTAGGGAAAGCCGTGCATGTACCTTATGTAATCGAGCGTCCAGAAGTAAGGCTCTTCAACAGAGATGTTAAAGCCCTCAACGTAAAGCTTGTACCTTGTCAGAGGCTTAGGATAGCCAGTAGCTATCAGAGGGCCGTTTCTTGTCTCTTCGTCCCTCTCCACTGTAAATCCATATTTTTCCAGGCTTATCGGTTCCATAAATCCTCTTTTTCGTTATTTTGTTATTAGGCCTTATTTAAATTTTTGCAGCAATATAATGTTTCCAACACTCTCCACTACTTTAGCATTTGTCTTTTCGGTTATTTCACCCACAATGCCATTTTTATCCTTCCCTGCAGTGTAAGATTTCAGCATCTTGATTTTTACCAGCCCCCTTTTATCAAGCTGGCTTTTTATTTCCTTGACCATAGCGCTGCTTAAGCCGTTCTTGCCAATTCTCAAGCTTGGCTCCAAACTCCTCGCCTTTGATTTTTCCCTATTCATGCCTCGGGTGCTCGTGCCCCAGCCTCTTGCGCTCCTTAAGCTCCTCAATGTGCGAGATTTTGTGCTGGAACAGCTTCTTAACATCTGCGTGAATGTCCTCAATCATCATGGAAACATGCTTGCCTCCAAGGAAGTGCGGGAGAATGACGTAATCAGCGCCCTTTTCGTACAATGCCAGCGCCTCGTCTATCTGGTTTGCAGTAACAATCGCCAGAATCTTATTGTTTTCACTCTTTGCTCTGCTTATTAGCATCTCGTTGTCGGTTACAGTCGGCACTGTTGAGATTATTATTTTTGCGTGCTTTAAATCGATGCGCTCAAGCACCTCCTCGTTTGCAATGTCCCCGAAAATATGGGGGATTTTCTCTTCATTTAGTTTTCTGATTACATCAGGATTAAAGTCAACCACAAGTATCTTTTTCCTGAGCTTCATAAGGGTTTTGCCTATCGAATAGCCGATTCTGTTGTAGCCGCAGATTATTGCATCATATCTTCCTTTCCTTTGCGGCAATTCAAGATTTGAAGAGCGCTGTGCAAACCTGTCAAAAGCAGAAAGGTAAGGCCCGATTCTGAGAAAGATTGGGGCTTCATATTCCATGAAGTAGGCGGTTAAAGTGATGGAGACAATGGCAAGAAGGACAGTTATGGCTGCTATGCTGGAAGATATGTGGCCCAATATCAACCCCTGCGATACAAGAATCAGGGAAAACTCGGATATCTGCCCCAATGAGATTCCTGACGTTAAGGCGGTTCTTTTTGTATAGCCGAAAAATGAGGCAATGAAGAACACAACTGCCGGCTTAATCAGTACAACAAGCACCAGCAAAATGATGAATGGCACCAATATATTTCCCATCGAGATGAATGAAAGGCCAAGGCCCAGGCTGACAAAGAATATTGTTGAGAAGAAATCCCTCAGCGGCTTAACCTGGCCGATAATCTGGAAATTGAAGGGGAGATTTGCAAGCGCAACTCCTGCCGCAAATGCGCCTATCGCAATTGAAAAGCCGGGGCTTAATGCCTTGAGCGCTTCTCCGGACAGGGCTATGCCTGCTTTTGACAAGACTGCAATCAGTATTTCCCCTATGCGGGAGAAAACCAACGAAGAGAAGAAAAGAAATGTGATTGCGGTCAAAAAGAGCATTTCACGGCTTCTTGCGGCGCGCCTGAAAAGCCATGGCACTATTAGATAACTGCAGAAAACGATAAACGCAATGAGGATAGCTGCCTTTAGGATTGAAACAAATATGAACAGCCCCGAGAATGAGTCTAGAGACTTTAAAAGCGAGAGGAAGATGATTGCAACAATGTCCTGCACCAGCAGAATGCCGATGATTATCTTTCCATGAAGGGAATCTATTGTTCTGCTGTCAGAAAGTATTTTTACAACGACCATCGTTGAGCTTAATGCAACAATCAGCCCAAGATAGATTGACTCCAGCTGCGAGAATCCCATAATCAGCGAAGCGACTAAGGCAATCGAAAACGAGGCAAGAATCTGGATTAGGCCGCCAATGGAGGAAACAACGCCAACTTCCTTCAATTTCCTTAGGTCAAGCTCCAGGCCGGCAATGAATAACAGGAATGCAATGCCGATTTCCGAAAGGGTTGCAATCACACTTGAGTTTGTGATAATGCCAAAAACAGGCCCAAGAAGGATTCCTGCAACGAT
>DATDYF010000044.1:0-3605 GCA_035289105.1 Candidatus Nanoarchaeia archaeon
TACAAACAATTTGAATTGGTATTTTGTCGTTTTCTGACTGCACTATCGGCGTTTTTCCTGTCCTGCCCAAGCTCTTTCCCTGCTTTGCCACTAAGCTCTGTGCGTAAAGCATCTTTGTTCCAGAAGGCCCTGAAATCCTGAACATTAAACGCCATCACCTGCCCTGAATTATCTGGATTCTGCACTTCCAATAAAACTCAATGGGAGTCTTGTTCTAACCATTCGTATAATGGGACAACATGAATTTTCCTTCCCTCTAGCTCTATAACCTCTTTCTCGGCTTCTGTCACTATAAACCCTTCTTGCAAATTGTGGGAGATTAATGCTTCGAGAAGGCCTTTAAGCTCCCTCTTTTTCACACTTTCCTCTTTGAGCGACAAAGTAACCTGAATCGCCCGGGCTATTTTTCTGCCTTCCCGCACCAGGAAGTCACATTCATTTGCTTCTCTGTGGTAGAAGACCTCTCCCTGTTTTTTGATTAGCGACATAAATACCAAATTTTCCATTAATCTGCCCCTATTCTCTGAGAATTTGAAGGAGATGGAGTTTATTAAGCCAGTATCAACACAATATATCTTTCGCGGGTTAGCCAGCTGTTTTCGCACAGATGGATCATATTTTGTAACAACGTACAGCAAGTATGATTGTTCAGCATAGGAGAGGTATTCTTTTACTGTATCTGCTGAAATATTGAGTGTTTTAGCCATCTTTGCATAGGAAAAAGGCGTTCCAGCATTGGAGAGGACAAAGTACAGCAAATCAAAAACATCCTTGTTGTTCCGGACTTTGTGCGGAAAAATTATGTCTTTCAGGTAAATGGTCTGAAAATAATTTTTGAGGAGGTCCTGCTTTAACAGTTCGTCTTTTTCCAGGACTACCCTCGGAAATCCGCCAAATTGTAGGTAACGATTAGCTGCTTGCCTCTTTTGAAGCAGCGAAGGCTTGGGCATGTTTGAAAACTCCAAGTATTCCTGGAATGTCAGGGGCCAGATTACAGTGGCAAAATATCGGCCGGAGAGGCGCGTGCTGGCCGCATCTTTCAGGAGAGACGAAGTGGAGCCGGACAGCACGAACTTTACCTTCTTATTGATGTCATGCAGGCTCTTTATGGTTTGTGTCCAGTACAAATAATTCTGCACCTCGTCTATGAAAACATAAACCTTCGACAACTCTTTATGCTGCACTAGGTACTCTTCAATAAGCGTGCCTAAAAAAGCAGGGTCATCAGCTTTGCTCTGGAAAATTGGCTCGTCTAAGTTGATGAACAATATTGCTTCCGGGCTGGCTTTTAATTGGGCTATAATCTGGTACAGGAGAGTTGACTTTCCCGTTCTTCGGGCGCCTAGTACGAGCAATATCTCCTGGGTGCCGAGGTATTTCTGAAGGCGATGATAATGCCTCAGCCTCGGTATTCCGGTCTCATAGGCTTCCTTAAACCACCAGGGGTTCTGTTTCTCAAGGGCAATCTGAATCTGTTGGTCCATATTATGGGTTATAATCGGAGGTTCTATATAAAACTACCGATTATAACCTGCGATTTCTGTTAAAATCATAGGTTATAATCTATGATTTTAAGAAACATCCAGCCCTAAAAATCCGCCTCATTCTGAACATCCCCTTCTTGCGAAGTCTGCGCTTCCCTTTCCTGCTCTGTTACGTGATCAGCTGCCTTTTAGCCAGGCTCATCTATCTTTTTGCATATCCCCTTTATTCTCTCCGCGTTTCACAGTTAGCAATTTCTTCATCTCAAAAACAAACACCTTTGCCCTGCTTAGTGAAGTGGTTGATTTGCCCCTTTCAACTTCTTCGTCCATTTCGTACTGGAACTTTGAGCGCTTCAATCTTTCAGAATCAAAGCCGCTCAGAAGCGAATCAACCTTCGATGAAATCAGTTCGAGGGCGTCCGCTTCAGCTTTTTCATAATCCTCAATCATCTCTTTCTTCAGTTTGCCCCTTGCCAATGCGATTAACGCGTCGCTTGTGACTTTGTGGCTTATTTTATCGCCTACTTTATACCCTATATGCAGGAGCACCGCATTTGCAATGTAAAACATTGAGTAGTAGGAAGTTATCAAGTTTGGAGAGCCTTTCTGCTGTCTCAAGGGAAAGGTCGCTGTTTGTCATATACCTCTTCAGGGCCAAATCGTTCTTTGCCTTTGCGATAAGGCCTTCTTCAAGATACCTCTTGAGGTTCTTTTCAGCTTCCTGCACCCTTTTCTCATCCAGCATTTTTGAGCCCGTAGTAACTCTCTATTCCAAACAGAATTATATTATGGCTTATAGCTTCCTTAATAACATTCTGTTTAGCAGAATCGCGCATACGGATAAATTCCTCTTCAGTAAATATAATGGGGTGGCACTTTAGCGGCAGAAGGGACAGTATTTGTAGCACTCTTTCCTCAAGCCCCTTTTCATTTGCTATGAACATCAAGTCGATGTCTGATGATACCTTTTGGCTTCCTTTTGCATAGGAACCAAAAATGAGAAACACGAATAGCCTCGTTCCTATCTTGCCCATAACTTCCTTGAACAGTGCGGAGATATTCCTGTCTCTAAGAAGGCGATTTCTCCTCTCTTGTTCGGCAATGTACAGCTCCATGCCAAAATGGCTGGCGTTTATAGAGCATAATGAGCTTTTTCCTACAGTCGTTATATCAAGTGCGCCTTTGCCAGCCAGCCTTTTTACTCCCGTATGAGTTATCCTGTAATCGGAGCGGATTGCTTTGCTTATCTGCCTTATAGTCATACTTCTGTTTGCTTCCCTTAACGCAGTTAAAACCTTTATTTCAGTTATCATTGTGTACCTATGTACATAGTATTATGTATATAAATACTTAACTCAAAAATCCGCCTCATTCTGCACGTCTCCTTGTGCAGATTCCCTTGCTTCCCTTTCTTCTTTTGAAATGTAGTCAGTTGCAGTTCCTGCATACGGCTTTATCTCGTTGCATACTTCCTTCTTGTTGTCGGTTGCAATCTTTATTTGGGTGTCAAACACAATGCAGACCTTATCGTAAATCTTCTTTGAATACTGCACTATCGGGGTTTTTCCGCTTCTTCCCAATTTCTTTCCCGGCTTTGCTATGAGACCCTGCGAATAAAGATTCTTTGTCCCTCCCGGCCCTGAAATCCTTACGTTAAACGCCATGTTCTGCCCGGAATTGTCAGGATTCTGAACATCAAATGTTATCTTGTAGAAATACATCTTCTGCAATTCTATTTCTTCACCTTCCAGCGGGGTAACTTCCGGAGTCTCATTAGTTTCCCCCCTCACATAAGCATCTAACTGCGATTCAGTCCCCTTGAAAGGAATCTCATTAGTCCTTTCACCCTCAATGTGCGCGGCAGCATACGCCAATCCTCCGGGCGTCACAACAAACATGGAGCCGGTAGGTGGGCTTTCAACATACTTTGCGCATATTTTTGATTCCCAGCATTCTTGTCCGAATATGCCGGTGTCGCATAAAACCTTGTCCACATTTTCCCTCCATTTCGCAAATGTATCTTCCGGCAGAACTATCGATGAAAAGAATGCTCCAATACCCGGCCTCTGCCCAGCCTCGAGCAACCCCACCACCCAGTTAAGGCCTTTTGCCATGTCGGAC
>DATDYF010000045.1:0-43975 GCA_035289105.1 Candidatus Nanoarchaeia archaeon
GAAGAGGGATTATACAGAATAGATATTCTGATCCAGAGATATTCGCTTTAGGTCGTGTGTTTGCTTTGGCATACAAATTCTTAAATATGGCCTTTCACTCTGAGGCTTAAATGAGGGTTATCTATCAACCTCCAGCTATGGAGAAAGATGGGCAGTACTCGTTCCCTAATTATTCATTAGTAAATTGCGATTTTGTCAGATTTAGAAGTTTCGACAGTGGAACTCCACAAGAATTTGGCCAGGAATTGCAAAGAAAAGGGCATATTGATGATAGAGTTAACATTTCTCACAGGGGTCTTAAAGTTATACCTAATGAAGGAATCTGGACAAGAAAGCGGTTTGAAATCAGGCAAGAAATGGTTTTTTGTGCGACTCAAAGGCTCGTGGATTATTTGAATGTGCAAGAGCCCGATACAGAGGGTGATTTTGTGAGGGTTGATTATTGCGGTACAACTTATTCTACCGATAGCCTTTTAGACAGGCTTGTTATGAGATTAGGGCCAAAAAGTGAAAAGAGGAAAGCGTCAGCCGAATTTTGGTTCACGCGTTTTCATGAAATGGATGCTGAAGGAGAAACAAAATCGGTAATGGTTTTAACAACCCCCATTGCTCAAAAAATCCCCCCAGATAGCAGAACAGAGCTAATAGACCCTTTGTTGTATGCAACAGAAGAGATGCTGACAGATGGAAGCGTCTTGAGGAAAGGTTATCATGGGGTAGTTGAACCATATAGAAGAAAGCTGGGTCCTGTTGTCATTTCCCTAGGGTCTGACATTCCGGGGACAGTAAAAGTGCATATATGTGGCCCTGGACTTTTTAGCGGAACGCCTCTTCCATGGTATATAGGACTCTATGGACTTTTCGAGCATATTTTAAACCCGCCCCGCAGACCTGAAATTCTTCAAGAGGATATTGCAAGAATGAGGGGATAGCGACCGAAATATTTAAAAAGAGTTAACGATTGTTAAGTTTCTATGGAAATTTCGGTAAACAGGGAGCTTTATGACCACGTGGATAATGTTAAGATTAGGTTTAAGACTGCTCCGGGGCTTACAGAAGAGGTTGTAAGGCAGATTTCTGCGCAGAAAAATGAGCCTGAATGGATGCTGAAGCACAGATTGCACTGCTTCGAGGTCTACCAAAAATTGAAAGTCCCGAAATGGGGCCCTGATTTAAGCAAGCTTGACATGGATAAAATCACTTACTATATTGAGCCGGATGCAATTCACGCAAAAAGCTGGGAGCAAGTAGATCCTGAAGTCAAGAGGACTTTTGACAAATTGGGAATTCCGGAAGCAGAGCAGAGGGCTTTGGCTGGCGTTGGGGCTCAATTTGACAGCGATGTGGTTTATCACAATATCAAGAAGGAGTTATCTGAAAAGGGTGTGATTTTTGAGGATTGCGATGTCGCTTTGAAGGAATATCCGGAGCTTTTCAAAAAATACTTCATGAAATGCGTTCCAGCAACATTGCACAAATACGCTGCCCTGCATGGCGCAGTTTGGTCCGGCGGCACATTTTTGTATGTTCCAAAAGGAGTTGAAATTAAGCAGCCTCTCCAGGCATACTTCAGGATGAATTCAAAAAGCATGGGGCAGTTCGAGCATACTCTAATAATTATTGAGGAAGGAGCAAAAGTGCATTACATCGAGGGCTGTTCTGCTCCAAAATACAACACAAACTCCATCCATGCCGGGTGTGTGGAGGTATTTGCAAAAAAAGATTCTAGGGTCAGATACAGTTCGGTTGAGAATTGGAGCATTAACACTTACAACCTAAACACAAAAAGGGCGATGGTGGAGGAGGGTGCGCATATGGAGTGGGTAGGTGGCAATTTAGGAAGCGGAGTAACGATGCTTTATCCGTGCAGCATGCTCGTTGGCAAAAATTCTTCTGCAAACCATATCAGTATAGCATTCGCCGCAAAAGGGCAAAACCAGGATACCGGAGCAAAGGTTTTCCATATTGCGCCAAACACAAGCTCGAAGGTTGTGTCAAAGAGCATCAGTGTTGGTGGCATTACATCCTACCGCGGAATAGTTCAAATTGGAAAAGGCGCAGAAAACTCAAAGTCAAGCGTAAAATGCGATGCGTTGATTAGGGGAATTGAAAGCAAGTCAAACAGCTTCCCACATATAGATGTCAATGCAAAAGAAGCTGATGTGGGCCATGAGGCAAGCGTAGGGAGAATAAATGAGGATATGCTATTTTACATTATGAGCCGCGGCATAGGTGAAGAGCAGGCGATGCAGATTATCGTGGGTGGCTTTATTGAGCCGGTTATCAGGGAACTGCCACTAGAATATGCAGTTGAAATGAACAAGCTAATCCAGATGGGGATGGAGGGTTCGGTGGGGTAGCTATGAAATTGGTTAATGTCAGCGAAGAAAAGGCAAGGAATATATTGAATAACTTCAAATCGTATGCGAATGACGCTGAGCTAATCTGCTTAGATGGCAGTTCCGACATCAGTGAACTACAGGAGGCTGGCGATTCTTTAATCTACTGCAGGCCGGGAACCAAGGCAACTTTAGTCCAGAATGTACAAAAAAACAAAACAAGAAATGCGCAAGTGTATCTAGACAAGGGCTCGGAGCTGTCATTTGTTTCTGTGCAGGCGCTGGGCAAAGATGTTGAGGGCAATTCAAATTTGTTCTTTCATGTCGGACCTGGGGCAAGCCTTAAGCTTTTTGAGTTTAATGCCGGTGGAGCTAAAATCAATGCAAATACGACATTGGAGCTTCAGGAAGATGCAAAGGCGGAGAGCATTTCGTCCTTTATGTGCTCTGAAGGCCAGAATTTTGAAATTAATATAAATGCAATACACAAGGGAAAAAACTCAAGGTCATTCCTAAACACAAGAGGGGTTTCAGGCAAGGATGCAAATGCGAAATGCAAGGGGCTAATCAAAGTTGAAAAAGATGCAGCTCAAAGCGACGGCTACCAAGATAACAACGGACTGGTTCTTGACGGACATATACAATTCCTGCCATTCCTTGAGATTGAAAATCCTGATGTCAAATGCTCGCATAATGCAAAAGTTACGCATATAGATGAATCGAAACTTTTTTACCTTCAATCTAGGGGCCTAAAAAAAGAATCCGCGATAAAGGCTATTGTTGAGGGATTTTTATTCAGGAATCTTCCAATCGAAGATAAGCTGCGACAGATGTTTTCTGAGGAGCTAGGTGGCTAAGATGGAAAACATAAGAAAAGACTTTCCAATACTAAAAAGAAAAATATATGGAAAAAAGCTGGTTTACTTGGACAATGCTTCAACCACGCAAAAGCCCCAGGCTGTGCTGGATGCAGTCAATGATTACTATAGGCTTCATAATGCGAATATTCACCGGGGCATTTACAAGATTAGCGAAGAAGCGACCGAAATGTATGAAAAGGCCCACGAAAATGCAAGCAATTTCATCAATGCAGGATTCAAGGAAGTAGTTTTCACAAGAAACACTACCGAATCGATTAATCTGGCTGCATATTCGCTATGCATTCCTGATTTGAAAAGGGGCGAAGAAATTGTGCTTACGAGAATGGAGCATCACTCAAATCTTGTGCCATGGCAGCAGATTGCCAAAATGAAGGGCGCAAAGCTGAAATTCATTGAGATGCACAAAGATGGCAGCCTTGACATGGAAAGCGCAAAGAAGGCGATAACAAACAAGACAAAGATTGTTTCAGCAGTCCACATGTCAAATGTGCTTGGCACAGTAAATGATGTAAGGGAGTTGGGGAGGATTGCACATTCGAGAAATGCTTTAATGTTGGTAGATGGAGCGCAAAGTGTGCCCCATATGCCTGTTGATGCCAAGAAGCTTGATTTCGATTTCCTTGCGTTTTCAGCCCATAAAATGCTTGGCCCTACAGGAATAGGATGTCTTTATGGTAAGGAAGAGATATTGCAGAAAATGAGGCCCTTTATTTATGGCGGCGAGATGATAAGGGAAGTTTCTTACACCGACACTAAATTTAATGACCTCCCATGGAAGTTTGAGGCTGGGACTTCCAATATTGCAGGAGCTGTTGGCTTTGGCGCTGCCATTGATTACCTTTCAAGAATAGGGATGGAAAACGTTGAGGAATATGGGCAGACGCTGTTAAAGGTGGCAACTAAAGCACTTTCACAAATTCAAGGACTAAAGATAATAGGCAACTCAGGGAAGAAGGGCAGTATAGTCTCCTTCGACACCAAGGGAATCCCTCCACATGACATGGCAACTATCCTTGACACCGAAGGCATATGCATACGTGCCGGACATCATTGTGCCATGCCGTTGATGAGGCATTTGGGGTTAAACGGAACATCAAGGGCGTCGTTTTATATCTATAACACCAAGGAAGACATTGCAAAATTAGCCGAAGGGATTGAAAAGGCAAGAAAGATTTTTGGAGCGTAAAATGACTGAGCAGATTTACATGGAAAACATAATAGACCATTTCAAGCACCCGAGGAATTATGGCAGGGTTGAAAGGCCGGATGCAAGCCATCACGACAACAACCCCCTCTGCGGAGATGACATAGAAATCACAATAAAGGTGGCCGATGGAAAAGTTGCGGATGTAAAATTTCAGGGCCATGGATGCGCCATTTCACAGGCTTCCGCTTCCATGCTGACCGAAAAGCTTAAAGGAATGAGCCTGGAGGAGGCAAAGAAGACAAGCAAGGATGAAATTTTTGAGTTGCTTGGCATTAATTTATCTCCGATACGCATAAAATGTGCTTTATTGCCTCTTCAGGCTATGACAGCTGCAATCTCAAAATACAAATTCAGGCTATAGAAAATGAAATATCTTGAAGTTAAAGGGCTGAAGGTAAGCGTTGAGGGAATGCAGATTGTCAAGGGTGTTGACCTGGCAGTTGACAAAGGCGAAGTGGTTGCGCTTATGGGGCCAAACGGCTCTGGAAAAAGCTCCTTGGCTTTTGCCATCATGGGGCATCCCAAGTATCTGGCAGAGGGAAAAATTCTTGTGGATGGCAAGGATGTAATAAAAGCACCCGCTGACGAGAGGTCAAAGCTAGGGCTATTTTTATCGTTTCAAAATCCTGTTGAAATTCCCGGTGTTTCAATATCCAGCTTTCTCAGGGCATCGCTCAACTCGAGACTTGAAATGCCGATTAATGTTGCTGACTTTAGGAAACTTTTAAAGGAAAAGATGTTGATGCTGAAGATTGATGAAGGATTTGCTGATAGGTATCTTGAGGGCTTTTCAGGAGGAGAGAAAAAGAAATTGGAAATACTTCAGATGCTTGTGCTGAATCCAAAAATTGCGATTCTTGACGAGACTGATTCTGGATTGGACATAGACGCCCTTAAGATTGTGGCGAACGGCATTAGGGAAGCAATAAAAAATGGAACTGGGGTACTTGTAATCACCCATTACAAAAGGCTTCTTGAATACTTAAAGCCGGACCGTGTTTATGTAATGCTCGGGGGAAAAATAGTCAGGCACGATGGCGTAGAACTTGTAGAGCAGCTTGAAAGGGAAGGGTACGATTGGATTAACAGGGATTAGGGAAAAATTATATAAAGGGGTCTGTTAAGAAAAGGGTATGGCAAAAGAGATGTATGATGTTGTAATTGTAGGAGGGGGGGTTGCAGGGTATGGGGCAGCTGTTTATGCGGCAAGGTTTAGGCTGAAAACCCTGATAATTGCAAAAGAGGTTGGCGGCTTAATTGCCCTAACACATGTTGTCGAAAATTACCCGGGCTATTCAAGCCTCTCGGGACTTGAACTTGCAAATAAGCTGAAGGAGCATGCCGAGTATTTTGAGGTTAATACGGTAGAGGATGAGGTAACTGGCATAAAAAAGAATAAAGACCATTTTTCCCTTAAGTCAAGCTCCGGCAAAGAATACGGCTCAAAGACCGTCTTTCTCGCGACTGGAACAAAAAGGCGGGAATTAAATGTGCCAGGCGAGAAGGAATTCTACGGGAAGGGCGTTTCATACTGCGCAACATGCGATGCTGCGTTCTTTAGGGATAAAATAATCGGAATTGTGGGCGGCTCGGACTCAGCGGCAAAAGAGGCACTGCTTCTTTCGGAATATGGAAAGCATGTTTACATAATTTACAGGGGGGAAAATATACGCGCAGAGCCGATAAACCTTGAAAGCTTGAGGAAAAAGAAAAATATAACTATAATCAACAAGACCAATGTAGTTGAGATAAAGGGGGAAAAAAAATTAACGCAGGTTATCTTTGACAAGCCCTACAATGGAAGCAAGGAGTTTAAACTGGATGGACTGTTTATTGAGATAGGGCATCTTCCCCAGAACGAGCTTGCCAAGCAACTGGGAGTAAAATTAAATGAGGGGGGAGAGATACTAATCGACAGCAATTCTAGAACCAACGTCCCAGGAGTTTATGCGATGGGCGATGTTACCCAAACTCCGTGGAAGCAGGCGATAACTGCGGTTGCTGAGGGTGTAATTGCAGCTTTTTCTGCTTATGAAGATATCAGCAAGGGCAAGGTCAGCTATCACACAGAAGCTTAGATTTTAAGGAGCCTTGAAATTTCATCCTTGTCATAACCAACAACTATCTTTCCATTAATCTCAATTACGGGAACTCCCATCTGCCCTGATTTCTTTATCATTCCCTGCATTGCCTTTTCGTCTTTGCTTACATCAACTTCTTCAAATTTGATGTTATGCTCCTTGAGAAATTCCTTTGCTCGGTGGCACCAAGGGCATGTTGGGGTGGAATAGACTATAACTTTCGGCATAAGGATGCTCAATTGAGCATGTTTATATAACTTATCATTCAATATTTGCACATCAGCATCATGTGGTCTCTCTGGTAAGGGTCAAGGTTCCTTTTGTCAACAATCTTTATTCCGTTTTTTTCCAGCTCATTATAGACCTGCCTGAATACCTCTCCCGGCCTTTTTGAGACGTCAATGCTTCTTGCCTTCACCGCAAAAAGCGCATAACCGCCCTTTTTCAAAAATGCCTTAACATTCTTCAGAAAAATCTCAACCTGGTTTTTTTGGGCAACATCCTGGTAGAGGATATCAACAAGCGATAATCTTCCAAGATATTTTTCTGGCAAATTTGCATCTGCGAGTATAGGCGCTATGTTAGCTCTCTTCTCAGCCAGAAAAACAAGGTCTCGCATTACAATAGGCGCAACATCAACTGCAAATATCATGCCTTCTTTGCCCACTATGTCTGAAACATGAGAGACTGTAGTGCCTGTAGCAGAGCCAAGGTAAAGCACAAAGTCGCTTTTTCGGAGAAAAATATTAGTCGCCCCATTAAGGATTGCTGCGCATAATTTTGATTTTGACGGGTCCCATTCCCTAAATTCTTCCTGGCCTTCCCTTGCAATCATTTCTCCGTAAACTTGGCCTTTCACGAGGCTTTTTGTATATAGGACCCTTCTTCTGCCTTTCTGCTGCTCATAGACCTCAAAGATTGTAGATTGTTTCATTTTTTAAACTTGGTTTCCAGCTCTTTCCTAAGTTTTTCCCCGATGAATTCGCCCTTGAAATAGTCTATTTTTGCGGCTATGGAAATCTTGTCTGCAATGCCTCTTGCAATCTTTCCATGCATCTCCTGCGGGGCTGTTGCAAGAAGAGGATGCGCAATAATCAGGCCGTGCCTTGGTGCCTTTGCCCCTGTTCGCAAATGCCTGAACAAAGCCTGCTCTGCTCCAAGAATCTGCACTGTCGAAGCAGGGAGCATTGCAAGCCTTTTGAGTGAGCGCGCGTGCACAAGCAGCCTTGCGCCTATAATAGTGCCTGCGACTGCGGATATGTTTGGGCATAGATGCTGCATGGTCTTTTCGAGGTATTTTTCCTGCGCTTCCTTCAGCCTTTGCATGGAATTAATACCCTTTGCAAGCTCGATAATCGGGCTTATGTCAAGATGTGAAAATTCTGCGCCCATTGCGGTTTCCTTTTTTTTGCTTTTCAAGACCTCTGCGACAAACTTTTCGTTGTCGGTCTCAAAGTGCTCGTATTCAGGATAGTAAAGTGAGTACCATTCCCTAAGGCGCTTTGTAAGCATGTTTATTATCCTTGAAATGTCATCGATATTGTTGACGGCTTCAATAATCAGGAATTCGCTGCTTATGGCCTCTTTGACACTCTTTTTTGTCATCTCAAGGTTAAGCTTGTGAAACCTTTCAGAGTACTCCTTCTTTTTGAACTCTTCCAGAACTTGCTTTATCGCTTCAGCTTCCGGCCTTTTTGCATTTTGGTATTTTTTCAGAAGCTTCTGCTCTGTGCCAGTTTCAATTACTTTTCCCTGTTCAAGCACAAAAGAGCCAAGGATGTTTGTGAAAATGTAGGCCATAGATGGAAAGTCATGATGGCATTTTTAAAGATTGCTAGATGGCATCGAATGATACGTCCTTGGAATCCCTATTGCCTGCTTCGTCAGTGGCATATACCTTCAGCGAGTGGCTTCCTTTGCCCACGTACTTCTTTTTAGCAATGGAAGTGCATTTTGAGCAGAGCATGGACTCTTTCCTGCCGTCGAGGGAATAGGAAATCCTTGCAGGCTCGCCTGTTGTGACATTTATGAGAAGATTGCTATTGATTACCGGAGCCGATATAGAAATCGATGGGGGTATTGTGTCAACAATCGCAGAATAAATATCCGATTTTGCAGTGTTAATAATGTCGGAGAGGATGAAATAATAATCAACCTGCTTGTTGTCATGGGAAGAGATGTCCTTGGAAAATTTGCATGAAGCGCGCTTTCCTGAGGGACAAGCAAAGGTTGAAACCTCGCCACCGAAGTTAAGGGAGATATTGCGGAGATTTTCTTCAGTATATTCGACTGAAAAAGTGCCGTTTATTCTTGGGCCTTTTGTTGCGGCATGGATTTTGGGCATTTTTGAGTCGATGAAAAAAGAAAGGTTGCCATATGATGCGCTTTGGCCCTTTTGGGCTTTAATTTCCACAAAATTGCTGCCTTCCCTGAATGGAAATGCGTCCTTAAATTCCCCGCAGTATCTGCAGATTGTGGTGTAACTTGACTGGCTGTTGGTTCTGTATGAAAGGCTATCTGCACTTTCAGAAAGCAGTATGTGGAATGGTACACTTCTGGTTGAAAAGGCCGGCGA
The DNA here is from genome assembly GCA_035289105.1 of Candidatus Nanoarchaeia archaeon. Taxonomy (GTDB): domain Archaea; phylum Nanobdellota; class Nanobdellia; order Woesearchaeales; family JACQSR01; genus JACQSR01. Next base: position 9,084 of record DATDYF010000045.1, read on the forward strand.
GCTTGGGGAAACTATCTCGATATCTATCTTAGAGAAGTTTTGCGGTGGTGGAGAAATGTCTGCCAGCGATAAAACGGCTTTTTCTATGTCTAATCTGGGGAAAGAAAGGCCGTTTCTTTCGTCAAATACAGGATTTCCTGTTGAATGAAGTAAATTCCTGATATCTGAGGGCGTAATGGCGATTGTTTGGTCGAGACTGTCAAGCTGCCTGATTATAGCGATGGAACCCGAGACGTGAGGAGCTGAAAATGAGGTGCCTGAGCCAGAGGCAAAGTTGCTGCCTGGGTAATTCGATTTAATTGAGACGCCTGGAGCAAGGAGGTCTAAAATCGAGCCGGAATTCGAAAAGCTTGCTATATCATCATTGTCGTTAGTCGCGCCAACTGAAATTGCATCAGAGGCACATGCCGGGTACGAAATCCCGTCTGAGTAACCCCCATTGCCTGAAGAGACAACAACTGAAATGCCTTTTTGAACAGCTGCACTAATTGCTTTTGCAGTTGCCAATGAGTCGCAGTCTGCCGGGTTGTTGGTGTGGAAGCCATCCACGCCTAAGCTCATTGATATCACGGAGATATTGAACAAATCCTTGTTTGTGATGCAGTAATCAATGGAAGCAATGACGTCTGAAAATGAGCCGGAGCCTGAGCTGTCGAGGGCTTTCAAGGCAACGATGTTTGCTTCGGGCGCAACTCCCCGGTATCTGCTGTTTGAGGAGGCAATAATTCCTGCCACCATGGTTCCGTGGCCATGATCGTCCATTGGGTCATTGTCAAGATTTATGAAATCATAGCCAGGTATAACATTTTGCAAATATGGATGCAGGTAATCAACACCTGTGTCTATAACACAGACCGAAACACCATTCCCCCTTAGGAGATTGCCATTTAAGGACAGGCCGTTTACCTTTGAGGCGCCAATAAGTGGGGCGCTTACGTCAAGCGTTATCTTAACCTCTGCATCCATCTCAATAGATTCTATGTCGGGATTCTCTTTTAGCTTTTCGATGCCTTCTTTGGAGATTATTCCCGCTACCATGTTGAAATTCCTGAATGTGTTCTTTATTTCTAGGTCGTAGTTGTCAAATGCGTGAATGTTTCTTGCGTTAACGAACCTTGTCTTCAGGTTCGGAGTCATGCTTACAGAAGCCATAACCTGGTCAGGAGGAAGAAAATCCTTAAAAGTGATGATGACCGGAACTTGGCTTGAGTTTTTTACCTCATCAATTGAAAATGCATTGCCGTCAAAAGCTGACAGTATGACTAAGAAGAAAACTACAAGCCCCTTTTTTTGCATCACTATCAGCATAAATCTTAATGCGCTAGTATAAAAATTTTTGTTTTTGGGGATAGAAATCTTTATAAACAATGTAATCCATTAGGGGAAAAATGAAAAGATGGTGGTGAAATGGCAAGAGAAGGCCCTTACGAGATAGTTCCCACAGAGGAGATTCGAGACCTAAAGGTGGAGATAGGGGAGTTAAAGAAAAAATCCGAGAGATTTGGATCGGAAAGCCTTGTGGAATCTCTTTCCCAGCTGACAAAAAACATGTCTGAAATGATGCAGGTGTTCAAGCTTGCGGCAGAGCAGATTAAGGCGGAAGAATCCGGAGACGGAGGATTCAAGAGGATTTCTGAGAAATTAGATAAGATTATTGAGCAAAACCAAACTATAGCAGAAGCTTTGGTGTCAATGAACGATATGATAACAACTGATGTTGACAAGCTGTTGCACAGGATCGAGCAGACAGAGAAAACCATTGGGATGCCGAAGAAAAAGGAAATGAAAATGCCCGAAATGCCAATGCCCCAGCAAATGCAGCCTCAATTTATGCCCCCTCCAATGCCGCCTAGAGGCATGAAGCAGCCAATGCCATCACCAATGCCGTACCCAATGCAGTTTCCTCAAGCGCCGACGGTGGAAAGTGCACCAAAAATCGACATAAGCGACCTTGAAAACCTTCCTGAAATGCCGCCCTTGGAGTTGGAAGAGCCAAAAGAGAAGAAAGGCATCATTTCAAAGCTCTTCCACAAGAAATGAATTCTCTTGAAATACCCAGCCACAAGCTAAAGAGGTTTGTAAAGCAGTTGTGCATAGCGGCAAAACGGTACGATGAGGAAATTACTTCTGCCGAAGGAATACCGATGGGAAGAGAGCAAGTTCTAAGGGAAATTGGCATCCTGAAGTCAAACCTTGACGAGCTTCAGAGGAATGAGAAAAACATTTACCGAATTTCTCGGGAAGGGGAGATTATAATCGCAGACCTAAGAAGAAGATTAAGGGATATGGAAGCAAGGGTTGCAGGAAATGACTCTTATTTTAGGGAGCAATTTAACCGGGAAAATGACAGGATTGCCTTTCTAACGCAGTCGATGGACAATCTCAAGGACAGGCTTGCGATGCTGGGAAATCTGCGCAAGACTGTAACAAGGGAAGAGGAGGCCATAAAGACTGAGGAGAAAGACATAAGCCAGCTAAAAAGCCGCATAGAAGCTTTGGAAATAAGGCTGAAAAAACTTAAAAAGTCCGGCAAAAAAGCAACCGTGGAGAAATTAAGCAAGAGATTATCGGATATGAAGAGGAAGCTTCCTTAAATCATTTATGCGCAAACCAGAATGAATAAATATCTTTTTTGCTGTCCAGTCTGCAAAATCCAAAGCGCTCAAGCTGCACGGTGTCATTCACCTTGATGCCTTTCATGTTGGGTTCTCCAAGGCCGCTTAATGTTATGCCATCAGGCATCCTGACTTTAACCTTTACGGTGTCATTGGCCGGCAGCCAGTGGATGATTTTCTTCCCTGTCTTTTTGTATTTTTCATATTCCCTGCTGTCATAGGCAAAGCTGCCATTTTTCTTTGTGAAATTCAAGAGGTCCATCAAGCGCACAAGATCGCCCTCGCGAATGCCATCCACATCCGCCTTTGACAGGAAAAATTTTTCTCCAACCTTAAAGTGCCTGCCGCCTTTCACACTATCGGGATGCAAGTCAAGCTCAACATTTATTTTGGGAGCGCCTTTGATGGCAACCTCCACGGGGTCTGAGATGAAGAAAAACCTATGGGAGATTGGGTCTATAACCTCCTTGTTGAAGGCATTAATGGTCTTGTAAAACTCTTCCTCTGTAACATACTTGTCGTTTTGGGTTACCCCGACATCAAGAGCGTATTTTATGAAGGCATCAGGCGTATAGCCGCGCCTCTCCAAGGCCCGCAGGAAAGGAATTCTGATGTCATCCCATCCCTCATATTTTCCCAGTTCAATTGCCCGTCTCGTTTCTGAGGCGCTTATCTTCAAATCCCTGAAGTTTATTCTGCCAACATAAAGATGATGGGGCATTTTCCAGTTTAAGTATTCAAATATATAACGCTGCTTCTTCTCGTTGTCCATATGGTCCTTGGCCCTTATTGTGTGCGTTATCCCAAAATCATGGTCATCAACTGCAACTGCAAGATTCATCAGCGGCCATACGCGGTATTTGCTCTTCTGCCTTGGATGCTCGTGGAGGTTGATTCTCATGGCAGGCCAGTCGCGCATTGCAGGATTGGGGTCATCCAATGAGGTTTTAATCCTCATCACGGCTTCCCCTTCCTTGTAATCCTTGAAGAGGTTTTGATACCTGGATTTCTGCTCCTTCAATGCAAGGTCTCTGCACGGGCATTGGTTGCCTTTCATTACTAATGCCCTAAATTCATCTTGGCTGCAGGTGCAGATGTAAGCTTTGCCAATACCAACAAGCTTCTCTGCATACCCGTAATATGTTTCAAGCCTGTCTGATTGTATGAAGACTTTGGCAACGTTATTCTTGGTGAGCCATTGCGCATCCTCTTCAATCATCTTGTATGATTCCGGATTTATGTTTTCCGGGTTTGTGTCTTCTATCCTGATGTAGAGAGTGCCATCGTATTTCCTGCAAAGCTCCGAATTTAGCGAGAGAACATAGGCATGGCCGATATGCAATGGACCAGAAGGCGATGGCGCGAACCTCATGACAACCTTTTTTGCATCTTCAAGGTCCGGAAGGCCCTTTTTCCTTTCTTTCTTCTTTTCCTCGAGAAGCTCCGGCGCAATATTTTTTAATTCCTCTTTCTGAGCCTCGAGGGAAATATTGTTCACTTCTTCGACTATCTTTTTTATCCTCTTCGACAGCTCTGCCGGTTTTTTTCTCCATTCAGGAAATTCGCCGAGAACTTTGCCCTGAATTGCGCCTTCAGTTGCCTTTCCGCCGAACTTCACTGCGTTTTGGAGGGCGTATTTCCTGATTGATGCGTCAACTTCCTTCATGCCCTTCAATAATACCGAAAACTATTTAAATATGAAGGACACGAAAAGGATGCACAAAGACCAAGGGTGCTTTTTAGAGGGGATTATGAGGAGGACAAGCATTATTCCAAAGGCTCCGGTTGCTAGAATTCTTTTGGAGGCCGGCGCTAAGAGGGTTTCTGCTGATGCTGTAGATGCCTTTGCTGAAGTCATTACAGAGCTTACGGAGAAGATTGCACTATCTGCATCAAAGGTTGCGCAGCATGCCGGCAGAAAAACGGTCCAGGAAGAGGATATCAAGCTTGCTGCAAAGTAAGATGGACAAATTAAAGGCTTCTATTGCTGCTGTTGTTTTGTTTCCTTTGTTGGTGCTATTTACTGCGAAGATAGCTGATCTTCTTAACCTCGTTGGCGGCCCTGCTGCAATGTTCTTTGGGATACTGTTTTATTTGTTTCTAATTGGTTCGGTTTTTTCGTATTTCTTTATGATGTTTTACTTAATTACGAGAGAAGGATACAAGAAACCATTTTTTGATTGGTTCTTCGCCTCGCTTTTGTTTCTCGTGTATTACTTGATGATTATGTTTACAGTACCTGGATTAAAAAGGTTTTTATTCGAAGGTCACCCAAATCTTGGGGGAGCTATGGTTATTGGGGTTATCCTTTTAATGATAATCATTGGCATTGTGGAGACCATAATTGTGGTAGCTCGTTTTAGGAAAAAGTCCAAATAACTTTAAATAAGGAAGGGACAACCTATTAGTTTCTGGGCCAGTAGCTCAACCTGGTAGAGTGCCCCATTGGCTATGGGGAGGCTTCGGGTTCAAAACATTTCCTTTCAAAGGAAATGAGCAAAGGAAGAGGAGGATACTTCGCTTCGCTCGTATCCCCCAAAATCGCTCAAATGTTGAAAGTCCCGACTGGTCCATTAGTAAGGGTTGCACCCGATATGTACAAAAGAGAAATCTTTTGGCACACTGCTCGAGCATAGCTCTCGAGTGCACCCCTGCAATTAAGTGGGACATAAATTCCCACTAATTTCGGCCGGATTGAAAGCCTAGAAGGGCACAAAGCATAAATATCCCCTGCTACAAAGACAACATTATGGCATCGGCATCGGAAATAAAAAACGGAAGCTACATAATTTACGATAATGAGCCGTATAGGGTTTTGAGCAGGGAGGTTACCGTTTTTGGGACGCATTCCCATTCCAAGCTTAGGGTCACATTGCAGAACCTTTACACCAAAACTGAGAAGGTGATAAATCTAGCCCATCAGGACAGGGTTGAAATTCTCGATATAACAAGAAAATCCGGAAGTGTAATCTCAAAGAACAAGGATGCCTACCAAATAATGGACTCTGTTTCATTCCTGACGCTGGATGCGGAAAAAATTCCGTCAGTTCAGGATGAAATAAATATAGGCGACGAGATAACATTTGTTGAATTGCCGGATGGCATTAAAATAATAGACAGGAGGTGAAATATGGACTGTATCTTTTGCAAAATCGTAAAAGGGGAAATCCCGTGCGCAAAGCTGTATGAAGACAAGAATGTTTTAAGTTTCCTTGACATCGGGCCTATAAATAAGGGGCATGCTTTAGTGATTCCGAAAAAACATTATGTAACAATTATCGATACCCCTGATGACGTTCTCAAGGATTTGGTCACTGCTACAAAGAAGGTTACTAAGGCAGTAAAACTGGCAACTGGCGTGGAAGGGGTTAACAATCTTCTTAATAACGGAAAGGCATCAGGGCAGGCAGTGTTCCATGCGCATATGCACATTATCCCCAGATTTGAGGGTGATGACTTCAAATTCCCGTGGCCAGCGAAGAAATATGGCGCAGGCGAGATGGAAGAGATGAGGAAGAATATTGTTAAGCTAATTTAGCGTTAAACTCTGGGATCAAACTAACCAACACTTTTATATAACCCTCATCAAAACTTGTTTCTCAAGGCGGTGTAGCTCAGCTTGGTTAGAGCGCTAGACTCATATCAATGAGTGCTGAGGCAAATGCCGATGATACTCTAACCGGGTTATCTAGAGGTCGCGGGTTCAAAAGTGAGAGACTGCACTCTTCACACGCTGGCAGTCAAGTGGCATCTACGATGCCACGAACTTTGGTGATGAAGAAACATACAATCTGTCAATGAAAGTCCCGCCACCGCCATTTCTTTTCTATACACAGGATTCATCGAGTGGGGGTGTAATAGACAATTCGGGAGTAATCGCGTGAATCCTTACATCCCACTGAATTTGGAAAGCATAGTGAAAAATGATTTTGCTTTGCGAGTTCGGCTATACCAGTTATTACACGAACAAGCGCCCTTTCCCAAGTTGTATTCGGAATCTGTTTCTCTAAATATGGCCACAGCATCATGGATACATTAAAATCCCTAATCTGTCTCTCGTGGTGTTCAATGTCTTGGACTTCATGAGTTACATAACCAGGTCTGACATGGTCATTAAGTTCCAGCTTCACAGTGCCGGGTTCATAATCAAATATGGAGAATCTTTTGCCGTCGTTCATACTACCATCGATCGACTGAATCAAGATGAAATCTCTTTCTTGCAATAACTTCGCAACAGCATCATAATCAGCATTCAATAAGATTGCCCAATTAGCTGTAACCCCAAATTCTACTGTAATGAGTGGGAGTTTTCGTCCACCAAACCTTACATCCTTATCGGGGCAATTATTAATCCTTGTCAGATATTCGTCCAACTCCATTGAAAGTCCCACCGCCATCTTATTTCGGCTTCTTAATTACAATGCCGCCATTGTGTTCCATCCAACTCAGTATGCCGCGATTGGGATTTAGGTTTCTCATGTTCTGGCCCATTGTTCTGATTTTTATGAAGTATAAATCGTCCTTGACCTCCATTGCAAGGCGGTTTTGGGGCAGTCTTTTTGCCGCAGTTTGAACATGATGGTACTCTTCCTCAGACTTCTCGGCTTTATAAACAGGAGGAGCCTCTTCCTCTTTTTCATGTTTGACAACATGAACCTCTTCAGCAACCTTTCTTTCTAGATTCTCATTTACTAAATTTGCTGGCCTTTCGATTTTTATCTCGGGGGTTTTTATAGTCTTTATCTCAACCCCCTTAGTCTTCTCAATAGCAAAGATAATCTCCTCGTGCGAATTAGGGGTTACGGCATTTATCATAACTACTTTAGAGTGAATACTATCTATAAACTTTTCGGATTTAGAAGCCTACTTTATCCTCTTGGTCATGGTAAGGTAAGAATACATCATCCAGCTCACGATGCTGTACAGGGGGTTAAGCTTTCTCAGTTCCTGTCTCAATGTTCTAAAGTAGACGAAGCCGCACGCCTTTACCCTGTCTGTGAAGATTTGAGGTGATAACTTGATAGCCTTGGGCTTTTGGTAATCTTCTTGACCGAATAGATATTCCTGCTGAACCTGCCAGTAGATGGACATTTGGACTGCATCGTCCTCTTTTTTCCTCTCTTTGCCCCTTACAACCTTATCTTCGTTTTTTGGAGCCTCAGGCAAGGCATCAAAAGGTTTAGAATTCTCAAGGGCGTGCGCCTTTTTCTCGTCACTAAGGCGGTTTTTGGCTTTGTTTGTATGCGGCCTTTTGTATTCCTCGAAAAGAGATTTCTGTTGCCGGTAGATGGAATCTTCCTCGTCGAACTTTTTAGCTTCTGCCTCTGCAATTTCCTCAAGACTCAAAGTTGGTGCCATAACCTCAAGAAACATAGAATCCCCAATAGAAGCGATTTTGTTATTGTCAGCAACCAAACCTAGCATGATACCCACCTTTTCCTTTAATATTGGCTTTATATTCTTTAAAAAGTTAACGGAACTTACTTATGTAGCCGGATATATACTTTCTAGGATATACAAAAAAAGAAACCTTTATATACTATTAGGATAGTAAATAGTATACTAGTATATGAGGTATTACGATGCCGGAAGATTTTAGCAACTTCAAGGAAAATGTTGATGCATGGATAAAGCAGGTGAGGCACGAGGTTACCGAGGTAAAGTCGTACTCGAGGGCAGTAGAAGAAAATTCATGCAATATCCAGCACAATTACGAGTTGGTTCACGATTTAAGAAGAGAGCTTCAGGAATTAAGGCAGGAGATGAACGCATTAAAGCTTCTGCACGTGATGAGCATCAGGCGCGGCCTGATGAAGAAGATGAACTAGGTAGCCTATAATGCATACTGTTTTTCATTTTTTAGCGAATTCTCTTATGGCTGCATTGTTGGAATTTTTTTTCGATTTCGGGCTTGGGATACTTGCGCTCTTTGTGCTTCTTGGAGTTTTGATAGACATAGACCACATACTTTACTTCATCGTTAAATACAAAGCATGGGGAATAAAAAAGTGGCTGTCTATATCGTCGCGGCTCAGAAAAAATATGCAGGCAAAACTTTATTTGTTCCATTCTCCTGAATTCAACGCCATGGTAGCTGTAGGGAGTTTCTTTCAAAGCATATTCCTCTTTGTCCTGTTGAGCAACCTTTTGCACATTTCATTGGATGTTATAGACCACTACAAATACCACAAGAATTTTTCAGGCCTTAAAAACTGGAGCGTATTTTATTCCCTAAATTCTGCTGCCTAGAAGCTCCTTACCGCTTTCTTCAGCGCGCCATCCACTCCCACAAATATGTTGGATTCTGATGCGTTGTAAGAGGTTGAGCTTCCGCTTCTTGTAACAATAGCCTCGACATCAAATTGCCTTTCATTCCGGATTAGCCTGAGATGGAGCTTTTCAAAATCATCCAGGCGCTCGGAAAAATCCTTTGCGTAATTTCCTATAATCTTCTTGAGAATTATCATTGTCCCGGAATCGCAGTCAGAAAACCCAGACAAAGCGATATTGCCTCCAAGCTCTTCAGTGTCCATCTCTATGCCTCTTTTTGCTAAACCTTTAATCCCTAAATGGGGACTATAAAAACCTTTTGATTTGGATGCGCAAATCTTAAAAACACCCTGAAGAAATTCAACTTATGGCCATAGTGGAATCCTATTCAGGCGTAAGGGGAATTTATGGCGGAGAGCTAACAAAAGAAATTGTTAGGAATTATACCGTTGCATTCTCAAAAAGGAAAAAGAAGATAGTGGTGGGAAGGGACACAAGAAAATCATCGAAAGAAATGAGACATTTGATTGTGAATTCTGCTGGAATTGAAGTGATTGATGTTGGCGTCGCTTCAACTCCCGAAATCCAGCTTGCAGTCAGATTATTCGGGGCAGATGGAGGCATAATCATTACAGCATCTCACAACGAACCTGAGTATAACGGAATGAAGTTTCTTGGAAAGAATGGCGCAATAATCGGAAAAAATGAGATGGAAGGGCTGATTAAAGCGGCAAAGGTAACAGGTTTCCCAAAAAAGTCTAAAGTAGTTGAAAAGGGCATAAGCGGGGAATATGTTTCTTTTGTTAGAGATATTGTGGGAGCCTTTGACAGAATCAGAAAGAAAAAATTTTCAGTTGTCATAGACCCAAACGGCGGCACAGGTATAATAGCAAAGAAGGTGCTGGAGAGCGCAGGCGTTAATGTAACTGTGATAAACGGAAAACCTGGAGCATTCAGGAGAAAAATAGAGCCAACTGAAAGCTCCCTGAAAAATTTGCAGAGAATTGTGAAAAATAAAAAAGCTGATTTAGGAGTTGGATTTGACTGCGATGCAGACAGGGCAGAGATGGTGCTTGGCAACAGATTTGTGTCGGGGCATTACGTGCTTGCCCTGCTTGTGATGGCTGCGGCAAGGAATGGCGATACTGTGGTAATCAACGATGCCACTTCGAATGTTGTGAGAGAGGTTGCCGGGAAGCTTGGCTGCGGGGTTTTGGAGGCTGAAGTCGGGGAGGTGAATGTAATCAGCAAGATGGAGGCTGCAAAGGCGGCGGTTGGCGGGGAAGGAAGCAGTGGCGGCGGGATTTTGTTTCCATCAAGGTGCAGGGATGGCACTCTAACGCTTATGATGATACTGAAATTAATGGCTGAAAACGGGAAAGGCTTGCAGGAGATATTGGGAGAGATGCCGAAATATTATACCGTGCAGGCCAAAACCTCAATTTCCAGTTTTAACAATGGGGCATTTGAATCTCTTCTTAAGAGAAAATACGGCAAGGTTGCAAGCCACGGGGACAGCCTGAAGGTTGTTTTCAAGGACTCCTTTTTGTGGTTCAGGGCTTCGAGGACTGAATCCGGCATTATAAGGGTGATTGCAGATGCGAGGAGCGAAAATAGGGCAAAAGTACTAATCATGGAGGGGTTATTTTTATTACAAAGCTTTAAATAGTGAATTCTGGTAATCTTCATAAGAGGGGTTGGTTGTATAAGATGAGCATGACAGTCCAAAAGTCATTACAGGGAATAGAGGCAGAAGACACCGGAAGGTGTCCTGAGTGCGGAAGCAAAGACCTTGATAAAAACGATACTGAGATTTCTTGCAACAAGTGCGGGTTTGTGTTAGATTAAACTCATGGGTGTTTCCAACTACAAAGATAGTTCAGAAGTTGCTGATTTTATTATTCGGTATGCTATGCCCAAGAAGGATGAAGCAAAAACAACTGATGATGCTGTTAAAACCGGACCGTCCAATGATGCGAAGAAAACAGCGTATATCCCTTATTCGTCAGATTATGCAACGCCTTTGACGCATTACAGGGAATGGCAGGAGTTAGTGAAGCAGGACTTTACCGGAATGGTTGACAAATCAATCTCAGTTCTTCCAAAGTCGCATATGGGCGGTGTTCTTGGATTTACCTACCTCGGGCAGGGGATTATGACACTTAGGGAAGACCATGCTGGATTCATGAGGCTGGACCCTTTAACACAAGTCCATGAGGCCGTACATACACCAGATGAATACGAAACCAGGAGAATTTCCGAGTGGATGTTAATAGCTGTAGCCAAAAAGTATCGGTGCTAGTTAAACTTTTAAACTTGTTTGGTTTTCTGCATTTATGGCAAAAATCTTTTTCGAGACACACGGCTGCAGCGCAAATATATCCGAGACCGAGGTAATGATGGGTTTGCTGAAAAATGCAGGTTATGGCTTTTCTGACAAAATAAGCGATTCGGATATTGTAATCTTCAACTCCTGCACTGTAAAGGGGGAAGGCAGCTCACTGAAAAGGATTAAGGAAATTGCGGATTTGCACCCTTACAAAAAATATATCCTGGCTGGCTGCTTGACGCCAAATCTCATTGCAGAAATCAGGAATTTAATTCCGGAGGCAAGCTTTGTCAACACCCACAACCTAGGAAAAATAGCTGAAGTGGCAGAAGAGATTGGCAACGGAAATAGGGTAGAGGTATTGTCCAGGGAAAGGCAGGTCAAGCTTGCGATGCCGAAAGTAAGAAAAAATCCTGCAATCGGGATTGTTCCGATTCTGAACAGCTGCAATAACCATTGCAGTTTCTGCTCGGTGTGGATTGTAAAAGGTCCCTTAATGAGCTATCCTGAGAAAAAGATAATCGAGGAGGTAATAACATGTGTTAAAGATGGATGCAGGGAAATTTGGATAACTTCGCAGGACAATGGCGCGTACAATATGGACAAATCCGGAAAGTCGAAATTTCCAAAACTTCTGGGAAAAATCTGTTCCTTGAAAGGCGACTTCATGGTAAGGATTGGAATGATAAATCCGCAGCATATTATTCCGTCACTTAATGAATACATCAAAGCACTTATGCATCCGAAAGTATTCAGGTTTCTTCACATTCCCGTGCAATCGGGGAGCAATGAAATACTGAAGAAAATGGAGCGTGGCTATACAATTGAGGAATTCAAAAAGGCGGTTGATGCTTTTAGAAAGGGAATAAAAGGCTTGACAATCTCAACCGATATAATATGCGGGTTTCCCGGGGAAACAGAAGGGGATTTTCAGGAAACTTTAAGATTGGCAAAAGAAATGAAGTTTGACACTATCAATATTTCGCGCTTCTCGCCAAGGCCGGATACAAAAGCGGCAAGGATGAAGCAGCTAGGCGGAGGCGTCATTAAGGAAAGGTCCCGAGCAATCACCGAGGTTAGCAAGGAAATCTCAATGGAACAAAACTTGAAATGGAAAGGTTGGGAGGGGGAAATTATAATTGATGAAAAAGGAAGGGGAAACACAATGGTAGGGAGGAACTTTGCCTACAAGCAGGTAATTGTCAAAGGAAGCTACCCTCTGGGCTCGAAAATAAACGTAAAAATAACAGATGCAATGGAGTATTACTTGAAGGGTGCAGCTACCTGATGCCTATGCTTTTATTAGTGGTATCTATGCTTTTCTGCGCATCCGTAAATCCCATTGCTGCGCGAATAGCATCGATGTTTTCAGGAACTACAATTGATTCCTGATGAACTGCCTGCAGGTAGAAGAGGTTTTTGCCCACAACGCCTACAGCCTCTTCCCAAAGGCAAAGCTCAGGCATATCACCCCTTATCCTTCCCATGTCGCGGGCAAGCTCAATTATCTCAGCTGTCGAATTTACCTGCTCGGCTGTTCTAACCATCCTAATCCTTGTAGTTTCCTTGAATCTTTTGACCAGCTCTGCAACATCAGGCGTTTTCTTGCATTCTGCATGGATGGAATGGCAGTGCATTAATGTAGTAGAGACAGACATTGCTGTAGTAAAAATGTTCACGTTATGCAGGACTGTCTGCACATCCGGTCCGTGATGCGAGGGAAGCTCCAGAACCGGCACGATAGCATTAATTGGGCCATGGTCTATATCTCCTGGGTCTGCGCCTCTTCTGACCATGGTGGCATGAACCAATTCTAAGCCATAAAGGTCGTCAACAGCCTTTAATGCCCTGCAAAGGCCGGTGGTGTTGCAGCTTACAACCCTGACATAATTTTTATTGACTGCTTCCTTAAAATTGCATTGAGCAACAAAGCTTACCTCTGCGGTAGCAGCCTTTTCTCCGCCCTGGAAGATTGCTTTTTTCTTCATGGGCACATAATATTTTTCCTTATTGTCCTTTCCAACCTTTTTTGGGGTGGCATCAACAATTATGTCTGCCTCCTGAAAGAGCTGGTCAACTTTGCCTGCCGGAGTGATGCCATTTGCCTTAAAATCATTCTCTCCGTTGAATGTGTAAATGGGAATTCCGCGGTCATTTGCGGCTTCCATGCGGAAATTGTAGCTATGGCCTGTTATGCCTATCAGCTCCATGTCTTTCTGAAGCCTTACGGCATCAGCAACCCTTTTGCCGATTGTTCCAAAGCCATTCAATGCAACTTTTATCCTGTCCATATGCATACCTCCTTAGAGCCTGAATTTTTCTTTCCCTTCGAATACCTTTATTGCAAAGTTAACATCTTTGCCGGCTAATGTGATTGATGAAATGGCATCGCACATTCTTATGGCTTCTGCAAGTGGCTTTTGATGGACATTTCTGCCGGTTGCATTTCCCTTTGCTCCTGAAATATTTATCTGGTCCCAGGTCTCCTGCAAAAAGTCCTTAGCAGATTTGCTTGAGCCACCGGCAGTTATAAGCTTTGTTCTTCCTGCTGCCTTAACTGCCTCTCTTAGCGCTTGAGCAGGGTGCGGTGCTTTTGGATAATTAACCTTTACAAAATCTGCGCCGAGGCAGAGGCCCACTCCTGCAGCCCCTGCAACAATGTGGGGGTCTTTTTCATTTTGAACAGCTTTTCCGCGAGGATACATCCAAAATACTGTAATTAAGCCGTGCTCATGAGCCTCTGTTGCAATTCTTCCTGCTTCTGCAAGCATATCAGCTTCATATTCAGAGCCTACATATACCGTATAGCCCACTCCCACTATATCTAAGCCTGATTCAATTTTAAGCCTGATAACATCCTCAATATCAACCAATGAGATGCTTAATGGGTCTTTTTGGGTGGTGCCAACAAGATGGGATTTTGAATTAAGCTTAACGAGGTAGCGTATATTCGGGTATGACGAGCCATACTTTGCTATAATACCGAGCTGTGTTGCAAATATACCTATCGTTGCCTTGGAGGCAATCCTAAACAAGTGCTCAGGGTCTGCACCGTCTCCCGGAACATCTTTTCCAAAGAAATCATCATTGAGGTGCTCGATTTTCTGGTCACCTGCAAAAAGCATCAATTTTCCAGTGTGCCTTGTCGCATTTAGGAAATTCTTGATGTACTCTGCCTTAATCTTTTTTGGCACATCAGCTGGAACCAGCACATCTTTTTCAGAAATCTTAGCCATTTTAGATCCTCCTCGGATAGCAATGCTCTTCCAATTCCCCCTTGTGGATTGCTTCGATATAGCGTATCGTCTTGGAAGATGACCTCATGACTACTGAATGAGTCCTTGTGCCATTGCAGTCAAATCTAACACCTTTCAGGAATGGGCCGTCAGTCACTCCTGTAGCAGCAAACATTACATTATCGCTATTTGCCAGGTCATTGATTGCGAGCTTTTTGTCCGGCTTTTTGATTCCCATTTTCCGGGCCCTCTCTTTTTCCTTAGCATTTTGGAGCATCAACCTGCCCTGAAACTCGCCGCCAAGGCATTTTATCGCGCAGGCTGCAATCACGCCCTCAGGGGCCCCTCCACTGCCAAGAAGCATATCAACGCCAGAGTCAGGGCTGCATGTTGCGATTGCCCCTGCAACATCACCATCTCCTATAAGCCTTATTCTTGCACCAATGCTCCTTACCTCCTTAATCAGCCTTTGATGGCGTTCGCGGTCCAGTATGATGACGGTTACATCTTCCACATTTTTGCCAACTTTTTCCGAAACGGCCTTGATATTCTCTTTTACAGATGCATCAAGGTCTATAGAACCCTTTGCTTCAGGTCCAACTGCTATTTTGTTCATATAGGTATCAGGGGCATGAAGAAGGGTGCCTTTTGGGGCTGAGGCAAGAACAGAAATTGCGTTATTTCCTCCTAATGCAGTCATATTGGTACCTTCCAACGGGTCAACAGCTATGTCCAGTTGAGGGCCGTCACCAGAGCCAATTTTTTCACCAATGAAAAGCATGGGCGCCTTATCGCGCTCGCCTTCCCCTATAACAACTGTGCCGTCCATGCCGATAACATTAAAGCGCTTTCTCATGGCTTCCGTTGCAGCCTTGTCCGCGGCTTTCTTGTCCCCTTTGCCCACCCATTTTCCTGCCGCCATGGCTGCAGCTTCTGTCACACGGACAAATTCTAATGCAAGATTCCTATCCACCATTTTAGGCATGTTGTAAACGCACGATTTATATAATTTGCTTTTTCTTAATCCAAAATATTATATAATTGCCATTTTATAATCAAAAAGAAGTGAAATCATGGGAATCTTCAAAGCGTACGACATAAGGGGAATTTATCCTGAGGAGATTGATGCAGATAAGGCAAACAGGATTGCAAAGGCTATTGTGACATTTCTGAATGCGGATACAATAGTTGTTGGGAGGGACAACCGCCTAAGCTCTGAAGAGCTTTTTGAAGCTGCGGTGAAGGGGGTTACGGAACTGGGAGTAAATGTCATTGATATAGGGGTTGTAAGCAGTCCGATGTCCTATTTTGCTGTTAATCACCTCAAGGGCAAGGGCCTTGTGTGTGTTACTGCGTCTCATAACCCCAAGCAGTACAATGGCTTTAAGGTAACACGCGAAGAGGCAAAGCCAGTTTCCTATGAGTCTGGATTGCAGGAGATGGAAAAGATTTACAATGGCAATCAATTCAAGCAATTTTCAAACAAGACCGGGAGCATAAGAAAAGAGGATGTGACGGAAGCTTACTTAAGACACCTCTCCGAATTTGTAAAGGGGGTTGCAGGGCTTAAGGTTGTTGTTGATTGCGGGAATGGTGTCATGGGGCCGATAGTTGATGCGATGTTTTCTAAACTCTTTATTGAGTACATTCCGATGTATTTTGAGAGGGATGGAAATTATCCAAATCATGAGCCAAACCCAATGAAGGAAGAAAACCTTAAGGGGCTTCAGAAAAGGGCGAGGGAGACAAATGCAAATCTTGGAATAGCATTTGACGGGGATGGCGACAGGGTTGTTTTTGTGGACGAAAAGGGCATTACAGTTCCGGCGGATTTTGTTACAGCGCTAATCGCCATGTCCATTCTGAAGCCTGAAGACATAGCCCTTTACGATTTGCGCAGCAGCTGGGTGGTTAAAGAAACGATTGAAGCAATGAAAGCCAAGGCAGAGATGTCGAAGGTAGGCCATTCGCTGATAAAAGAACATATGAGGAGGGTAAATGCAGTTTTTGCAGGCGAGCTTTCTGGACATTATTATTTCAAGGATAACTATTATGCAGATTGCGGCATGATTGCTGCGCTTATGGTGATGGGCTTGGTCTCGAAGAAAGGCAAAATGAGCGAGATAATAAAGCCGCTAAAGAAATACTTCAAAATTCCAGAGAAGAATTACGAGGTCGAAGATAAGGATGCTGTGCTTGAGAGAGTTGAGAAGGAGTATGCAGGCAAGGACGGCTTCAAAATATTCAAGCTTGATGGAATAAGTGTTGAGACAGACAAATTCTGGCTGAATGTAAGGAAAAGCAATACGGAGCCAATCATAAGGCTGAATGCAGAGGCGAAGAGCAACGCGCTTCTCCAAAAGGTTGTTCAGGATGCTGAGCGGCTGATAACCCAGCAATCGCAATCTTTATAAACCACTATGGTTTTCTTTGGCTTAGAGAGAGAAAAAACGACAAATAAAGAACGTTTTCTCTGTTATCAAACAGACGATGAGTAAGAGGAAATTAAAACCAGTTTTACCAAGCTTGAAGGAGAAGAAGCGATATTTGGCCTTTACTGTGCTTTCCGAAGGCAGATTTAGGGGCGAGGATGTTTCTTTTTCGGTAGACGATGCAGTTGCCAGCTACATTGGCGTCCTGGGAGCAGGGGCAGCCGGCGCAAGAATGCTGGCAGACAGCTGGGATAATGAAAAGCAGTCTGGATTGATAAGGGTTAATAACAGGTATGTGGATGAAGTGAAATCCGCTTTGACGCTAATCCGAACAATAAACGGAAAGGAAACAATATTCAGGTCAGTTGGCCTTTCGGGAATCTTAAGGAAGGCAAAAATGTATGCAGACGGCTCGAAAGCCGCAAAAAGGGTGATGTGAATGCAACCGATGCCGCACCAGTTGATGGGATACGACAGGGCAATTACCATGTTCAGCCCCGATGGCAGATTATTGCAAGTAGAATATGCGAAAAAGACCGTAAGGCAGGGCTCAACTGCAATTGGAATGGCCTGCTCAGACGGCGTTTTGCTGGTAGCAGACAAAAGAATCGTTGATGCTTTAATTGTGGTGGAGGCAGTTGAAAAAATCTTTCAGATTGATGACCATATCTGCGCAACAGCATCAGGAATATTATCTGATGCAAGAGTCTTGATAGAGCGAGCCCAGCTTAAGGCGCAGCAGCACAGGGTAACATACGATACCGAAGTCGATACGCTGACAATTGTCAAGGATATCTGCGATTTGAAGCAGGTTTGCACGCAATCAGGCGGCTTAAGGCCATTTGGGGTTTCAACACTGATTGCAGGGATTGACGGGAATGTTCCAAGGCTGTATGAGACAGACCCAACCGGAATCTATTTCCAGTACCGCGCCACTGCGATTGGCGAAGGCGAAGTTGAAGTTGAAGATATACTAAGGGCAGAGTTCAAGGAATCGATTACGATTGACGAAGGATTGAAGCTTTCATTAAGGGCGCTGAGCAAGGTTCTTGGGGAAAATTTTTCCCTGGAAAGGATTGAGGCAGCGTGCGTTACAGTGAAAGACAAGAAATACAGGATATTCACTCCCGAGCAGATTGAGAGGGTAACTGAAAAGAAGGTTAAGAAGAAGTAAAATGGTAAATATAGAAGACGCCATAATGGCGAAGCTCAGGAAGTCAGGAGAGAATTTTGAGATACTTGTTGACAGCCAGAAGGCAATTGAGTACCGCTCCGGCAAGGATATTGATATTCGGGAGGTTCTCGCTGTCCAGAAAATATTCTCCGATGCAAGAAAGAGCAAGGAAGCTTCTAAGCATATACTTCTACAGATTTTCTCTTCCGACAATCCGCTTGATGTTGCAAGGGAGATTTTAAAGAAAGGGCAAATCCAGCTTAGTGCTGAATACAGAGCTATACTGAAGGAGCAAAAGAGGAAGCAGATACTTGAAATAATCCACCGCAATGGGGTTGACCCAAAAATGCACAAGCCCCATCCGCTTACAAGGATTCAGAATGCCTTTGAAGAGGCAAAAATAACCATCGATGAGTTTGAGGATGTCAACAGGCAGGTTCGCAGCATTCTTGACAAGCTTAAGCCAATACTGCCAATTAGGTTTGAGACCAAAGAGGTGGACATTATAGTGCCTCCTGATTATGCGCGAAAGTCTGTCCATGCGATTAGCAGGTTTGGAAGAAAGCTAAAAGAAGAGTGGCTTCCCAATGGCTCTTTGCATGCTGTCATTGAGATAGGGGGAGGCATGGAAGCAGATTTTTACGATGAGCTAAACAAGGCGTGCCATGGCAAGGCTGACTGCAAGGTTCTAAAAATAAGGTGAAAAAAATGACTGATGTACAGGTTAAAGATAAGGAAATCGTGGTTCCAGGAGAAATACTGGCAAAAGGAATGGGATATGTGCCGGGTGCAGGAACTTACAGAAATGGGGAGGATATAATCTCAGAAAGGCTTGGGGTCGTAAGCATAGACGGAAGGGCGGTTAAGCTAATACCCCTTTCAGGAAGATATCTTCCAAAAAGAGGAGATACAATTATCTGCAAGGTTGTGGACGTAACCCTGAATGGCTGGCGCCTCGAGACAAATTCAGCTTACCAGGCGATGCTTGGGCTAAAAGAAGCTACCTCTGAGTTTATTGCGAGAGGGGCAGATTTGAGAAAGTATTATGACATAGGGGATTTCCTTGTCTGCAAGGTGTCCAATGTAACAAGCCAGATGCTTGTTGATGTGATGATGAAGGGTCCTGGCTTAAAAAAGCTAAAGGGCGGCAGAATAATCGAGGTTAACTCATACAAGGTACCAAGGATAATAGGAAAGCACGGAAGCATGATATCCATGATAAAAGAGGCAACAGGCTGCTGGATTATTGTTGGGCAAAATGGGCTGGTGTGGCTTCAGGGCGAACCCCCGGCTGAACTCCTGGCAATACACACAATAAGGATGATAGAGTCAGAGTCTCATTTAGGGGGGCTTACAAGCCGCATCAAGGATTTTCTGGAAAAAGAGACCGGGAAAAAACTTGAAGTAAAATTAGAAGTAAAAACAGAATGATGGTGAAATAATGGTTTACGCAAGAAGGTTAGACGGAAGAAAATTTGACGAAATGAGGCAAATTGAGGCAAAGGTCGGAATAATAAAGAGGGCAGACGGCTCAGCGATGTTCAGGTTTGGAAATACAATCGCTTATGCAGCTGTTTACGGGCCAAGGAATCTGTATCCAAAGTTCCTTCAGGACCCTTCAAAAGGGATTCTAAGGTGCCATTACAATATGATGCCCTTTTCATCTGCAGGCGAAAGGGTAAGGCCAGGAGGCTCGAGGCGCTCGAAGGAAATCTCAATGGTAACAAAAAATGCGCTGCTTCCAATAGTCAATCTGGAGGAATACCCAAATTCGGTTGTTGATGTTTTCATTGAATTGCCGCAAACAGAGGCAGGCTCAAGGTGCGCTGGCATATGCGCTGCATCGATGGCATTGGCAGACGCAGGTTTGATAATGAAGGATTTGGTAGCCGCCGTGTCTGTAGGAAGGGTGGATGACAGGGTTGTGGTTGACCTGGACTATTCTGAGGAATCTTACAGCGGAATTGTTGCTGATATTCCCATAGCTTACCTGCCGACATTGGACAAGCTTACACTGCTTCAGATGGACGGAATAGTCCCAAAAGAGACGCTTATGGAAGCATTGAAGCTAGGCCTGAAGGCATGCATGAAAATAAATGAATTGCAGAAAAAGGCGTTAAAGCAAAAATACATAACGGAAGGTGTTGAAGATGCACAATGAGCTAAAATCACAGGTTTTAAAACTCTTGGCTTCAGGCCTAAGGCTTGATGGCAGAAAGGCGACTGAATACAGAAAGCCTATCAAGGTGGAATATGGGTTTACAAAAACAGCGGAAGGCTCTGCCAAGGTCACAATTGGCGATACGGAGGTTATTGCGGGAGTTAAACTCGAGATAATGACGCCTTATCCAGATACACCTGATCAAGGCTCGATAATGGTAGGCGCTGAGCTTTTGCCTTTGTCTTCTCCGGAGTTTGAGCTTGGGCCTCCAGGCAACCAGGCAATTGAGCTTGCAAGGGTAGTTGACAGGGGCATAAGGGAAAGCAAGGCTATTGACTTTAAGGCCCTGTGCATCGAGCCCGGCGTCAAAGCATGGATGGTTGTTATTGACCTCTGTACCATAAATGATGCTGGAAACCTTTTTGATGTCTGTGCGCTTGCTGCCTTAGCAGCATTGAAGAATGCAAAGTTCCCAAAATATGAGGATGGAAAGATTGATTACAGGACAAAGACATCGGAGGAATTGCCATTGCAGGAAGAGCCGATTTCGGTAACTGTCCTTAAAATCGGAAACCACTTCATAGTTGATCCTGACAATGAAGAGGAGCTCGTTGCCGAGGCAAGGTTGACGGTTGCAATCATGTCGGATGGCAGCCTTTGCGCCCTGCAAAAAGGCGGCGAGTTTGCAATAAAGCTTGAGGATGTTAATCAGATGATTGGAATAGCTTCGGACGGCTCTAAAGCTTTAAGGGAGGCACTTTAGATGAAACGCACAAAATATGAAATTGCAAGGCTTATCGGAAGCAGGGCATTGCAGATTTCGATGGGAGCTCCGCCGCTGGTTAAGCTTAATGATGAAATCCTCAAGAAGATATCCTTTAACCCTGTGGAAATTGCCAAAATGGAGTATGAGCAGGGGACGTTGCCCATAGAAATCAAGAGGATGGCTCTTAAGCATGAAACCAAGCGAAAAGAAGCTTGATAGGTATTTTGAAATTACCGGCAGGGCAATTGCCAAAGTGAAGGTTGTGAAGGGTAAGATTTCTGTTGATTCAAAATCAGCCGGTGAGGAATTTTTAGATATGGCAAAGCGCTACTATGATGATGCACATTACTTCAGGAAGAAAGGGGACAGCCTAACTTCGTTTGCGGCGCTGAATTATGCTCATGGATGGCTTGATGCTGGCGCTCGGTTGGGGCTGTTTGATGTGGGCGGAGATAATGAATTGTTTGCGGTTGATTCTAAGAGAAAATAGCCCTATAGGTTTGAAAATATCCTTTCCATCGGTATACTGTGGGTTCGAGCGTAATGTTCGGCCTCTAGCCTATCTTGAGCTATGACACAATTGCAACGCTCAATCGGAAATACTGGAACAAAGTCCCTTCCAGCTATCCCGATGTAGCTTCTTTCCAGCGTTCTTTGTGCCGTAGTAATCATGTTAGCAATCGATTTTGTTGTTATTTCATCGCCAGTCTCGTACCATTCACAAAACCTGATGTTTTCACTTATCTCATGCTGTTTAAGGTATTGGAACTGTCTGCGTTGGGAGAAAATCGGATTGTCAAGATACCCAGTGGGGTAGACAAAAGGATGTTTGTATGGCAGATTTTTTATGGTAAACGGACCACAAATGCTTATGATTTGGCCATTATTCTTGCTCTCCATCGCCATAGAAAGCTTAGCTTGCTTGAAAGCATAGAAACGCCCTTCTCTTTCGATTATATAATGGGGGATTGAGAAACTGACAATATGGCAATCCTCATTTAACCTCTTGTAACCTATTCTTCCATGGGAGTTTTCTTGAATAAAGGCATTTAAAACTGCCTTTTCCAACTGAATAATTTCCTGAACCCCCAATACTGAAGTTTCATAAAAATCTCTTAACATGGCTTCAGGTGCATCCCGTTGATTGTGGTATCTGCCTGCAACGGCGAGCTTTATAAAGCTCTCAACAGTGTTTGAACTTTCAGCTCCCTGGGAAAAATCAGTCTCAGCCATCTGGAAAAGTGGGTGTTTAGCTTTAATAAACTTTACTGCCTAATTTCCGGAAGATTTCCGGAGAGGGAAATATTTTAGGGTGTCAGGCACTGAAAAAGGCTTTTAAGAAGTCTTCCAAGTCTGCAGCCAAACCGGGGTCCTCTGTCTTTGAGATAGCATCCTCTAATTTCTCCTTTGCGGATCTGGGTTCAATCTTAGATGTATAGTTCCAGCCTTTCAAAGCAAAAGATCTTGCCATACGCCTGTCTTCGCGTACAATACCAATAAGTAAATCTGCCTCAAACAGTGTCTCAGATATGTACAAGCCACTACATTTCTTGAGAATACTCAAACCGCGTGGGTCGCCTTTGGCGCAACTCCTTTTCTCCACATCCAAGACCATCTCGAAGCCAAATAATGCTGGATTAATTCCAATGAAAAAGTTCTGATGTCCGCAATCAATAACGTATCCCCCTTCCCTAATTAGGTTGTATATGTAAGCTTTAAACTGCGGGTTATCTCTAAGAGCAAAGTCATTCCATTTGTCAATATATACCTCAATCCCCGATAAGACTTCGCTAGGCCTTATCGTAAGAGCGTCGCCCCAATAGTCTATAACATTAAGCCATTGAACTTTATACTCTCTTCTTTGACCATCCTCATCAGGTTTTCCATCGGGTGTCAAATCGCCCTTGGCGTTTCTCTTCAGAAAGGGGCTGCCATGTTCATAAGCTTTGTTAACTTGTATATGGGTTCCAGCGCCGATGAACCTTGATATTATAGTCTCTCCCCCTGAAGCTGGATAATAGACCTTTATGTCGTGATTATGTGGATTAATGGTTTCTCTCAGCAGTTTGCCCCTTTTTTCAGCGTCACTGCTCCAACATTCAGTTTCGTAACCTTTTTGTGGCTCGACTTTTTTAATCACTTTAATAATGGCTTATGGAGATGTATAATAATTTTTCGCAAAATAGTAGCCGCGATGGTAAAACCTTATAAAAATAGAAACATTACCTATCCTTGATGAACAGGGTAATATTGAAATCGAAAATTCGAATGCCGTTGGCTGAAGATTTTGATGATATCTTTTTGCTCCTTCAGCAGCTATGGCTGGATGAAGAGCTTGAAAAAGAAGAGCAAAGAGAGTCTTTCTTAGAAGATATGGAGTCGAAGAACAGATGTTTTCTTGTTGCGGAGCATGAAAGCAGGGTGATTGGGTATGCCTCTGTCACAATCAGGCCTACATTCTGGCAGGATGGAAATTCATGCCATATAGATGAGATGGTAACCGATTCGCGTTTCAGAGGCAAAGGGATTGGGACTGCCCTGCTGGACGGAATTACTACGCTAGCCAAAGAAAAGGGATGTACAAGACTGGAGCTTGAATCTTCTTTCTTCCGAAAGGATGCGCATGGATTTTATGTCTCAAAAGGGTTTGAGAAGCAGATGATGTGCTTTTCAAAGAACATATAAAATAAAAAAAAGAAAAAGGAGCTTAAACTATATCTATTCCAAGCTCCTCTCCTACTCGCTTCTTTTCCTCGTGGGCATTGTATTTGCCCAATATCCAGGGGGACTTTACGCCGGTGATGATTGTCATTACTGTAAGCTTCCCTTTCATATCATCACTGACCCTAGCTCCCCAGATAACGTTTGCATCCGGATCCAGTTCTTCGGTGATTAACTCACCGATTCTGTTCACTTCATCCAGGGTAAGATCTGAACCGCCTTCAATGTGGATGAGTGCTCCCAGGGCGCCGCTGTACTTGATGTCAAGTAACGGATTTTTCAGCGCACCTTCTACGGCTTCTTTTACCCTGTTATTAGTGTCTGATGCACCGACACCTATTGCAGCAACGCCTCCATTTTTCATAATGGCTTTCACGTCGGCAAAATCAAGGTTGACCAAAGAGGGAACTGAAATTGTCTCTACAATCCCTCTTATCATGGTGGATATCAGCTCGTTTGCCACTGAAAATGCCTGCTGTACAGGCAGATTTCCTGCTATATTAACGAGCCTGTTGTTGTCTATAACGATTACGGTGTCGCAGACTGAACGCAAGTGCTGAAGTCCAAATTCTGCCTTGTCGATTCTTGCGCGCTCTATCTTGAACGGCATTGTCACTGTGCCAAGCACGATTGCACCCTGGTCTTTTGCAGTTTGGGCTACCACTGATGCAGCGCCTGTTCCTGTGCCTCCACCCATTCCTGCGCAAACAAAAACCATATCTGTTTGCTGAAGTGTCTGCTTTATTTCTGCAAGCGACTCATTTGCAGCTTCCGCCCCTCTTGAAGGAAAGCCTCCGCAGCCCAAGCCGCGAGTTAACGTCCTTCCTATGAGGAATTTGTGGTCTGCTGATGTCATGTCAAGGTGCTGCTTATCCGTGTTGCAGGCAATTATCTCAGCACCTTTGATACCCTTTTTGTAGAGCCAGGAAACCATGTTGGAGCCAGCGCCTCCAACCCCAATAACCTTGATGTTTGCCAGCCCAACTTGAAACGCCTCCTGCTGCTGCCCCTGGAGAGCGTTCTGAACTATAAATTCCATATTATTCACCTCTTTTGATCCTGCATTATATTTATGAACTAGTATATAAATGTTACTATTTTGTATACTAGGATAGAATTTGACTATATGTGGCTACTAATGTGTTTTGTGGAATTCGGAAGCATAATATTTAAATAGAGGGTTATTTCAGCCTAACTCATGGGGGAAAAGATGCATAAGGCAATAGAGGACGTAAGAAGGCACATCGACAGGCTTGACACCGTATTAATAACAACCCTTGCAGAGAGGATGTCTTTAATCCCCGAGATTGCAGAATACAAGAAAAAGAACAGGATCCCAATCTTCGACGAGAAGCGGGAACAGCAGATAATGAAGAAGCTTCTTAGAATTGCAGAAGAAAACGGCCTCGACAAAGGATTTGTTGAAGAGGTTTTCCTTTCAGTTTTCAACGAATCAAAAAGGCTGCAGGAAAAGATAATCAATAAGTAATTCTCGGGTAAACACCCGGCTTCATAAAGACGCGCTCCACTTGAACGGCTAAGCCTTTCTCATGAGCCATTTCTTCAGAGCTCATAAGGGAGGTGCCTAAGCATACAAGCTCATTTTTGAGGGAAAATATTGCAACCATCTGCCCTTTATTGATGTTCGATTCGTATTTTGCAACGCCGGGCAAGGCAAGGTTTCTGCCGTGAGCAAGAGAGTTGATTGCGCCGTCAACAGCATATATCTTAGGGAGATGTGCAACACCAGATTCTATAGGCTGGATGACTTTTCTCAAAAACTTATCGTTGCCTTCTGAGTAATAGTAGTATGCATCTGTAAGGTCCTGAAGAGTGAAAAGCGTAGATTCGTCAAAAGGCCCCGCCCTTGTTCTCCTCAATTCAGCCATGTGGGCGCCAACACCCAGCTTCTGGCCGAAGTCATGGCAGAACTTTCTGATGTAAGTGCCAGCTTCGCAGCCTATCCGAAAAAGCATGTCTTTTTCATCTGCCTCAAGGAGCTCAAGATAATAAATTGTCCTTGGCCTTAAAACCCGCTTCACCGACGATTTTAATGGAGGCTTCTGCATTATTTTTCCAGTCCATGCTGAGAATTCTTGTTTTATTGTGCCCAAATCCACATCTTTGTGGAGGTGCATCACGCAAACATACTCTTTCCCTGCAGGAAGTATTGCCTGAACAATTCTTGTGGCATTTCCCAGAGCGACTGGCAGTACGCCCGTAACCCCCGGGTCTAAAGTTCCGGAATGGCCAGCTTTAGTAATATGTAAAATTTTTTTAACGTAATCTGCCACTTGATGTGACGTTGGCCCTTTGGGCTTGTCAACATTTACAATTCCGAAGTTTATTATCTCCCCTGTTGTCCTATCTTCAGGCCTGCGGCCATATTCAGATATTTCTGATTCTCTTTTAGCAATCAATTCCCTTTTTGCTTCTTGGAACGGGAGCATAGAATTCAAATAAAAAATTAATAGTTATAAACTTATTTATTATCAGGCCCCGACATCTCCTGGTCGCCTTTCGGCTTAGTCATTACGTGGCCTATCTTTTCGTGCCTTTCATGCTTTTGCTTCTCTATCTCTTCAAGGGGGTGCTTTTTCAGCTCTGCAATCTCTTCCTTGAGTATCTCCTTTGCCTTTTCTTCTTTTTCTTCCTTTGCTTTCTCGAGCTTTTCTTCGATTGGAGATTCCTTCTTCTCTTTCTTGACGTGGCTTACTTTCTTCTCAATCTGCTCCTCTTTGGGAGCGCCGAACATCTCAACTTTCACAAGACCTTCAGAATCCTTTGTGCATACAACTTTAACATGATGAGGCGGGTTTTTGATTCCGCGAGCCCATATCTGGTTATTAACGTGTTTTCCAATCTTTACATCATTGCTTTTCATGTGCTTCTCAACAAACTCCCTTAAGGCTGATACTGCCTTCTTTGCTCTCTTGTAGCGAGGCTTCTTAAGATATTCCTTTCTCAACGGAACATTATAGGTCCTTTCAAGCACAATTTTTGATTCTTCTTTCTTTGCCATTATGCCTTCGCCTTTCCCCTCCTCCAGTTTCTTTTAACATGAGTATGCCTGCCAGGGTGAACCCTGCGGGTTTTGCCATAAATTTTTGGAACAGTCCAAAAAGGCGCCCATCTAGTTCTCCTGCCCAGCTTTGCGAGCCTTGCTTTCCTGCTTGGATGCTTGTATCGTGCCATTTTATATCCTTCTTATTTTTGTTTCCCTTTTCTCCGGAGCCAGCCTTCTCAAGAGTTCCTTGAGTGCATTATCGTCAATCACCCCAACCCTGCCCTGCTGGATTAACTGCCCAATAACAGCAAGCAGCTGAACCGCCTTTTCCGGATGCGCAGTCTTGAGGTTTGAGTATCTCTGCAATGCTTCTTTTGTCAGCACCCTTTTCACAACTGCCTCGAGCTGCTCCACCTGAGCCTGGAATTGCTTGGCTTCTTCGAACTCTTCCTGATGCTGTCTTTGCAGCTCTTTTAATCTTTCTGTTCTTATGCGTTCCAGTTCGTCCATCTTTACTTCTTAGGCCGCAAGGATTCAGCTGCCTTGCCGAGCAGTGAAGCACCCTTGGGGCCGAGGATGCGCCCCTTGTGGACGCCCTTGTCTGTTTTTGCGATTAAGCCGGCTTTTTCAAGCTGCTGAAGTATCTTTCTTATGATATTGCCAGATGCTTTGTAGCGATGCTCAGGCTTATGGCCCCGATTTTTCTTGCCCCCAAACTTGCCCCTCAATTTTGAAACTCCAACAGGCCCAAGAAGCATCACCTTTCTTAAAACTGCTGCTGAGCGCAAATACCACCAGTCTTTGTTTAAGGGAGGCCTTTCCTTAAAATGCCCGGTTTTTACAAATGGGGCCCATTCAGGCGGCTTTATTTCCGGCACTGATTTCAGGCTTTGAGCTACAGCATCCACTAATTCGCCTTGTTCGACGTCGTATATCTTTGTCATTTGAATCACGCCTTGCGGCGCTAGAATGGTTAGGTAAACTAACCAACATTATGGAGAATTTAGCCCTGTTTTATAAATGTTTCTGAATCCGATATTCCCTTACCTTTAAAAAAGACATTTGCTTCTATCGGCTTATGATTTCGACAATAGAGAAGCCCTCAAAGCCAGAGGAAGTAAAAAAGATACTGCACTCTTATGTTGAGAAATGGTTTTTTGGAAAGTTTGAGGAATTTTCGCTTCCCCAGCTTTATGGGGTATTGCCAATCCACAGCCGGCAGAACATATTGGTGAGCGCCCCAACTGGCGCGACAAAGACACTGACGGGGTTTCTTTCGATAATCAATGAGCTTATAGACAGCTCAGAAAAGGGGATTTTGGCGGATAAGATTTATTGCGTATACATATCGCCATTGAAGGCCTTGAACAACGACATTGAGAAGAATCTAAAGGAGCCTTTGGAAGAAATTGATAAAATCGCCGGAAGGAAATTCAATATCCGGGTAGGTGTTAGAACTGGGGACACGCCTGTAAAGGAACGCTCTGATATGCTGAAGAGGCCGCCGCACATATTAATTACCACCCCCGAAAGCCTTGCAATAATCCTTAGCTCGCAGAAGTTTGTTGAGCATCTTAAGGGAGTTGAGTGGTGCATTGTTGACGAAATTCATGCACTTGCCGAGAACAAGCGAGGGGTTCATCTTTCATTGTCGCTAGAAAGATTGGGGAAACTATCGCCTCATCTTACAAGGATAGGATTGAGCGCGACAATATCCCCGCTGGAGGAGGTTGCAAGATTTCTGGTTGGGTATGAAGAAAAGGAAAGAGAATGCCTTATTGCTGATGTGCAGTTCATCAAGAAGCTGGACCTTAAAGTGATTAGCCCAGTTCCAAACTTGGTTGACATGGGCCACGGAGTTATGCACAACAAGATGTACGAGCTTTTGGACAAGCTGATACAGGAGCATAAAACCACACTTATATTCACAAATACAAGAAGCGCAACAGAAAGGGTCGTGCATCATCTGAAAGAGAAGTTTCCAAAGAATTATACTGAAAACATAGGTGCGCACCATGGAAGCCTCAGCAAGGCTGTGAGGTTTGACATCGAGAAAAGATTGAGGGAGGGAAAACTAAAGGTGGTTATATGTTCCACTTCGCTTGAGCTTGGCATCGATATTGGTTACATAGACTTGGTAATATGCCTCGGAAGCCCAAAGTCTGTTGCAAGGGCATTGCAGAGAATTGGAAGAAGCGGCCACAGGCTGCATGATACCACGAAGGGGAGAATTGTTGTGCTTGACAGGGATGATTTAGTCGAATGCAGCGTTCTGCTCAAGAGTGCTGTTGAAAAAAAGATAGACAAGATTCACATTCCAAGAAACTGCCTTGATGTCCTCGCACAGCAGATTGACGGAATCCTCGTCCAGGACAAAATGCATGTCGATGAGCTTTTTAGCCTAATCAAGGGCTCATATTGCTACCATGAGATTCCAAGGAAAGATTTTCTGGAGGTAATTGATTATCTTGCAGGAAAGTTTATCTCTCTTGAAGACAGGCACATCTATGCAAAGATATGGCATGACGAGGAAACCGGAATGCTCGGAAGGAAGGGAAAGATGGGAAGGGTAATCTACATGACCAATATCGGAACAATCCCGGAGCAGACTTCAGTTATAGTCAAAGTCGGGGAGCATGCAATCGGTACGATTGAAGAGGCATTTCTGGAGAGGTTAAGGCCTGGAGATATATTCGTGCTTGGCGGGCAAGTTTACCAGTTCAAATTCAGCAGAGGGATGGTTGCACAGGTTGCTGCTTCGGTTAACAGGCCCCCGACTGTGCCTTCATGGTTTTCAGAGATGCTGCCATTGAGCTTCGACCTTGCCCTTGAGATTGGGAGGTTCAGGAAATTGCTTGGGGAGAAGTTTTATCATGGCAAAGGCGTGGAGGAAATTATTGAGTTCATAAACAGCTACCTTTATGTTGATGTCAATGCGGCAGAATCAATTTACCAGTATTTCAGGGAGCAGTATAAATTCGCTACTATCCCGTCTTCAAGCAGGATTATTGTGGAGCACACGCTGAATGAAAAGGGAGCCCCTTACAATGTATTTCACACGTTATACGGCAGGAGGGTAAATGATTGCCTGTCGAGGGCGCTTGCATTTGCAATTGGAAGAACCCAGCATAGGGATGTTGAGATTGGGGTTAGCGACAATGGATTTTATCTTCATTGTGAGAAGCGCTTTGATGTCATGGCTGCGTTCAAATTGCTTAAATCAAAGGAGCTTCGTGCTGTCATGGAAAAGGCCGTTGACCAGACAGAAGTTTTGAGAAGAAGGTTCAGGCAGTGCGCTGAAAGGGCTTTGATGATTCTTAAAAATTACAAGGGCCGTACAAAGCGGGTTGGCAGGCAGCAGGTTTCTTCAATGATACTGCTTAGCGCCGTTAAGAGGGTAAGCAATGATTTTTCCATATTGAAAGAGGCAAGGAGAGAAGTTCTTGAGGACCTGATGGATATCGAGAACGCAATTAAGGTTCTCGAGGGAATAGAAAGCGGGGCAATAAAAGTTGAAGTCATTAACACCAAAACGCCATCGCCTTTTGCTTTCAATTTAGTTGCGCAGGGCTATGTTGATGTCATGAAGATCGAGGACAGGGTTGAATTTATCCGAAGGATGCACGAAAAGGTGATGCGGGAGATTGAGGCTAAAGGATGAGAAACATATAAATATCGGGACTTCTTTGAATTTTACATGATCATCGGACTCACAGGCAACCTGGGAAGCGGGAAGACAACGATTGCGGAGATGTTCAGGAAGCGCGGGTTTATTGTTGTTAATCTTGATGATGTTGGCAAGGAAATACTCAAGAAGGGCAAAGAGGCTTATTCAAGGGTTGTAAAGGCATTCGGGAAAAATATCCTTGATGAAAGTGGGGAAATAAACCGAAAAAGGCTAGCTGACATTGTTTTCTCCGATGGGGCAAAATGGGCTTCTCTGTGCGCAATATCGCATCCAATAGTCAGGGAAAAGATGATTGAGGTTATCGGGAAAAACAAGGGAAAAAACCTGCTGTTTGATGCGTCTATGCTAATTGAGGCAGGGGTTAATGATTTGGTTGGCAAAGTAATTGTTGTCAAGATCGACTCTTCAATCAGGGATGAGAGGATGATGCAGAAGAACATGGATCTGCAGGAGGCAAAATTGAGGTTGCAGAGGCAGATTCCGCAGGAAAAGAGGGAGAAGTATGCTGATTTTATCATAGACAATTCTGGAACTGTCAAAGAATCGGAAAAACAGGTGGAGGAAATTCTAAAGAAACTAAAATGAAAAATGCAATTTACCCAGGAACTTTTGACCCGATAACAAATGGGCATGTTGACATAATAAGGAGGGCTGTGAAGCTGTTTGACAATATCATTGTTGCAATAAGTGCGCACCACGGCAAGGGGCCATTGTTTTCTATTAAGGAGAGGGAAGCCATGGCAAGGGAGGCTTTGAAGGGCATTAAGGGCGTTAGTGTTGAGCCTTTTGATGGGTTGCTGATAGAATTTGCAAAGTCAAGAAAATGCAATTTTATAATAAAGGGGTTGCGCGCGGTTTCCGATTTTGAGAGCGAGCTTCAGCAGGCGCTCACTAACCGGGAGCTTGACAAGGGCATCGAGACGGTATTCATGATGACATCGCAGGAGCACATCTTCCTGAGCTCATCTTTGATAAGGGAGATAGCAAGCTATAACGGACCGTTAAACAAGTTTGTGCCAAAGAATGTTGAAAAGATGCTGCGTGAAAGATACCGCAAATCTTAAATACTAGCAAGTGGAAAATCATCGCTTAAAGGAGGTGTTTTATGGATAAAAGGATTGGAAATTACTCTTTTATAATCGGAGTTTTAATGGCGGTAGTTTTGGGATTGTTTCAGGCACCATTAAAAGAATCAGGCGCAACGCCATGGCTGACTTCTTTGGTAATCCTGCTTGGACTGATAGTGGGATTCCTTAATGTGACTGGAAAGGAAACAAGGGATTTCTTGATATCAGCTTCTCTGTTAACAATAGTGGTATGGGCAGGAGCTCAGGGTGTGACAGGCGGAGTTGGACTTGGAAGCGTAGCCGTCATCGGGGAGTTTTTGCAGGGACTGCTTCAAAGCATCTTGGCATTTGTAGTGCCAGCAGTCATTGTAGTTGCGCTCAAGGAAATAGCAAGACTAGCCCAAACAAGATAAATATTCTTTACCTTTTTATATTTCTTCTTTTTTCTTCGGTTAAATGGAGATTTTTCCGGGCATTAGGGTAAAGGGGCTTTCTTTGATAGCCAAAGATGTATTGATTATAGCAGATGTTCACATCGGCTTAGAGGAGGCGCTGAACAAGCAGGGCATATTTATACCGAGGTTTCAGTTTGGCGAGATAATAAAAAAGATGGAAGAAATCCTGAAAGGGGAGAAGATAAAAACTGTTGTAATCGCAGGCGACCTTAAGCACGAATTTGGAGAAATCTCAAATCAGGAATGGAGGCACACACTTCAATTTCTTGATTTTTTGATGAAGCATGCGAAGGAAATAGTGCTTGTAAGGGGCAACCACGACAAGATTTTGGGGCCAATAGCAAGCAGGAGAGGCATTAAGGTTGTCGAAAGCTATTCAGCTGATGACTTCATAGTATTGCATGGAGACAAAAAACCAAAGTCGATCAAGGAAAAAACAATTATCATCGGCCATGAGCATCCTGCAGTTACCATCGGGGAGGGCCCGAGGAGAGAGCTTGTCAAATGCTTTCTTGTAGGCAAGTGGAAAAAGAAAAACCTTGTTGTGCTTCCGTCATTCAATCTCGTGCATGAGGGCTCTGACGTGCTTAAGGAGAAGCTCTTGAGCCCATTTCTAAGGAATGATATCTCTGACTTTGAGGTTTATGTCGTGAGCGACAGGATTTACAGCTTTGGCAGGCTGAGAAATTTGAGGTGATTACCTTTTATACGCGTTTGCCAAGACATCAGCTTTGGAGATTATTCCAATCATCCTACCATTTTCATTCACCACGATGACTATTGGATAGAACTTTAGCAGCTCAACAACAATTTTCGTTGAGGCATTGCCTGAAATTGTCGGCGGTGGTTCGCGCATTACGCTCCTGATGTGCATGGAGGGGTCTTTTGATGACGACAGTGCATCCAGCAGTATTGATTCTGATACCAATCCAACAATCCTTTCATCCTCAATCACCGGTATTTGGGATATGCTGAATTTCCTCATCTTTGAGATTGATTCCTGGATACTGTCGGAAGGCGACATCGAGATAATTTTCCTGCTCATTATTTCTTGCGCCTTAATCTCCCTTTTTCCGCCAAGCGAATTCAATGCAGAGAAAATCTTCTGGGCTTTTGAGTAGGCAGGGTCTACATGCCCTGACTCAATCTTTGCAATTAATGACTGGGAGACATTTGAAAGCTTTGCGAGCTCGACCTGGCTTACTCCAAGGCGCTTCCTCATTTCCTTTATCTCAGCTATTTCGTGAATCATAACCTTGTTGTTATGCGCCGGTTTATATTCCTTATGGAATATAATGGTTGTGGGATACACTTTAGGCTCAAATAGCAGAGGAAAGACGATTATTCATATATGAATATTTCCCTCAATTACCTTAATAAAGGGGGTTGGCAGGGAATGCATTGAGGTGGTAGTTCACATGGGAAGGATAACATATGTAACGAGCGAAAGCGTAACTGAAGGCCATCCAGACAAGATTTGCGACCAGATTTCTGATGGAATACTGGACGAGCTGTACAAGCAGGACCCTTATTCGAGGGTTGCAGTTGAGTGCCTTACAACAACTGGAACAGTGCATGTTGCAGGAGAAATTACCACAAAGGGCTATGTTGATGTTCAGAGGGTTGCCAGAACCGTTCTGAGGGAGATTGGATATACGGACCCAAGGTATGGAATTGATTGCGATGATGCGGGGGTTTGGGTGTCAATACATGAGCAGAGCCCGAACATAAGCCAGGGGGTTAATGAAAGCGTTGGCAGGGAGCAGGGTGCAGGCGACCAGGGCATGATGTACGGCTATGCATGCAATGAGACGAAAGAATTAATGCCGCTGCCGATAATGCTTGCACACAAGCTGACAAGAAGGCTGTCATATGTGCGGAAAGAAGGAATAGTACCACACCTCGGGCCGGACGGAAAAAGCCAGGTTAGCATAATGTATGAGGATGGAAAGCCGGTGAAGGCAACTGCGATTGTGATTGCACAACAGCACAAGGACAATATTTCTGAAGAGGATTTAAAGGAGCAGATTGTGGAGCACGTCATAAGGCCGATTTGCGGGGATTACATGGATGAAGGCACGCTAATACACATTAATGCGACTGGCGCGTTTGTCATCGGCGGGCCGGAAGGAGACACCGGAGTTACAGGAAGAAAGATTATTGTTGATACCTATGGCGGAGTTGGGAGGCATGGCGGAGGATGCTTTTCTGGAAAAGACCCAACAAAAGTTGACAGGTCGGGTGCTTACGCTGCACGGTACGTTGCAAAGAACATCGTTGCGGCAGGCTTGGCTGATAAATGCGAAGTTCAGTTGAGCTACTGCATTGGGGTCGCTGAGCCCACGTCCGTGAATTTGGATTGCTTCGGCACAAACAAGATTCCAGAGGATAAAATATCTGCGCTTGTCAGGAAGCATTTCCTGTTGACCCCAAAATGGATAATTGAGGAGCTAAAGCTAAGGAGGCCAATATACAGGAAGACGGCAAGCTACGGCCATTTTGGAAGGAACGACCCAGACTTTACATGGGAGAAAACCGACAAGTCCGAAGTGCTTAGAAAAGAAGCAGGATTATAGACTATTTCAGCAAAGTAAGTTTAAAATTTACTGTAGGAGTATAGCCAGATATTATAGCAAACGCACCAAATATTCGTAATCAATCTATGCGTTTGCTTATTACGAAGCGCATTAAATTTTTACTAAAATTTGATGCGGCGAGTATAAGTAGAATTAATACTTCTACGTTATTGTAGATTAAGTGAAAAATTTCCTATAATAAACACCCTTAATCTACAAGATTGTAAATTTAACAATAAGAATTTTTTAGTTAGATTTACAATAACTTTATTAAATAAATGCTAATATCTTAACAAATGCGTTTTGAAAATTGCAAAAAATGTAGGAAAGATTGCTGTATTTTTAAGAATAATCTGGGATTTACATTTATTGGTATAACTGATGCAAGAAACATA
>DATDYF010000046.1:0-41373 GCA_035289105.1 Candidatus Nanoarchaeia archaeon
CTTATCCGCTCTGTCTCCCGTCTCCTTGCTTATTCCAAGCCAGCGCAACTTCCTCATTCTTTCTGCTTGCTCAGCATTATTTAAGGTCACCATTCCACCGTCTCCTGTCGCAAGGTTCTTTACCGCCTGAAATGAAAAGCACCCAAAATGGCCTATGCTTCCGAGCATTTTCCCCTTGTACTTTCCGCCTGTTGCGTGAGCGCAATCTTCTATCACCACTAGATTATGCTCTTTTGCAATCTGCATTATCTCATCCATCCTGCACGAATGCCCCCCATAATGAACAGGAATTATCGCCTTTGTTTTAGAAGTCATTTTTCTCCTGATGTCATCTGGATTGATGTTCAGCGTATCTTCCTCAACATCAGCAAAAACAGCATTGCAGTCATTGTAAATTGCAGCATAAGCAGTTGAGATAAATGTGATAGGGGTCGTTATAATCTCAGAGCCTTTTGGAAAATCGCAAACCTTTACTGCGAGATGCAATGCGGCTGTGCAGCTGTTTAACGCAATGGCGTGCCTTGTCCCAATAAACCTCGCAAATTTCTCCTCGAACTCTGCCGCTTTGGGCCCAGCCCCCCA
Organism: Candidatus Nanoarchaeia archaeon; assembly: GCA_035289105.1. Taxonomy (GTDB): domain Archaea; phylum Nanobdellota; class Nanobdellia; order Woesearchaeales; family JACQSR01; genus JACQSR01. The sequence continues at coordinate 583 of DATDYF010000046.1, forward strand.
CCAGCCACTTTTCAGCACCGATTTCACTGCCTCAATTTCTGCATCGGACACTGATGGCTTGAATACAGGTATCATGGAAAAAGGTAGCTTTCCCTGTTTTTAAAGGTAAGGAAAAAAAATCACAAGATTATTAAATTTCAAGCACATAACACCTCCAGAGGTGATTATATGCCCGAGGAAGAAGTTGGAATAGTATCTCATTACTATACCCACCTGGCTGTGGGTGTGGTCGAGCTAAGCAAGCCGCTCAAGGTAGGCGACAAAATCCATATAAAAGGCGCAAATACTGAATTTACCCAGAAGGTTGAATCCATGCAGATTGAGCACCTAAAGGTTCAGGAAGCCAAAGCCGGGCAGGGGATTGGCCTAAAGGTTATAGACCATGTAAGGCAGCACGACAAGGTTTACAAGGTAATTTAGCTATTTTTTCTTTTCGGCCATAAACTTGGACGCAGTATGCAGCGCATCAAAAGTCCCCGCATCTATCCAGAATCCGTCAAATATCTCATAAGTTAAATCGTCATTCTCGGCGTAATGCTGCAGAACCTCCGTAACCTCAAGCTCGCCTCTCCCGGAAGGCTTTAGCTTCGGAATTACTGAAAATGCCTTCTTGTCAAGCATGTAGATTCCGCAGATTGCAAAATTGCTTTTCGGCTCTTTTGGCTTTTCCTGCATCTCAACAACCTTCCCGTTCTTGACAACCGCAAGGCCGTATCGGTGAGGGTCAGAAACCTCTCTAAGCAGAATCTTTGCGCCATAGGGACTTCTCTCAAAATCCTCAACACTTTCCTTTATGCTGCTGCCCATGATGTTATCCCCCAAAATCGCAACAAACTTGTCGTCTCCGATAAAGTCTTTTGCAAGTGATAGCGCAACAGGAATCCCTCCGGAGCCATCCTGAACCTTATACGTCAAATTAACATCATACTGCCTTCCGGAGCCAAGCAGTTTCAGGAAATCAGAAATATTCTCTCCGCCGGAAACCACAAGAATGTCCCTTATGCCTGCCTCTTTAAGCAATTCCAGGGGATAAAATATCATTGGCTTGTTGAAAACTGGCAATAAATGCTTATTCGTAACGCTGGTTAACGGGTACAACCTGGACCCAGTTCCGCCTGCAAGTATTACGCCTTTCATGGCTATAGGGAAGCTGATTTTGTTTTTAATATTTGCTGTTTTCCATATATGAAATAAAGCACTGCAAGAAGGGCAATTGTGCCGATAGTTATCCACATCCCAACCCTAAAAGAATCCGGCTCATACTCCAGCACAAGCTCCTTTTCGCCATCTATCCAGATAGCGCTGTTAACCCCGTTAGAACGCAATATTTCCCTTTCCTTGCCATCCGCATACGCCCTCCAGCCATTTGGAAATAAATAAAATTTCTCTGCCAGCTGCAAAAATCCTTTTTTGCCGCTAACATCAAAAACTCTTCTGTCGCTTGTGTACTCCTTAATCATAACTTCCTCTGCATCAAAACCAGCCCCAAATTCCCTGAATGTACTAGCAACCTCTTCCAGGGTTACAGAGGTTTTTCCTTCTACAATATTCGGAAGCAATACGCCGCCCTTTTCTACATAATCCTTCAAAGCATTTCCATCTCCTGCATCTGCCCCGTTGACAAGGATAATTGTTGCAAACCTGCTTAAGCCATCATAATCTTTAACCTTGTTGCTTTCACCCATTACGATATTTACCTTTGCCGGATAGAACTCAGGAAGCTTCATCATCTCGTACATTGCTCCCTTTTCCTGTTCTCTATCGCCTATTATCAACGCACTTTTGTCAGGAAAATAGGCCCTTGGCAGATATGCAGTATTTTCATAAAGGTAGGGGCCATCTATGCCCTTGTCAGTTCCATAATCCTCAAGGCAGTTTTCGCACTCTTCAAACTTTTTCACAAACTGAAGCCCAGAAACATTAATCTCCCTGTCTGAATAGACGTACTTTGTATTAAGCATCCCGTAGAATTTTGCGGGGTCAGAGTAGGATATCGAAAGATATTCATTGAGATAATCATAAACCCATATAGGGCTTGTACCATACAGAATTTCCAAATCCTTGAAAACTGCGTACATTCCCGCAAACCCGGCAATGGTTTGAGTCCCAATATTGTGGATTCTGAATACCCCTTTCTGCTCGGAGAGATAGTTCAGGAGATTGTTGTTTTCCAGCGAATATTCCAAGTCGATTGTTTTCCTTCCGTAAATTGATTTTGCAGAAAAAACTGCACTTGTGGCAAAAATAAGGACAACAACCAAAGCAAAGGCCACCTTCAAATTCACTTTTGGAAACTTCTCCTCCATAAACTCAAATAACCCCGAAGAACCAAACCCAGCCAGGATAGCGATTCCAAACTGGAAAATGAACAAGAACCTGTCAACATGGTGCCCAGCCGCAATTCCGGGAACAAATTTCCAGAGCGGATAGTAGAGTATTGTGCCTGCACCGATAAGGAAGCCGGCTAATGCTATCAGCACAAATGTAAGCACTGATTTTTTCTTCCACATCGGAATCGAAAAGAGCACAAGCAACAATGCAATAGGCCCTAGGCTTGCATAGGAATTATGCTCAACCCATTTATTCGGCGGATTTATTAACAGCGTGTAGAAATCCTCAAACGTCTTGAACTGCAGATGCCCCCCAATGCTGTCCCCATAAGAAAAGCCAGGACCCTTGCTTGAGACTTCAGCCCATTCAAGAAGAGGCAGAACTCTAATTGCCATCAAGCCTAAGAAAACAACCCCAATAACAACGCCAACAAATACCGCCCTCAGTGCCCTTTTCTTAACGCCCTTTCCAAACAAATGCATTAGAAGCACTATCGGAAATATTACGCTTACTGCATAAAGGAAAAAATCAAGCCCTGAACTATGGGCGGCAATCGCAACAACTATGCCTACTATTATGCTATTCTTAAGCCACTCTTCAGAATTAAGCGCTTTATGTAAAAATAGAAACATCAATGGTGTCCAAGCATAAATCGAATACCTGGACTGAATTGTAATCGCGTGCGTAATTGCAAACCCGCTGAACATGTATATAACTCCCGAAATAAACGCATTTCTCTTTTTCAGGCCAAGGTAAAGCATAAGAAAAAACATAAACACACCGGCAAGAAAAGTATTAACCAAGATTCCGAGATTGCAGCCGCCCTGAAACGATGGGCTTAAGATTCCAAGCAATACGTTGTAATGCAGCACGGCGTTTTGCGCATTAGCAAAGAAGGGAATGCCTCCATGATAGTTTGGCATCCATAATGGAAAATCCAAATTAAGCAAGCTATCCTGCGCGACCTTAAAGTTTGCGACCTCTGCCACAAGGCATTCTGAATAAATCATGCGGTTAAAGGAAAGCCCGTCCCAGTAGAATATAGATGTAAGTAAAAAAAAGGCCAGAATGAACTTCCAATTTTGCTTAATTAGGCTGCCCATGTTTGCGAGTTTTGAAATAGTAAGCAAAATAACCGATTATTGCCAGAACTGTTAATCCAGAAATCCAGCTTCCAATCACATAGGATTTCGGGAGGTACCTAAATTCAACTTTTTCCTCCCCGTCAACATGGACTGCGCTCACTACCCCATTCGCGCGGTAGATTTCTTTTTCCTTGCCATCTGCATATGATTTCCATCCAGGATACATTGAATAAAGCTCGCTCATGACGAGGAAGCCTTTTCCATTTAAGCTTACAGTTTTGGCGTTGAAATCGGGAACTTTTATCTCTTCGATAACTTTTGATTCATGCCCCCTAAATTTTTCCCATACCATCTTAATAGACTCATCGCTGATTTCAGTTTCGCCTTTAGTTATATCCGGCAAAAGAATTCCCCCGTTTGAAACGTAATTTGCCAGCAAATCCGTGCTTTTTTCGTCTATCGAACCCTCTGTAAGGATTACAACTGGAAAGTTCCCAAGGTCTTCAACTGCATATTTAGTTACCAATCCCTCCGAAAGTGCAACAGCCATGTTTCTTGTGTCAAATTGTTCATCAAGCATTAAGCCGTACATTGCCTTCTTTGCAGCTTCTTTTTCACCAACCACCAAAATTGCGTTCTTTGTCAGGAAAGCCCTTGGCACAAATTCGTTATTCTCATACAGATAGGGCCCATGGGCCTTCAGCAAATTCTCTATGGGGCATACGTTGCATTCTTTGAATTTCCCAACCAATGACAAACCACTAACATTTCTCTCCTCCATTGAAGTTATGTACTTTACGTTTAAAATGCCCCAGAATTTCGCAGGGTTGTATTGCGTCGCGATTGAAAGGTATTCATTCATATACTCAGTCAGCCAAGTCGGGGAATAAGAGTAGATATGCTCAAGCTTAAAATGAGTATTATAAACGTCTGTCCCCCAGTCAATGCCGTTGGTCTCAAATGTATGTATCCTGAAATTGCCTGTCTGATTTGCAACATACCTTAGAATGTCATTGTTCTCAATTACATCCTGGACCGGATACTGCTCAAATCCTGCTGGCTGCCTTGCAAAAACCATTAAGTTAAGCATGACAATGCCAATTAACGCGGAACACGCTATAATCATGCCCTTCCTTTCCAGGCGATATTTTTCCTTTAGGGAGTCGAGCAGCATGTCTGCACCAAGCGCAGCAAGAAACGCCCCTGCGAAGGAAAACAGCGCAAACACCCTCTCCAAGTACCTAAAGCTGTCAAATGGCGGCACATAATCGTATAAAAATTTGAATACAAAAGAGCCAGATGTTATCGACAGCGCCAGTATCATTGTCAAAAGGAGGAAAATGTGAATCCTTTTTGTGGGTTTTTTGTACAGGGCATACAATATGAGCAAAAAAGCTATGATTCCTATCTTGTAAAGCCCTTCCCGCCCGGAATAGCGAATCCCAAGCTTGAAAGGCTCTATTGCAGTCGAGAATGTTTCTGACAATGGCGTTGCCCGTGACGCACTTTGCTCGTAACTCAAATGCCCCCTGCCTGTAATGTCCAGGTATTCCTTTGCCGGCAATACCCTCTGTGCGCTAAGCCCCAGCAACACTATCGAAACAATAAGCCCAACGAGGAACACCTTCTTGATTCTCTCGTTAAAGCCAGAGCCAATAAGCTGAACAGCAAGAAAAATCCCAAATGCAAGGATGTTGAACAATGGCACTTTTAAGCTCGGGTCAACCCTAATCTGCAGTGCAAGCATTATGCCTGTTAACACGGAATAAAACACCCATTTTCTCTCCTGGAATGCCTTGATTAAAAAAAGAAATATTATGGGTGTTATTGCGTACGCATTAAGCTGCGTCAAGCCTCCGTCAAGGGTTCTTATCATGTACCCCGAGAACATGTAAACTATTGCCCCGAAAAGACCTGAAACGCGCTTTTTTGTTATGGAAAATACAAGGGCATACATTGAAATCCCTGCAATTATGTAATCAATAAAGTAGTTCAGCTTAGTAGCGGCAACTGGAGGAAGCATGATTGCAAGCCATCCTGACCATGAGTCAAGGCCAAGAAACATTCCTGAGCCAAGCATTGGCATCCCGCTAAACCCATATGGATTCCACAAGGGCCAAATATCATTATAATCGTAAAATGACTGTCTCATGAATTCCATTCGCGGCAGGTAAGTGGTTGAATGGTCCAGCATCGGCAGCTCCTTTAGGTTGAATGGGGCAAATGACCAAAGTTGGACAATCACAAGCATTAGTATTAGCAATATGAAGTACCAATGGAATTTCGAAAAATCGAGAAACTTTTTTATGTCCATGCTATTTTTTCTCTTCTCCCAGCCTTGCAACCATTTCACCCAGATATCCCATTGAGAAAAACTGGGCCCCCACGATTACAAGCAGGACTCCGAGTATGAGCAAAGGCCTGCTTCCTATCTTGATGCCGTTCAGCCACAATGCAACAAGGTAAATTCCGATTAACAATCCCGCAAGTATGCACAGCATCCCTATGCCACCAAAGAAATGCATCGGCCTCTTGCCGTATTTCATCAAAAACTGTACCGTCAGCAGGTCAAAAAATCCCTTGAAGAGCCTGCTGATGCCGTATTTGCTCTTTCCATGCAGCCTTTTGTGATGTTCCACTTTAATCTCACCTACCCTAAAGCCCTGAAGGTATGCCAATGACGGGATAAACCTATGGAGCTCCCCATACACCTTCAGATTTTTTACCGCTTCGCTCCTAAAAGCCTTGAATCCGCAATTGGAGTCATGCACCTTAACGCCAGTTACAAGCCTGGTCAGAAAATTGAAGAATTTTGAGGGAATGGTCTTTGTCAAGGGGTCCTTTCTCCGGTATTTCCACCCCACAACAAGGTCATAGCCCTCATCCATTTTCGCAAGAAATCTGGGAATCTCCCTGGGGTCGTCCTGCATGTCGCCGTCCATCGTAAAAACAATATCCCCTTTAGCCTCCCTGAAGCCTGCAGAAAGTGCAGCTGCCTTTTGCAGGTTTCTCCTGAACCTTATATGCTTGACAGTTCTGTCCTTTGAGCTTATGTTTTCAATGGTTTTCGGGGTATTGTCCGTGCTTCCATCATCCACAAAGATTATTTCATGGCGGAACCCCAACCTGATTAAAACTTCCTTTAGGCTTCTATACAGAACAGGAATATTTTCTGCCTCATTGAAAACAGGCACCACCACGCTTATGCTTTTCCCCATAGGGTCGGAAATGCAAAGACCATATTTATAGGTTTCTGTCCAAAGGCTATGCTAAAAGCACCAGTGAAAGAACAATATAGGGCATTCCAACAGCAACTTTTATTAACTTTCCTGCTTCTGCTGTAATATGCGGAAAAGTATAAGGGAGGTTGCAGAGGAGCACAGCATCAAGTTCACAAAATTCACTGTTGTAGGGCTATTGTCAAGCCTGCTTCAGATTGCACTAATGTGGGTTTTTGTTGACAAACTAAATGTCAACACGGGTGTATCAGCAGCGCTTATAGTCTCTTTCATACACATCCTTAAGTTTTTTGTCTACCATTCTATAAAGCTGATAAAATACCAGTTTATCAAGTACACGGTTGTCAACGCTTTCAGCCTGGTGCTTAACTTCGGAATTTCCTGGTTTTTGATAGATGTTGCAAAAATACCAACAGTGATTGCAACCGCCATTGCCATTGGGAGCCTGGCAATCTTACGCTACCTTCTTTTCCACTACACAAATCTCATGGTGAAATAGCCCAAAGCTATAAAAACTGTTTTTTAATACCTTTAGACTATGGATTTTGAGAAAGTGGTAAGGAAGAGAAGGAGTATAAGGAGGTTTACAGGCAGGAAAGTGCCCCTGGAGCTCGTAAAAAAACTCGTTGAAGATGCAACCTATGCCCCAACACCCTGCAACCAGCAGCTTTGGAAGTTCATTGCAATAACGGATGACGCAATAAAATCAAGGCTTGTAAAAGAGGCATATTCCTCTACAATTGTGGGCAGGGCTCCATTAGTTCTTGTTGGATGTTATGATGCGTGGCACAAAAAAGAAGCCGTGCAGGCAGCTTCCCTTGCCACCCAAAACATGCTCTTAAGCGCCACAAACAACAATCTTGGCTCACTGTCGATGAATTCATTTGGAAATGAGAAGAGGGTAAAGAAGATATTAAATATTCCAAAAAATTACTCCATCAACTCTTTTGTTTTGCTTGGCTATCCCGCTGAGACCGAAAGGAAAGCCCCAAATGTAACCAGGAGGCATGTAGATGAGGTGCTCTCCGTAAACATATTTTCCTCCGAGCATACCCCTAAGAGGTCCTACAACACCGGGGACTGGACAAAGGAAAAGCTTGTTGACTATCAGAAATACTACTGCAGGAAAACCTTCCCTGGAAAATCCATGGACATAATGGATGTTATGGAAAGACAGCTTGTAAAAAATGCCTTGTCCAAGGGAAACGGCAGGAAGATTATCGACTTCTTTTCGTATGACGGCAGCATGCTAGAGCTTTTCCCAAGCCAGAAAATAACCTCCGTAAACCTCGACGAGAATACAGAAGCCTATGTCAGGGAGGCCGTGAATTTGTATTGCCCTGAGAAATCAAAGGAGATAGGATACGAATCATATGACAGCGTAACCGGCGAATATGACCGGGCTTACATGATATTCAAGGCCGAGAGATTGCCGCAAGGCTTAAGGCTCGAGAGCCTTTCAAAAGCCCATCATGTTCTAAAGGAGAATGGGGAGCTGGTGATAATCTCGAGGCTTCCCTCAGCCCTTTTCAGCCTGTTTTATTATCCCATAATCTTCCTTTTTGGGGACGATGTAAGAAAAACGGGCATTTATGCGTTCTGGGGCCCCTACAAGCCTCTTGGGCTGAGAAAAATCAAGAAAGAACTAAAAGGCAAAGGCTTCAAGGTAACATTTTCCAAAAAATACTTCATAATACCCCCCTTCTTCAACCAGGCATTGCAGATGCTCATACAATATGTAAAATCAGGAGGCTCCAGCTACCTGCACAGGGCTAGCCACAATAATTTCTTCACAAAAGCCTTGGAGTTTATGATAAAAATCCAGGGCTCGGGGCCATTGCCGTTCGGCTCGGTTGCCATCATACGGGCAAGGAAAATCAAATGAACGCAAGGCAACACATACTCAGAAGCGTGGTTGGGGAAATTCCAAGACTCCTTTCACTGCTCGACAGAAGCAAGACTTCCGCCACTTACGGATGCTTTGACCGAAATTACTGGCAGTACAAGATAGTGGATTTCCCGTCGGCAAGGTGCCAGGAAGCTGCACTTACGCTTGCACTGCTGTACAACCTAAAATCAAAAGAGAATCCTTACTATCACCAGTCCAATATAATGGAGTGGATAAATGCCGCCCTTAGGTTTTGGCAGATGATGCAAAACAAAAACGGCTCGTTTAACGAATGGTACCCAAATGAGCACAGCTTCGTGGCGACTGCCTTCTCGACTTACGCGGTAACCGAGACCCTGCTTGAATTGGGCAATGTTGAAGGGTCAATAATCAAATCTATAAAGAAATCTGCCTCGTGGATGATGAAGCATAGTGAAATGAAAGTCTTGAACCAGCAGGCGGGCTCTGCAATTGCCCTCTACAATTCCTACCTAACCACCAAAGAAGAGAAATTCAAGAGAGGGGCAGAAAAAAAGATTGATGCAATCCTTGCCAGCCAGACGAATGAGGGGTGGTGGTATGAATACGAGGGCCCTGACATTGGCTATCTCTCGTTAATGATAGACTACCTCTCAAAATATTACTCCAAGTCTCGTGACAAGAGGGTCTTGGCTGCAATAAAAAGGGCAGCCTCATTCCTGAAGTATTTCATCCACCCTGACGGGACTGTTGGCGGGTGCTACGCAAGCAGGAACACCAAATACTTAATGCCCGGTGGGTTTTATTCTATAAGCGGGCAATGCATTGATGCAGCAGATATATGCTTCATGCTGGACAAGGGTTTGGGCATAAGCCTACCGACCTTTGATGACAGATACCTGACCTACATAGCATACAACTGGCTCCAGGCGTTCAAGAATTATCGGAAGTGCAAAGGCTCATTGCCCCAGCATAGCCTGAAAAAAACATTCCCGTTGGCCGGGATAGTTGTCTGGAGCACCCCAGATTTCTACCTCATAGTTAATGCAAGCAAAGGCGGCTCTTTTTCCCTTTTCACTAAGAAAAATGCATTTTCAGAGTCTGGAATAATTCAGAGCACCGGAAATTTCTTCCTTTCAAGCGGCAGGATATCCTTGCAAAACAAGATTATAGAAGACAATAATGCGCTTAAAATCAAGGCCTGTTTTTTCCCCCTTAAGCCAAACCTTATGGACACCAAGAAGCTTATTGCGCTAAGGGCATTCCAGCTCACGCTTGGGAAATCCGGCTGCATAAACAAGGCGGTCAAGGGCATTCTAAGAGGTATGCTAATCTCAAAAAAGGGCTCCGGAAGATTTAAGCTAAATAGGGAAATAACGCTAAACTCTCATGCGACCATTATTGACAGGATTGAGCTTCATCCCAAAGCCAAGGAGATATTTCTCGGCCAAGAATTCTCCGAGCTGTACGTGCCGAGCTCGCAGTATTTCCACATCCAAGAGCTCCAGAACAGGGGTTTTAAGATAAAAGTCAATGGGAGAAAGGATATAAAGGTAATCAGGCAAATATCAAAGAGTGGTGTTGTGAGCGTAAAAGTCATTTAGCTGTGCCGTACACATCCATTATCCTGCTTATTATTTTTGTGGTTGATATCCCTTTATAATTCTTAATCAGATGGATTTTGCCGCCATATTTTCTTACAGTTTCCGCCTCAATGCAGTTCTCTCCATATTCAATTCCATTGCAGTGCACATCCGGCTTAATCGCTTCGAGCAAAGCCCTTGGGTCAGCCTCCTCAAAAATTGTTACATAATCAACCATTTCCAATGCCGCAATCAAGTTCGACCTGCAATACTGGTCGTTTACCGGCCTGTCCTTCCCCTTGTACTGCTTTATCGAGGAATCTGAATTCAATCCTACAATAAGCACATCCCCCTGTGCCTTTGCCTCTTCCAAAAATTTTATATGGCCTAAGTGGAGTATGTCAAATGCCCCATTGCAAGTTACTATTTTCTTTCCTTCCTTCCTAAGCCTTTCAGCAACTTCCGCTATTTCATTCCGATTTTTTATTTTCATTTTCAGCTATCCACCTTGCAGCATCCAGCAAGTCTGATGCAATGTAATCTGCATTATTGCCTTTGCTTTCTGAGGTTCCATAAGCGCCGGACTTAACGAATATCGTAATGCACCCAACTGACCTCCCCATTTTAATATCCCTGTCTTGGTCGCCTACCATATAGCTTTTCCTTAAATCAAGTTTATGCTTCTTCGCAGCATCTTCCAGCATTTTCCCTGAAGGCTTCCTGCACTTGCAACCGTCATCCCTTGAGTGAAAGCAGGCAAATACATCATCAACCTTCCCAACCTTTTCAAGCAAGGCATCATTAAATGCATAAAAATCCTTTTCCTTAAAATAGCCTTCGCCGACTCCAGCCTGGTTAGTCACCATAATTTTCAGAAAACCCATCGAGCCGAGCAGCTTCATTGCCTCAGCGGCATTCCTTACGGGTTTTAGGTGCTCTATCTTGTGCGGATAACCTATAAGGTCTTCATTCAAAACACCATCCCTGTCGAGGAATACTGCCCTATTCATTTAGACTCGCCTCCAGCTCTTCTGCAGTGATGCATGATGTTCCAACCTTTCCGACCACAACCCCTGCGGCGTGGTTTGCGAGCATCGCGGCTTCTTTTAATGATGAGCCTGCAGCTATTGCCAGTCCCAATGTCGCAACTACTGTGTCTCCTGCGCCGCTGACATCATAAACTTCTTTTGCTCTTGTGGCAATGTTGGTAACTTCATTTCCCTCAAAAAGCATCATCCCCTTCTCGCCTAATGTGATTAGGACATTGCATCCCATCTTTGAATGCAGAAGTTTCCCCAGCTTAGCATTGTCTTCAGAGTCATATCCAACAATCTCGCATGCCTCCTTGTGGTTGGGGGTTATGATAAAAGTATCATTGTACACCACCCTGTTGCTTGGTTTAGGGTCAACGATTAGTTTAATGTTCCGTCTCCTTGATATTTCAGCAACAAAATCAATTACCTTCTGTGTGATTAGCCCCTTGTTGTAGTCAGAAATAAGAATTACCTCAACATCATCAACAATTTCCCCAATCTTCCTTATAACCTCTTCCTCTATGCCTTCGCTTATCTTCTCCCTGTTCTCATGGTCTATCCTTATAAGCTGCTGCTTTCCGCCCATAACCCTGACTTTCCTTGTGGTCTTTCTTGAACCGTCAACAATTATCCCATTCGTGCTTATTTTTTTCTTTTTCATTTCCTCCTGCAACTGCCGCCATGAATCGTCATTGCCTGCTACACCGATGATCACAGGTTCTCCACCCAAAGATGCGATGTTTGCAGCTGTATTTCCAGCACCGCCAACAGTATAATTTTCATCTTGCACATCAACAATCTGCACAGGGGCTTCAGGCGAAATTCTCGTGACATTGCCCCATATGTATTTATCAAGCATAATGTCCCCTATCACAAGCACCCTCTTCCCAAGCATCCTCCGGATTATCTGATTCATGCTATTCCGTTCTCTCTAAAGTAATCCTTTATTCCTGCAGCAAAGCTGAACTTTGCGGTAAACCCTATTTTTTCCCTTGCTTTTGACATATCTGCACAAGTCAGATTCTGGTAAAATCCATAGGGATTGTCAAAATAGTCTGGCTCAAGATTCTTGCCTAAAACTTCATTCAAAACTTTTATCATCGTATTGAAGGATTCCGGCTTTCCCGTTCCGATATTCACTATGCAGTTTTTCCTTGCCTCCATAGCCTTCAAGTTTGCTTCAACAATATCCTTTACATAAATGAAATCCCTTTTCTGCTCCCCAAACTTGAAAATTCTTGGCCTTTTTCCTGACTTCATCTGCTGTGCAAGCTGATAAACCATTGATGCTGAATGCTTCTTGTAGCTTTCTCTTGGCCCGTAAACATTGAAATACCTAAGCCCGACAAGCAGTGGAATGCTGCCTTCATAGTTTTTCGCAATCTTGTCTATTTCCGCCTTAGATTTGGCATATGCATTTAATGGGTTCATTTCGTCTGTTTCTTTATTCGGTGCAGGATTGTTGCCATAAACACCTGCGGAACTTGCATAGATTAGCTTTGCACCGCATTTCTCAGCATAGAAAAGTATTTTCCTAAAGCCATTTACATTCACATCCATCATTGCATCTTCATCTTCAACCAAGGTGTCCGTAATCGCAGCCTCATGAAAAATTACATCAAAGCTCCCCAACGTCGAAAAATCCATATGCGCCACATCTCCATAAACAACCTTTCCGGTAAATCCTGCAAGGTTATCTTTCTTCGAACTTCGGAAATCATCAACAACAATCACCTCATGCCCCAACGATTCGAGCTTCAACGCAAGGTTGGAGCCGATAAACCCTGCTCCCCCAGTTACCAATATTTTCATTTCAGCACCTCTTCAGCAATCTCTGCGATTATATGCAAGATCATGATATGCATCTCCTGAATTCTCGGGGTGTTTTTTGAACCAATGTTTATGTTTACATTCACGTTCCTAATCTTTCCACCGTCATTTCCAGTTAGGGTTATGGTTTTGCACCCAATCTCCTTTGCTTTTTCAATCGCCCTGATTACATTAGCGCTATTGCCACTTGTACTCAACCCAATTAAAACGTCTCCTTTCTTTGCAAGCGCCTCAACCTGCCTGGAAAAAACATTTTCAAACCCATAATCATTCCCAACAGCAGTTAAGATTGCAATATCGGTGTTTAACGCAATGCAGGGATACCCCTTCCTTTCCTTCTTGTACCTTCCAACCAATTCAGCAGCAAAATGCGATGCCTGTGTTGCGCTTCCCCCATTTCCCATTACAAGAACCTTTCCGTTGTTTCTCAGGCATTCAACAATTAGATTTGCAGCCTTTGCTATGCCAGCAGAAAGATTCTTTGTATCATTGCTAACCGCAATGTGCTCATCCATCATCCTTTTTATCGCTTCTTCCATTGTTTCACCAAAAGTATGAACTATTCATACCAAATCTGACTTTATATTTAAAGTTTTCTATTCCCAATTATTTATTTTCCATATAGAAAGAATTAGAACCTAAACTTTTAAATATTCATACCCTTGCATACCTTTATGGACCATGAAAAAAGGGCTGCTTTTCTGATTTTTCTCTGCATGCTTTACTTCGGAATTTCTGGCATCATGGTTAAGGTGCTCAATGTCAATCCCGGCTCTCTTTTCCTTCTTATGGTATTTTTACTTGGAATTGTCGGGCTAGCTGTTACGCTGATTAAAAAACAGCGGGTTTACTTAAAGAAATACCCTGTCTTCTACCTCCTGCTTGCAATCTTCTTCACAATGAACGTGCTTTCCTTTTACAAATCATACCAAACTACAACCCTTGCAAACGCCGTATTAAGCCATTACACTGCACCGATATTTATTGCGGTTTTAGCTCCATTTCTCCTGAAAGAAAGGCTTGAAACTTCCTCAATCATTGCATTGGCAATCTCAACATTCGGATTGTTCCTTATCGTTGGCCCAGAAAAGCTAAGCTTCAGCAATAGCGATTTTATAGGGGTCCTTTACGGCACACTTTCTGGGATAGGCTATGCGTTCCAGGTGATTTTATACAGGTACCATCCCGAAATCAAAGTAGGCCCCTTAATTGCAGTTCCATCGCTAATCAGCATTCTTTTCGTTGTCCCATTTTTCAGCTTTCAAGATTTTGCAATGGTAAACAAGGCGTTATTGCTGCCCTATGCAGTTATAACCCCTCTTGTTGTCACACTCTACGCATTTGCAGTAAAGCATGTAAGGGCTCAATTTGCCGGCATAATTGGCTATACCGAGATAATCTCGGTAACTATATTCGGCTTTTTCCTTTTGAACGAAACTCCGACATTGCTAACATTTATAGGCGGTTTGCTTATAATCATTAGCGGACTGCTAATCATAAGGAAACTAAGATGAAAAAGGAAAAAATTGCAATCAGCCTCGACAAAAACCTGCTTGATTTGGTTGACTCTAAAGTAGACGGCTCAGTTATCCGCTCACGCTCTCAGGCAATCGAGTTTTACCTCAAAAAGGGGCTAAAGGGGGAAGGAATAGATACTGCAATTATTCTCCTCAGGGGCGAACACCAGCAGATTGCATTGCGGAGATTCAAGGGAACTTCGTTGATACTTTCCCAACTGGATTTTCTGGCATCAAATGGAATAACACACGTTTTTATCCTCACCCAGCACACAAAAATCATCAACGATTTGCTTGAGGAAATCTCAAAGTCAAAAATAAAAGCAGATATAATAGAAAAAGACTCGAAAGGCAATGCCTCTGCATTGCTTGCAGTTAAAGATAAAGTTGAAAATGACTTTGTTGTTATGTCAGGCGATGTCTACAATAGTTTTAATCTCAGAAGGATGATTGAAAAGCACAAGGATGGCAATAAAATTGCAACCATAGGCTTAATGTCAAGGGAAAAGGCAGCTGAGTATGGGAATGTGATTCTTGACGGGGATATTATTGTTGATTTCATTGAGAAGCCAAAGAAGGCAGAGTCGAATATCGTCAATGCCGGCATTTACATCTTCAAGCCAGAGATATTCAATTCATTTTCTCAATCAACCTCGTCATTGGAGCGCGATTTGTTCCCAATGCTCGCAAAACAGCGCCAGCTGCTTGGGTTTTTTACGCACGGAGAGTATGAGCATATTGTTTAGGCACATAAATCCCTTCTTTCAGGAAGAAATCAGTAGGAACCAGCTCCTCAAGTTTTGCAGGCACAGGCAATATGCCCAAGACATATTCCCTATCAACTCTCCTCGGTCCCTCGATTGCGCCTTCGCCATCAACAACTGTAACTGAAACAAAGCACGACCTTAGAATTCCCTTGTGCATCTCTAACTGGGTATCAACATGAAGTTCCAAGGTTTCATAATACGGGCCAAAACCAGTGTCATAATCTTCGACTACGATTCCACGCTCCACAAAGAGAATGCCTTTATACATTAGGGGTGCATTACCATTTTTCGGCTTGGTGTACAATGTGTGTACCCCCTGCTTTTCAGCTTCCCTTCCTTTCAAGAACGACAAAAAGGAAAACCTGCTGAGCTCCCGAAAATACCCCCTCTCCAGAGTTTCCCCGCTGAGCCTTGCATTTCTTCCAAGCTTTTCTACAAGGCCTTGAGGGTCAACTAAACTCAAATCAATGCTTTTCATAAAATTCCCTTAACTCATCATTCAAAAACATGGCAGTTGGAAGCAATAAAGTCCCTCGTGACGGCCATGGCAAGATTCCGCCATACAACCTTAGAGTCTTTCGCGTTACCTCAATCTCTCCTTCACGATTTTTAACGAGAACATCAATTAAACAAGGCGGCGCTTCATAGCCCGATTTAAGCTTAAGAGGCCCTTTTACCCTTATGCCAATATGCTCGTAATCGTAATGCTGCCAGCCATCTGTCCCGTATTCGCTTGCCTCACCGCTCTCAACGTATAGGTGGCCTATTTTCTTCCATTGCAACAAAGGAAAAAAGCCCGTAGTGTTGACCTGGTTTTTATCAACGTACCAGCTTAACGGCCGATACATGACATAGTCTCCCAGACTCAGCCTTCCAGCATTCGGGGAAAGTGATTCATTTAACCTTTCAACCAGTCCCCTTGGATTAACAAACTCAAACTTCGGCTCTTCCATTCCTCCCGGGAATGCAAAATAACTTAAAAACATTGCTATAAAGAAAAAAACAAAGAAAAATGAAAAGAATAACTTAAAAATCCTACCTAGAAAATCCTAAAACTAGAACTTTCTGTGCTTCTGGTAACAGTCCCTGCAGTAAACAGCCCTACCATCGGTAGGCTTAAAGGGGACTTCTGTCTCTGCGCCACAGTCGGAGCACGTTACTTTGTGCATCTCTCTAGGGCCAAAAGACCTTCTTTCTCCAAAACCCATTTTATTTTCCTCCTAGATACGATCAAAAGAAACTAGAATTCCTTTCTACGTACTACTAAGCCTTAGGAATACATGTCCCTTTTTAAAGCTTTCGGTTTTTAGTATTTAAGCAACCTTAACCCTGGGATTCTGGCAAAATGCACATCTCCCGAAACTAGCGTCTCGCCCCTAACTAAAGCGATTCCTGCAACCATGACGTCAATCCAGCCAATTTGCTGGCCCTGGCGAATTAAGGATGCCTCGATTTCTGCAGTCCTTTTTGCTGCAGCCTCATCAAGCGGAAAAACAGTAAGGCGAAGCAACAAATCCTCAACTCGCTTTTTCTCCCGCTCGGGAATAGAGCTTAACAATGCACCCTCCCACATCTCCGCTACAGATGGTGCAGCGACAGCCAAGACTGACTCTTTTCCCTCTAAATCGCCTAATAAAGTTGCCGCAGAAGGCTTATTCCGAAGAATATCGATGAGAAAAGAGCTGTCCAGAACTGCCATCTTACCCCTCCAATCCAGATACAGTCTTTTTCATCCTTTCCTGGTGGGCTGTGGCATGGCGCTGTCCTACAGCATATACCGCTTTCTTCAGCTTATCTGCGCTAGAGGAGGAGAGTGCTCCGACAAATTCCTTTATGGACCGTTTTCCGGAGATTCGGATTATAGCCTCGCTGAAGCTTTCATCCTCTTCTTTCATCCCCTTCAACGCTTCGTAAGCACTATTAGTAACTGTAATAGTCTTTGTTGCCATAAGTTATGTGTAGGTATGTTTATATATTTAAATGTTGCTATGTTTACTCCTTCCTAGCCGCCTCTAGGCCCCTATCCAATGCGTAAATCAAGTCTTCAGAATTAGCTATTCCAACAGAGAACCTGAACAGGTTTGGAGTTATTCCCAAACTCAACCTTTTTTCTGGCGTAAGGCCCTTATGGCTCATTGTGGCAGGGTGGGCAAGTAGTGCGACAGAGACAATTACTCCACCTTGCACATCGCCGTCCAGTCCTTCTCATAGAACTTCTGCGGTATCTTGTTTATGTCTTCCCTCATACCCTCAATCAGGAAAACAAACTTCATCTGGTTTTCCTTCTTGTTTATGTCAACAGCCATAAGCTTGAATTTTTTTGTGTTGGTAACCAGCAGATTTTTCACGTCTTTTTCGCTTATAATCTTGTTCGTTGTCAGCTCAAGGCGCTTCTGGTACAGCCCAATTGCATGCTTCTCAAAATGCCTGTCGAACAGCACAACAACCCACAGAAGGGCATAAATCACAACCGCCTCAGCATAATAGCCGATGCCGACAAGCAATCCGACAATGGCAAAAAACCATATCGAGGCGGCAGTTGTTGCTCCAAAAACCTTGTCGGAGGTTTTTATCAGGGCGCCTGCTCCAAGAAACCCAATTCCGGTTATTACTGCACCAAGCAGAGGCAGCGGATTCTCAGGGGCAAGCTTAACTGCGGTGGCTCCAAGCGCTGACGAGCCTACTGCAACAAAGATGAATGTTCCAAAGCCAATTGGCTTGTGAGACCTCTGCCTTTCAAGCCCGAACAGAAGCGCCAAAATGAACGTGGCTGTAAACCTAATCAAAACCGTCAGTGCTTCCATAAGAAAGCAGCTGCAATTGGACTATTTAAAGTTTATTCAGCGCAGGCTTAGTAGAAAAGTAGGTTAGCAGCATAAGGTCAAAGTCCAATCTATCACATAAGCACACTGACAAAGGGGATGCTCCCTACGGGAAATGTCAGTAATATGCCTTAACATAGGGGACTTTGAAGTGTCAGAAACCGTCATTATCTATTCCATTTTGTGATGGTTTCTGAGCATGCTCAAAAATCTCCGATTTTTGACACTGCTAACCCGTAGCGTAGCGGAGTTTTCTACTGAGCCTCAGCGCAGCGTTGCAAGTATCCCGCCCATAACTGCAATTGATACAAGGTTAAATCCCACATTCATCAGGAACAGCTTCACAGAGGCATTTTCCCACAGTACCCTTCCGAGAGAGACTGTTGCAACGAATCCCAGCCACATCCAGAATCCAACGGCAGCCCCGTCAGCAAACTTGGAAGGCTCAGCAATGTTGATTATCAATGCAAGAACAAATGCCATGACGAGCGTGGCAACAAACTGGATTGCATGCGACTTTCCTGCCCCCTTTTTCATTTCCTTCGTCTGCTTTGCAGTAAAGCCGCTGAGCTTAGACCACTTTTTCCCAAACACAAAAGGAGAATACCATACCATTCCAATCGCAGTAGACACTACAGCAGCAACAAGCACTGCCCAAAGGTTCACTCCAAGCGCATTCATATATAACCACCTCAATAGCTAAAATAACTCTAAAGTTTATAAATTTTCCCCTCTGCTGCCATCTAGGTAAAAAGAAGGTAAAGCCCCAAAAAGCGAAACCCTTATATACTTAGTAATACTTAGTAATCCCTATGGAAGCAATATGCGTAAAGTTTGAGGAGTCCTTCATACATGATATGGAAGAGGTGATGAAAAGGAACAGGTACTCAACCAAAGCAGAATTCGTAAGGGAAGCGATAAGAGATAAGATGGGGGACCTAGAGAAAGAAGAAGCCCTGATGAGAGCACGTAAGCTGTACGGTGCATCAAAAAGGAGAACAACGGATGCACAGCGCCACGAAGCCGGGGAAAAGGCGTTCAGAGAGTTGGATAAGGAGCTCAGATGAATTCTTCCGGTTTCATTGCGAGGGCTACATCCTTCAATTTCTCAAAATGGCGGTCCCTGCTGATTAGTTGTAGGTTGTTATCTCTCGCCAATATTGCGTGAAGCGCGTCTTTTTTAGGAATTCTCCTCTGTAAGGATAATCTTTTTGCTTCCTCAGCCTGTTCTCGGAAAATATGCGCATGCAAAATGCAACCTGGCTTTGCTATCCTAAAAATAGACACAACTTCTCCATAATCATAGCCAAGGTTTTTTAATTCCCTAACATGCAAGTCTGAATAAAACAGCTTAAAGTCATTCTCGATAAGGCATTGTATTAACTTAAAGGCCATCTCCCCATTCCTCCCCCTCTTTTCATGGAAATCCAGCCAAATAGATGTGTCCAGGTAATATTTATCAGCCATTCGGCAAGGGAATACTAGGTGATATTAATAACCTCGTCCGAAAAATCCGGAAGATCTACGGGATATTTTTTAAAAAGATTTAAAAACATCAGAAAGATATATCTAGGTATGGAGATTAAATGGACTCCTTCAATGTCGGTCAACGAGAAAACTATTGACATCCATCACAAAAGGCTGCTCGACCACCTGAACAAGCTCTCCGTTTTGCTCTCGGGCAAAGGCTTGGACATAGGGCCAATAAGGGAAACGTTGCACTTTCTGAGGTCGTATATAACTGAGCACTTTACTTATGAAGTGGCCTACATGGAAAAGCACAACTACCCGGGTCTTGAAGAGCACAAGAAAATTCATCAGGAATACATTAACTTCTATGAAAACTTCAAGGTGAAATTTGACGGATTGTACAGTGAAAAATATCTTTCTTTCAGGAAAAATGAGGAGCTGCTTGAAGAAGCCAGAAAGTTTCTCTCAGAATGGTTTGTCCACCATATCGCTGAAACGGACCGCAAGTATGCTGAGTTCATCAGGGAAAACTCAAAAAAATTCTAAAACAGTCCCCTCGATGCCCCGCCGTCTACTGCAATAGTCGTTCCTGTGATAAAGCACTGGTCTGATGCCAAGAAACTAACAAGATTTCCAAGCTCCATCGGGTTCTGAAGCCTCCCTATCGGTATGCCTTTTACAATTTCCCCTTCAACATCCCTTAATGATTTCTTTGCTGTCACCTTCAGCTTCATTAACTGTTCATACCTTTCTGTCCTGAATGCAGCCGGGCAGACATTGTTTATGAAAACATTGTCTTTTGCATATTCTTTTGACAGAATTTTGGCGATGCTAATAATTCCAAGCCTGTAAACCTCTGATAGAAGAAGATTATCAACTGGCTCCTTCACGACAAGAGAGGTAGAGTTTATTATTCTTCCAAAGTTCTGCTTTCTCATTATTGGCAGAACCAGTCTATGCAGCCTTATTACCGGCATTAGAAGCATATCATGGGCCTTCTTCCAGTCTTCATCCTTAAAGTCAAAGAAATTTCCAGGTTTTGGCCCCGGGGTGTTGTTGTAAAGTATGTGAACTGTTCCAAAAGTATCAATAACCTTCTCAACCATTGCTTTAATGTCTTCTTTCTTCGTCAAATCGCAATTTACTGCAAGAACCTTCCTTTTGTATTTCTTCTCAAGCTCATTCCTTGCCTTCTCAAGGTTCTTCCTGTCATGCGAGCAGATTGCAACCCTCGCATTATCCCTGAGCAATGCCTCTGCGCATGCCTTTCCCAATCCTTTCGAAGATGCGCATACAATCGCAACTCTCTGTTTGTGGTCCATCCTTGCCTCCCTTTTTTATTAAGATATAAGTTTTTTGTAATAACCGCCCTGCAAAAAGTCAGGATGCGGGAATGCTGTCAAGCTGGAGATATTGACTCAGCTTTCATAAATCACTCCCCTTTTAACTACTTTCTTGGTGATGGAATTAATGGCTGAAATTTTTCTCCCCTTAATAAAATAAATAATTCCATTACCTTGGGAAATCCGGACAATTTTCTCTCTTGGCAAGCCTAAAATAAACCCGATAAGCGCCCGATTGGTTGCAAGGTGGGAATAAACACAGCACCTTTTATTCCCAAATCTGTTAATCAGCCGTGTTATCCTCTTAGTTACATCCGAATAGCTCTCCCCTCCCGGAAAACGAAAATTAAACCTATCTCTTTCACGTTCATCAAAGTAAGGAGAATTGCGAAACGAAGCCTTGGATTTTCCAGAGAATTCACCAAAATCAATCTCCCTCAGGCATTTCCTTTTTTGGACCCTTTTTCCTATCCTTTTAGACAAGTAGGATGCAGATTCAAAAGCCCGATTGACATCACTTGAGAATATCGCATCTATGCCTTTCCCGCTAAGGTAATCTGCAGCTGCAGCTGCCTGTTTTTTTCCTTTTTCGGTAAGCGGTGAGTTGGTCCAGCCCTGATATATTCCATTGATATTGCCTTCTGACTCCCCCGCCCTTACTATAAAAAGCTCCATTATTTATTCCCCACGCTCCACACACCAATACTCTTTAGTTGAAGATATAAATTTTTGTCTTTCAAACCCAAAGATTTAAAAATAAAATCACCACTTCTAAGTGATATTAGTTGAGGTGATATGATTGGCAACGATAGTTGATAAGGTTTTTAGTGGCATTGAAAATTCTCCATTGTCCCCAGAACTGAAAAAGAGTGCGGAAGTGGCGGTTGCATTTTGCCCCCTAAATCAGTCCCAAGATAGAGAAGCTTTAGCAGGAAGGGTTATGGATGCTTTGTACCCGATATTTTCAAAACACCATGTACCAGAAACAGAAGTCAGCGGTACTTATGATGCTATTTACGCAGCAATAAGATAAGGTGATTTTTATGAATGAAGTTACAAGATTCATAATTCGTGGCGTGCGCGAATCTCCTCTTGAAAAGAAATGCAAAATAGAGGCTGTTGGAGAAATACGAAGCCATGCAGAGATTATCAGGAGTTTATTTTGCGAAGAATTCATGGCCCCTGAAGTCGACTTGCCATACCTGGTTGCCAACTACGCCTTTGATTTAATAATTCCAGTACTTGAGAAACATAAAGTTCCACACCCCAATGGCAGAGACGCATATAGGCACATCTGCCAGGCAGTTGGGGGCGGAAATTCGTTAGAATACGAAGTAGGTTAATTCTTTCCCAAAGTAATTTAAACAAAAAAGCCAAATAGCGAGATATGGCTCTCTGGCTCACTATCCTTACATACGTCTGGGAACTTTTCAGGGACTGGATATTGCTTTTTGCAGCGCCGTTTCTGAATCCAAGAATGCTATGGGTCGTTGCTCCTGTGCTTTTCAGCTGGGCTTTCGTTGAATTTTACCAGGAAAAGAAAGGAACTTCTTTGGGAAACGCAATAAGCAATGGAGTTATGCTTCTCTGGGTAGGCATAGACTGGACAAGAACAACTATCAACTCTATAGGTCCAAGAATCGACTATGCAATTTTCATCCCAAAACTGCTCATGGGTGTATCGCTGATAATCTACGGGCTCTATGTCATGGTTGCAGGCGTAAAGGCAAAGGGAATTACAAAATTCTTGGGCAGAATAAGGGTCGTAACCTACCTCATCCTGGTATTCTCCCCCCTATTCTACGGAGTTATTGAGTTTTCGTTTGAATTCCTCCTTGCAATTATACTTTTCTTCCCATTGTTCTACTACATTGTGGAACTGATTGACAGATTGCTCCCAAACCCTAAAATTTATGAGGAAGAGGAAAAGGAAAAAGAGATGGGAGAGCTGGAAAGCCTGGGCAGCAGCTTGGCCCCTATGCCTGAAGATTTGGCAAAAAGCCAGTATGCCGGAATAAGGCCCCAATACCCTGGCAGAAGATACTAATAATCAATTCCTATTTTAGCAGTGCCGGTTACAGGCGGCCTCTTTAATCCCCTTACCTCAGTCGCATAGTTTGCAAAGCCTATCAGCTTTTTCGGGGCATATCTGCCTGTAAGGTAAACGGTGATTGATTTTGGAATTCTTTTAATTTTCTTAATCACCTTGTCCGTATCCAGCAGCCCTATTGCGCATGCAAGGTTTATCTCGTCCAGAATAAGCAAAAATGGTTTTTTCTTAACGGCATTGTCTATGAACTTAAAGCCCTGCTGAGCCTTTTTTTTATCCTCTTTTGAGGGATTTTTCAGGTTCACCCAGCCTTCCCTGCCAAACTGGTAGATGCTGTAATAAGGCTTCAGCTTTTCCCTTACCCTGTACTCCCCTATGAATTTTCTCCCCTTCATGAACTGGATTATTATCACTTTCTTGTTGTGCCCGATGGCCCTCAATGCAACTCCCAGTGCACTTGTGGTCTTTCCCCAGCCGGTTCCAGTCCAAAGGTAGATATTGTCCATTTGAACACGCTTACTGCGAAAGCAATTTAAATAAATTGCTAATTTAGGGCTTTCATGCAGCACAAAAAACACCTCTGGTGCCTGATAGCATTGCTCCTTGCTTTGGCCGTTGCTTCAGGCTGTTCCACAAAAAACTATGATACATTCGCAAAATGCCTCTCTGAAAAAGGCGTTAAGATGTACGGCGCTTATTGGTGCTCACATTGCGAAAACCAGAAGGAGATGTTTGGCGATTCATGGAAATATGTTAATTATGTTGAATGCTCCCTTCCTAACAGGGGAGGCCAGACTGGAATCTGCAAGGACGCAAAGATTGAAGGATATCCCACATGGGAGTTTGCCGACGGAAGCAGGCTCAGCGGGGAACTGTCCTTTGAAACTCTTAGTCAGAAAAGCGGCTGCCAGATTGAGCAACCCTAAATAATATCTATTTCCTTCCCGCAGCCTCAAAGCCTGCCAGGATGCGCACAAAGGCTGAATCTGGTGATACACTTTTGACAGATAAAGACCTAACATTACCCCTAACCGGCCAATGCTTAAGGTAAAGCCTTCTTTTCCCGCCAGCAGAGAATTTCAAAACGATATCTGACTTAGCCCCCGTGTCTTTGTAGACGAAATGCAAGCTATAGCTGCCAAGAACCACCCTAACAATATTGTCTGGCCTCAGGATAATCCTGCTATCTTCGATTAGAGGGAGAGTCTCACAGATGCTCTCAGAAGGAACTTGTATATAAGCACCCCTTGGTTTTATCCCATCAAAAAATCTCCATAGAACCTCCCGGTTAAACCAGTTAGCTACATTTGTCATGCGGGCATAATCTTCCTCTTTTGCCTCAGATGAATTTTGCAGCTCCAAAAATCTTGCATAGCCCCTGCTGCCATCCATTTTAAATGTCAAGAAACCATATTCCCTTTTGAACTCCTTTTCGACGCTCTCCGCAGTTGCGAAACTAAGGGCATCCTTAAGAGATTCCCAATAATCTTGATAAATATTGTTAACCACCCTGCCTATCCTTTTATCCGCAGGTTCTATATCGACTCTAACTTCAAGTGAGGGAGAAAATGCCTCTCCACCTAGAAACTCACAGAACATTCCTCTTAATCTTAAAACTTCAAACTTACCATTAAATTCCCTACAGCGGTATTCAGAACCTGCTGCCTCTTCACTGCGATATTTTCCCAGTTTCTTATACAAAGGAACCAACGCATCAGAGAGTTCCTTCCTAAGTTCCTGTTCTCCCATAAAGCCATTGGCTACCAGCAGGTATATTAATTTTTCGCAAAATTCAATATATTTTTAATGGATAACGGATTCTTCGCCAATATGCCGTTTGACCATGAGCCCTTGGAAATAATAAGCATTAAAGAGACCGGAGTTCGCCAGCAGCAGATTAGCCGCAATCCCACGTGGAACCGCACCATGAATCTTTTTGCTTACACAGTTGAGCAATATTTAATCGGAGTTGACAGCGAAGTTAGGGTTGAAGAAATAACCTATAAATCCCCTGTAAACCACAAATTCTCAAAAAATGGCACAAGCAGGGCATGGCACTACAAGGCTTCAGATGAAGCAACAGTTATTGTCCTCCCGCAAAGAGGCTCCGGCTACAACTTCGCACAGCTTGTTTGCTGTTATTTGGCAAGCAACGGCATTGGCGCATACGAATTGGAAGCTCCGCTCAGAAGAGATAACCTTCCGGACGGCATAGAGAGTGTTTGCGATATTGAATATGACCTCCCCGCATTGAAAGAAGTTTTCCGCAAAGCTGTTACAGAAGCAAGAGGCATGGCAGATATTGCAGCCGAGGATAAGATAGGCATTTTGGGAATTAGCTTAGGCGCAATCTTCTCAAGCGTGGTTTATGGCATTGATGATGGATTTGCAAGCGCCTGCCTGGTCATGGGCGGAGGCGATTTTCCCTCGTTGCTGAAGCATTCCCGCGATAAGTTTGTAAGGCACCTTTACTCATGCCTTGGCGATTTGAGCGACGAAGATGTATCGGATATCGAGCCCTGCAATTTTGTATCGCCGGCTAAATCAGGAAAACTGCTGATGGTCAATGCTACGCACGATAATTCTATTCCTGCCAACTCACGCACATCTCTTTGGGAAGCATGGGGAAGACCTGAACAGTATATGCTCGGAGACAGTCACTTTAGCATTATCAGGCGTGTTCCTGGACTGCTGCCAAGAATTCTCGAGCATTATGAGAGGACGTTGAAGTAATCCTGCCTAAACCATAAATTCCAAACATTTATATAGAAGTTCGGATATACGAACTTTATGACACCTGCTAAAGAAGATTATCTAAGGGCAATAGACCACCTGCAGGAAAAGCACAAGAGGAACGTAAAGGCAATTGAAGTGGCAAAATACATGAAGCTGGCAAAGTCAACTGTGTCAGAAAGGCTGGACGAGCTGGAAAAAGAAAGCTTAATCAAGCCAAAAAAATACTCTTCAATCGAGTTGACAAAAAAAGGGGAAAAATTGGCAAGAAATCTAACCTACAAGCACCGAATCATTGAAGTTTTTCTGCGCAGTTCGCTTAAGATGAAGGATGTCCATGAGGAGGCGCATAAGCTGGAACACGCCTTTTCTGACTCGGCAATTGAAAAACTAAAGTCGTTCCTCAAAAACCCGCAATACTGCCCCCACGGCAAGCCTTTGCCAAAGATAAGATGATAAATAAAAAAACAGCGCTCATTGCAGTCCTCGTTATAGCTTTGCTGCTTTCCTCCTGCGAAAAAACCGAGGATGGGAAAAAAACAGCCATCTCAACCATAAACATTATCAACGATTTCGTGAAAAATGTTGCCGGAGACAAAATAGGGGCTGTATCGTTGCTTCCGGTCGGCTCTGACCCCCACATATACGAGCCAGTTCCAAGGGACGTCCAGAAAATTGCTGATTCCGATATAGTTTTCTACAACGGCTTTAACCTTGAAAAATGGCTTTTTGAGATTCTTGAAAATGCCGGCAGCTCCAGGCAGGCATTTCAGGTGGCAAAAAACCTGAACCCAATGACAACCCCCAAAGGAGACCCGGACCCTCACCTCTGGATGGACCCAGTTTATGCAGTTACTTATGTTGAAAACATTAGGGATTCATTATCTGAATTCGACCCTGAAAATGCAGAATATTACAAACAAAATGCGGAAAACTACATCAAACAGCTTGAAGAGCTTGATGCGTGGATTAAGTCAAAGGTTGCAGAAATCCCAGAGCAGAACAGAAAGCTTGTTACAACGCATGATGCATACGCCTACTTTGGCAAGCGATACGGATTTAAAGTTATAGGCAGCATATGGGGTATTACCACAGAAGACGAACCATCTGCGAAAGAAATTGCAGCATTGATTGACAAGATTAACTCCGAGAAGGTTCAGGCAGTATTTTTTGAGACAACGATAAACCCGAAACTCATGGAAAGGGTTGCTGCCGAGGCAAATGTAAAGCTGGGAAAGCCGCTTTATGGGGATTCGCTGGGCATCGAGGGAAGCAGCGCAGATACTTATATCGGAATGGTAAAGACCAATGTCGAGAGCATAGTCGAGGCCTTAAGATGAATGCAGTTGAAATAAAAAATTTAACCGTAAGCTACGACAGGCAGCCGGTGATAAGGTCCATAAGCTTTGCAATCTCCCAAAAGCAAATAGTCGGAATCATAGGCCCAAATGGCGCAGGAAAAAGCACTTTGCTCAAGGCCATGGTTGGACTTCTTCGGACAGACTCTGGCGAGATCTCAATATTTGGCAAGCAGGTAATTGATGCCAAGCACTTAATTGCCTATATTCCGCAACGAAGCGAGATTGACTGGGATTTTCCGGTAACGGTGCAGGATGTTGTGATAATGGGCAGGTACAAAAAGCTTGGGCTGTTCAAAAGGCCCAAAAAAATAGACCATGAGATTGTTAAAAAGTCCCTCAGGGAAGTTGGAATGCTTCAATATTCAGAAAGAAGCATTGGGCAGCTTTCCGGAGGCCAGCAGCAGCGTGTTTTCATTGCAAGAGCCCTTGCACAGCAAACCCCGATATTAATGCTCGATGAGCCTTTTGTTGGCATAGACGCCGCAACTGAAAAATCCATCTGGCAGCTCCTTAACAAACTTAAGAGGGATAAGACGATTATTGTGGTTAACCACAACCTTACCGAGAGTGTTAAGAATTACGACAGGGTTGCTTTGATAAACCAAAGGCTTATTGCATACGGCAGCCCAAGCATTCTGAACAAAGAGCTCATCCAGAAAACCTACTCCGGAAGGCTTACCCTGCTCGAGGAGATGCAATGATAAACTACCTTATCGACCCATTCCAGTATGAGTTTATGGTAAGGGCGCTAATAGCCTCCCTTCTCGTTGGCATCATCTGCTCTATACTGAGCTGTTATCTGGTTGTAAAGAAATGGGCTTTGCTGGGAGATGCAATTTCACACGCAGTTCTGCCAGGTGTTGCAATTGCTTTCATGCTCAATATTTCATTTTTTATTGGGGCGTTGTTTACCGGAATTGCAACTGCGCTCGGAATAGGTTTAGTTACAAAATACAGCAAGGTTAAGGAGGATGCTGCCATTGGAGTAATGTTCACAACAGCCTTTGCATTTGGAATACTGCTCCTAAGCCTGATAAGGGCAAAAAGCATCGACCTTTACCACATTCTTTTTGGAAACGTATTGGGAGTTTCAACAACAGATATGATTATCACAGCAATTTCCGGGTTGGTGGTGCTTGTGACTATAATTTTGCTTTTCAAGGAATTATTGCTTCACGCATTTGACCCGATTATGGCTTCCTCTATCGGCTTGCCAACCTCTTTTTTCCACTACCTCCTCATGTTTCTGCTTTCCGTCACAATTGTTGCCTCTCTGCAGACCGTAGGCATAGTTCTTGTTATTGCAATGCTTATCACACCCGGTGCAACTGCCTACCTTATTGCAAGAAGGCTTTCTACCATGATGCTTGTTGCTGCCGGCATTGGAGTTATCTCCAGCCTCGCAGGATTATATTTTTCATATTACCTTAATGTCGCATCCGGTGCAATGATGGTGCTGGTTGCCGGCTTGATATTCTTTCTTGCATTTTTGTTCTCGCCCAGGGAAGGAGTTATCTGGAGAACAATAAGGAAGCGCCGAATTGCGCTAAACACCATGCTTGAGGATTGCCTTATTTCAATTTACAGGATTTCAGATGGAAAAGGTTACGTTGAAATAGAAAAGGTTGAGCATCCCTCTGCGGTAAGCACGCTGGAAAAACAAAATCTGGCAAATCTGAAAGGCGGCCTTGTCAAGCTAACGGCGTTGGGAATGAAAAAGGCAACGTACCTTTTAAAAGTCCACAGGCTCTGGGAAACTTACCTGGTAGAAAAGGCGAATATTTCCACCGAGCATGTCCACGATTTTGCTCACAAATACGAGCACATCACCCCCGTGAGTGTAGCAGAAGAAATGAACAAAACACTTAAGCATCCAAGAAAAGACCCGCATGGGCATAGGATTCCTAGATAGCCAGCATCTTCCCGCTCTGCCAGAGAAACCTCAAAGAAATGATGAGTATGATAACTGAATAGAGAACCGTTATTGCGCTGTCTATCCAGAAGAAGCCTGTGAAGTACATTATTATTGCTCCTCCAAGAATTGTAACCCAGCCAAGCACATCCTGTGCATAATGCAGGATTAGAACCCTTATGTTTATGTTCTTCCTTTCCGATTTAAGCAGTTTGTAGAATATGAAGCTGTTGAATAGTATTCCTAGTATGCCCAGTGCAATAACTAACCTGCTTTCGACTGGCTCTGGCGCAGAGAATCTTCCAATTGCCTCAAAAATCAGGTACAAAGAGCCAATAATCAATGCGAGTGCATTTCCAAATGCAACAACAACCTTCAGCCTTTCAAACCTTGGATGCCTGTGCTGCCTTGCTATCCTTTCAACCCACCATGAGAAGAACAAGGAAATAACATCGGTAAAATCGTGCAGGGCATCAGAGATTACTGCCATTGAGTTGGACAGCAAACCCCCTGCCAGCTCAACAACAAAAAAAACAAAATTTATTATTACCCCGGAAAGCAAAACCTTCTCCTCATGATTAGATTCGTGAGGTGACATCTTCAACAGATATGTTTTTCATGCATTTCTGGTAATCTTCACCGCGGAAATAGCAGTTTGGAATCTCGCCCTTGTGAACATTTATGCACGGGCTGTATTTGCAGATTTCTCCCTTATAGACGCTTATACCTTTAAGGGGCCCGAATCTTGCCGGAATGTTTGGACCAAAAAGCCCGATAGTTTTAGTACCCATTGCAGCAGCAATATGCATTGGTCCCGAATCATTGCTTATCACCAAAGAGCATCTCCTAATCAGGCATGCCGTTTGCGGCAACGTGAATTCCCCGGCTGCGTTTATGGAGCCTTCCCTCATCAAATTCTCCACAGAATCATTCAACTCTTCGTCGTCCTTTGACCCTATAAAGATTATTTTTGCCTTGCGTTTCTGTACAAGCATGTTTGCCAGCCTCGCAAAATTCTCAATTGGCCATATCCTCGATTTTGCGCTTTCCCCGACTCCAACCGCAACAGCCACCAAAAAATCCTTTTTCCCGATGGAATTACTGTGCAGGTATTTTTCAACAACCCTCTTCTCATTATGGTGGTACTTCAAGGGCAAAAGTTCCTTCACCTTCCTCTCAACGCCCAACGGCTTGAGAAGGTCCATGAATGTCTGGCTGCAATGCTGCCCGTCATTATATTCAACTGTGTCCGTGTACAATCTCGACCTTATTCCATGGGAATACCCGATTCTTCTCCTGCCAACAAAAAAGGAGATTATTGCAGAAATATTCAAATACTCTTCAAAATCAATAACCGCATCGTATTTATTCCTGTTTTTCATAATGTATTTTATTATAGGAATGGGATTTGTCGCTATGACCTCAACCTCATGATAACCGTTGTAAACATCCTTATTCCTTTCAGTCACTAGCACTTTCACGTTTTCCGGTTCATTCAGGGCAGGCAGTGTTAGAATTGACTCCCCAATCCCCCAAAGCTGGATTGCAAGAATTTTATCGGTTTTCCCAAATTTCTGCTTTGGAAGCAGCCCCAGCACAAAACAGATTGCTGAGCCAATGTACCTGTCCAAGAACCTTACCAGCCTTACATTCATTTTTTCCTTTCCATTGCGTCTTTCCTTACCATCTCCTCAAGCTTTTTCTGGTTTTTCCTTAGAAGCACGTAGTTGAAGAACACAGCCCCGACCAAGAACATAAACCCAAGAACAATGTAGAAATCCATGGTCCTTGCGAAATCCAGCCCATAAACAATCGGGTCAACAATCTGGGGGAATACGGCAAAAACAACGAACACGACCCATAGGCCGGTCCAGATTCCAAATGCCTTCGTGGTAAACTCCTTGCGCTTGAAATGCAGGAAAGACTGGTATATCATGAAGATGCCAAACAATATGCCCAAAATCTGTATTCCAAGCACCATAGAGCAAAGTCAAAAGTTCTGATTTAAATTATTTTGCTATCTTCCACCATACCATGTTGAAGACTATCTTGATTCCGTCAATTATGGTAGTCCCTTTGTACCTGTCGCCGTATATCGTTTCTATCGGAATTTCCCTGTATCTCAGCTTATTTTTCCCCACATTTGCTATCATTTCGCTTTCCATCGAATAGTCGGTAGCCTCCCACCTTATCCTTTTGTAAACATCCGCCCTGAACGCCCTGTACCCTGACTGCGTGTCTTTCATCTTCATGCCGTAAATCACCTCTGCAACAGTGTTGATGAACCAATTTCCAAACCTCAAAACAAGAGGCATCCTTTTGTTCAGCTTTCTGTAGCCAAACACTATGTCTGCATTCTTCAGCGCTTTAAGAAATCTCGGAATCTCCCTTGGGTCATGCTGGCCGTCAGCATCCAATACAACAATTATGTCTGCGCCGTGCTTTATCGCAAAATCGCATCCTGTCTTTAATGCCGCACCCTTTCCCAAGTTTACACTGTGCCTCAGAACAATTGCGTTTTTCTTGGCAGCCTCGAATGTGCTGTCTTTGCTCCCATCATCTACAACAACCACATTATCCACAAACTTTCTTGTGCCCTCAAGCACCCTGCCTATTCTGCCTGCCTCGTTATAAGCTGCGATTACGGCCCAGATTTTCTGCTTCATTGGACAGGCAGTTTATTGCAGATTTAAATTAGTTATGCTTTATATACTCCGGAAATCTTCCGGAATTTTCACAACAAGGCATAATAAGGCTAATTTTCTCCCGCTCTTAATGGAAATTCCCAAATTTATACCCAAAAGTTTAAATAATAGTTATAACTTAAGTTATAATAGAGAAACTGCGGTAATTACCTTTAGCCCGCATCTATTCGATAGGAAGGAGTATCGGAATCTAGACCTTGAGAAGATTGAAGAAACTGTAAGAACGGGGAAATTGCACAATGAGAAATGCCAAGAGCCAAATAAGATGCGCTTCAGGAAATATTTCGGAAAAGAGAACGTTACATACATAGTTGTTGTTAGATGTTATAATGATTTTATCGAGGTGAAAACTGCATGGCCAAAGAAAGGAAACTAAGGTGCGACTGCGGCGGACTTCTGGCAGAGCAAAAGACTGTTTTTGGCAGTTTTGAAACCCAGGCAATGGTCTGCCCAAACTGCAATTTTACAACGCTGACAAGGGAGCAGGCAGAGAGATATGCAAGGCTTAAGCAGCTTCACAGCATAATTGATTCTGAAAGGAAGATAATAAAAATCGGAAACTCCATGGGCCTTACATTGCCAGACAAGCTGCAGGAATTCGGGGCAAAGGTAGGTAAAAGGGTTAGGACGGAAGCATTAGGGCCAAATTCGTTTAAGGTAGAATTAGTCGGTTAGCTTGCGGTAGCATTGACTTCAGCTTCCTTGAAAGCATCCAGCAGATTCATATCGCTCCCTTCCCAGTCAACTTTGTAAATATAAACTCTTCCTCCGGTAACAGTTGTGGCAAAGCTGAAGGGCTTGAAATGCCTTAAGCTGTGGCCGCTCAAAAAGAACATCCTTGTGAACATGCCGCCTGCAATCTGGGGGTCAACTGCAATGCTCCTGTATGTGTTTCCGTCAGGATAAACAACAAAGCTTATTCCGATTGTGTCGTTAAATCTTCTTTCCCTCATGCCGTCTTTTGTTGCAAGCCAAAC
Source organism: Candidatus Nanoarchaeia archaeon (assembly GCA_035289105.1). Taxonomy (GTDB): domain Archaea; phylum Nanobdellota; class Nanobdellia; order Woesearchaeales; family JACQSR01; genus JACQSR01. The sequence goes on from DATDYF010000046.1 coordinate 33,209, forward strand.
TGCGCTTGGATGCTTTGTGCCCTGCCCCGTTTCTATGTCTGCCTGAAGCGTTTCAAGGTTAATTGTAAATTTTATTCCCTGAAAATCGCAATCTATCTCTTTCTCAGAAAGCTTGCTGCAACCCCTTGCCCCCGACCTGAAGCTTGGCCATGGTGCAATCCAGTTGTTTGCATCCTCGCTTGTTTTAAGGTTCTGCACTTCATATGCCGCATTGGAAGCCTCCTGCTCGGTCATGCTGAAGTGCTCCTTCAAAAATTCAGTGCCTTTGGTGAAGTCCTTCTTGTATTCCGGCCTGTTGAGAGTGTTGTACATCAGAGCCCTGTCAAAATTCCAGTTTCCAAAATGAGCCCATACCCCTGCTTTACCAATCATGTCGTCAGATGCAACAAAGTACGCTTCTGGGGGTTCGCAATGGGTGTACTTCAAAACCTCTTCTGACTGCTCTTTGGTTAAGCCGTTTTCAGTCAAAAACTTCCCAGCCTCTTCCCTGCCCAATGTTGCAATGTGATGTATAATCCCAATAGTTTTTGGGGCATCTTTAACCGTTTCAATTATTTTGTCATAAGCCGTATTGGCTCCGCAGTCAAGCATTCTCAATAATCCAACAGCCTCCTCTTCGTTGCTTGTTGAAAGTATGTAGCCAACCCAGTGCGCCGGCGGAGAATTTTGCGAAGTGCCGTCAAATGTAACCGGCCTGTTTGCGATGTACTTGAACCAATGCCCATAATCCCACCAGGAGGTTATTATGGTATTCCTCGAAGCCTCTTTGTCTATTTTGCTAAGCGAATTGTACCAGCCGTCATTCATGTCTGTAACCTGCGACCTTGCGCTGTTGTAAGATGAGCTTACCACATTCACGGGGTAAACCAGCAATGCAAGCAAGACAAGTATTACGGAAAATTTCGCAACATACTTGTCTATCTTAAGAAACTCTCTGGCAAGCCTTGAAAAAAAGTCTGAAGATATCCCGAATGCTATTCCTATCGCAAGGGAAAATGCCGGCACAATAAGCAATGTGAACCTTACTCCCTTTGTGCTTGCATAAATAGTCGAAACATACCAGATTATCAGGAGTATTGCAAGCTTGATTTCGTCCAAATCCTCCTTCTTTAGGATTGAATGGAAAAACAAAATCAGGATGGGTATGCTTATCAGCCCTAAAAAGAGGATGAGGTTTTGCGGCCTTATTGCAAGAACGAGGATATACCAGACTCCTGATGCAGCGGCATATCCCCAATGCATCTTCCCCTCCTCTTTTCTGTGCACCAGGGGCAGTATCATGCCCATAAGCGATATGAAGAAAAGGAAAAAGCTGCCAATCCCTGTCTGGTCTATGACCGAATTTAGCGATGCCGGTGTTTGTTCTGCAACTGTCGTGAATACATTCGGCCAGACGGTTGTAATTCCAACGTCCTTAATCTTTGTGAATCCTATCGGCCTTGCAAGGGTTGCCTTGTAGAAGATATCCCAGTTCGTGAACATCGTTACAAATATTCCGGAGAAAACAAAAAGCAAAACAAAGATTGTTATTGCATTTTTTACTGTCTGCTGGCTTGCGAGAACCTTAAGCTTGACCCTGTGTATCAGGGCGTAATAGATTGTATAAATAACTATGACGGCAAGCAAAAAGTCGAAAATATACCACCAGCCGGACCATGCGAATGCGTAAATTCCCACAAAGAAGCCGTTAAGCAGCGTTAAAAGCACCCTGCTCCTCAAAGACTGCGTTTCCATGCTCTCGAGGAAAACCCAGGTTATTAGCAGCGGGAAAAGGACGTTGTAGCCATCCGTATCTGAGATGCCGCCCATCGTGCGCACCAAAAAAGCAGGATGTATTGCAACTACTATGCCTGCGATAAGGCCTCCAAAGTTTCCTGCTAACCTCCTGACAATGAAGAAAGCAGGTATAACCGCAAGTGCAGATATGAACACGGGCATAAAAAATGCGACTCTAGGCAAGGGTATGGCAGAGAACAGGCTGAAAAGTTTGTAAAGATAGGCAGTTATGTATGCGTGAAACATGTCTGCCGGCACAAACCTGCCTATTGGCGCATTCATATATGTGTCGTATGGCTCCCCGTCTTTTAGGGCGTCTCCCGGATGCCCATTGTTCAGCACATTTCTTGTATGCCTGAGCCAGAAATAGGGGTCAATTGCAATTAAGTAAGTATCCCCATTGTCATCCTGAAACTGCGACTTGAAGTATTCTGAAGTCGATTCAACGTCTTTTACAATCTGCTCCTTGTTTGACGCAAGATAGCTTTCAAACTGCCGGTCAACAAGCGAATTTATGTTTTGGTCCGGCAGATTTGGATACTGCTGCCTCACCTGAGTTGCTATCTGGTCCTTGTAAGACTCGAAAACAACATTCTGCGACCATTCGTCCGTCATCGGAAGATATGCAGGCTGAATCCTCAGAAAGATTGCAAGGATTATGGGTATAAGAACAAGGAGGTATATTCCGTATTTGCTGAAAAAGGCCGGCAGGGCAGAGATTGCATCCTTTGCCCCCTTCTTTACCGATGAAAAGTCAATCTTGTCAGAACTTGGAACAGCATCATGCTTCTTCTCTTCGCTGCCTTCTCCCTTTTTTTCCCCTGCTTTCTTTGAAAACCACTCCTTTATTTTGCCGAAATCAATTGATATGTCATCGTCTTTTGGGTCCATTGGGCGGGAAAAGCCACACGACTTTAAAAATGTTTTGTGCAACCTTATAACCCACCGCAATGTTTATAAATAGTACTAATTAATAGCTTTTTTAATAATAAATTAGTACTAAATGCCCAAAGTAATAGTCAACAACGGCCAGTACAGGATTACCATCCCCAAGGACCTTGCTGAGTCCAAGGGCTGGACTTCTAAGACAAGATTGAGGTTTGTTGAGGATTTGCAGGGTAACGTCTATCTGGCTGAAATAAAAAAAGATGGAAAGAAGAAATAGCTTCAGGAACAGCATGCCTGTAATCGGGATGATTGCGCTAGTTTCATTAATCTCGCTTGGGGTTTTCATGGGAAAAGAAGACGCAATTACGGGCAGGGTAACATACCAGCAGCTTAACACATATAATGAACAGATAGACTGGGAATATCCGCTGGATGCAAAGGCACCGCTTGAAATTGAAGGCAATCTTCTCTCGTTTAAAGTCAGCGGTTCAGTTGGCAGCGGGGGCAGCGCAAAGATTTACCTGAATGACGGACTGCAGAGATACCTTGTCTTTGACTCGCATCTTCTGGAATACACGCAGGAGTTTTCAGCGCAGCTTGAAGAAAACGTGCAGCAGGGTGAAAAGCAGATTGCCCTTTCGCTTGGATACGCCGAAGAAAGCATCTTTGACCCTGACAACGACGGCATCGAAAGTATAAATGGTGTAATAGACTTCTCTCTAGATTCTTCATTCAGCTGGGATGCGGATGAGAGCAAGCTTTGCAGCAGATGGCAGGTTTACAATTATGACACAGAGAATGACGAGATAGTATGCACAGGGAATGAAAATTGCTGCATATATGCAGGACATGAGATTATTGGGGATAAATGGTATAATCCCTTTTACCTCAATTACGGAAAATACGGCTCCGGCTTGAGGAACATTGTCAGGGCGCAGGTGATTTATGTTGATTACAACCTTTCCATAGAAAATCCTTTCTCGGAGATAGCATTCAGCGACTGGGCCGACTCAAAGGCTGTCTTTCTCAGCGATAAGATTGGCTTCAGCGATGTCTGCATCGAAACCTGCAATGTCAATCTTGAAGGGCCTTACGGGATTGAAGTTGAGGTTGAGAATTCATCGCTCTTCATAGGAAATATTTCCTATTCCCTCCTCGAAGAAGTTAAGAACAGGGCTCCTCAATTCCTGACTATCCCGGACATCGGAATTGACGAGAACTCAAGCTACGGCCTGAACCTTCTAAGATACGCATACGACCCGGACAATGACTCTATTGAGCTTGGGTATATTGCAACAGGCGATGAAATTTCAGTGGAAATTGCAAACGGCACCGCAATAATAATCCCGGATAAAAGCTATAGCGGAACATCATTCCTTACCTTTACCGCAAACGACACCGAAACAATAGGAATTTCGAATTATGTTAGGGTAACTGTGTACAGGGGCGCTCTGCCGGCAAGCGATGTCAAAATGCAGGAGTTTGCAGTTGTTGGAAAGCCGGTTAGGTGGAAAAGGACTCTCACCTTCAATGAGACAATGCCAAGGGTAAGGTTAAACATCAGCGAAAATGCGGTTAACATAACAGTGAAGACGATTGAAGATGGGGAAGATGTAGAGATAGAAGAGGTTTCTGTTAGCCACAACGGAGAGATTAAAACCCTTTATGAATATGAAACGGACAAGCGCCTCGAGCTAATTGAAAAAGAGATAGAAGAGCTGCAGAGCGAGAAAACATCAAGGGAAAAAAAGCTGAATGAAGAGCTTGCCGAGATAAACAAAAAGCTTGCAGAGCTTCAGAACGAAAAGAACGACGTTACAGGCCATTCCGTTTATGACATTGACACAGACTGGTTTGACAGGCTTATTTCTTTCCTGTTCGGCTCAATTACCGGGAACGTTGTTGCCGGCATTTCAAATGCAAATGCATCATTGGAGCTTATTGTCCAAATACCTGTAGACGAGCTGATTATCGAGTATGAAACCCCTGCTCCAGAGGCCACTGAAATAATTGAATCTGACAGCACAAAGCAGGTTGTCATAAGCTCGGATGAGCATTATGAGAATATACTAGCCTTCGCATCAATTCCTGAACTGCCGGTTGAAGCAATTGCGCTGTTCCATATTGAGAACAGTACAAAAACTCCCGTGGAGATATACCGGTTCATTGACAGCAACAATAATGGGAAGATTGATGAGATTCAGTGGATTGTGCCTTCGCTTTCCAATCAGACCTATGAAATCCAGCTTGAAATCCTTACTGTCCAAAGCTACCCTATTGTTGGCGGCACATGGGTTGTTGATTTTAACACAGTCGGAACTGCTAACTTAACCATAACCGCAGCTAATGGCACAACTTATGGTGACGGTGCGCCTTACGATTTAACCCCAGCCTCCTTGAGATGCGATAATGTTAGCATTGCTTACGCCTACAATGCTTCGGTTTTCTTTCCTGATTACAGCTGCAACAACAAAACCTCGCATTATACTGTCCGCGTTAATACCCTCGGCAAGCACACCCAGGAATTCAGGTTTGGCAATATCACAAAATACGCATTCAACATTGCAGAGCAGGGAACCCCGAGATTAAATGCAACTGACCATCCTATAAACTCGACAAACGCGAATTTAACAGCTTACAACGTGTCTTCCATTAACGCAACCAGAAACATCTACAACTGGTTTGTTGACAACGAGAGCATTGCGGTGCTGAACATGCCCTTCGAGGCGCATGAGGGAGATGAGTTCAATGAAAGCGTTGACTACTCTGCATACGGCCTTAATGGAACTGTGAACTCCACTGTCTGGAGTCCGAATGGGGGCTACGGAAACAGCGGCGCTTATTCATTCGACGGCGGCCTAAGCTTCATCGAGATAAACGACACCCAGGACAGGCTTGACATCCTGGGCAACATAACCGTCATGGCTTGGATAAAGCCATCAACACTCCTTGGCGTTGCGCCAATAGTCTCGAGATACAATTTCACAAATCTTGGCGAAACGCAGTTCATATTCAGGCAAAATGCCCAAACCCTGCAGTTGTTCTGGTCAAGCGGCACAGACAACTTCCAGACAGGCGATGTACTGACAATTGCAGACAAGTGGTATCACGTTGCTTTTGTGTATGGGAATGGAAATAACGCCTCTGTAAAAATATACGTGAATGGCACGAACGTTTCCGGCTCATGGACTGGTGCGCCATCTGCAATAAACGCTTCCCACTTCAGCATGTTTATTGGCAAATACGGCGGGCAGCAATTCAACGGCATTATAGACGAGCTGATGGTGTTCAACAGAACCTTGCCATCTGAGCAGATAAGGGCATTCTCCAGCAACAAGACAAACACCATTGTATCTCAGGAAACAACCCTTGGGGAAACCTGGTGGGTTAACGTAACCCCAAATGACGGCGCTGCCAACGGAAATTCCCTGAAAAGCAACGAGCTTACCATAAGAAGCGGGCCATCTCAGAGCACCCCAATATTAAATGCGACAGACAATCCATTTAATACATCAGCAGCAAACCTTACCGTGTATAACCAATCAACGGCCGCAGAGGGAAGGGTAAAGAATATTTATAATTTTATTTTGAACAATGTAAGTATGACTAAATTAAATTTGCCGTTTGAGGCTGGGCTTATAAAAGACTATTCAGGTCATGGGACTAATGGAAGTTCATATATTACTGGAGGATTTTTTAATACAACAGGTGGTCATGATGGCTTAGGGGCATATTATTTTAGTGGTTCTCCAGACTATATATCTATAAATGATACAACTGAAATAAGATTGTCTAGCCCCTTGTCTGTAGAATTTTGGGTTAAGCCAGAAGTGTCTTTATCAGGATATAGAGATATGATAGGCAAAGGTGAAACTGACCCAACTGCAAATCTATATTTAGTATTGTCAGGTGGTGGATTTGTCGAGAATTACAATTCAATAAAAACTACTGCTGAAGTAGAACTTAATAAGTGGTACCATATAGTTTATACAGAAGATGGTACTAATGAAAAGATTTATGTAAATGGCATTTTGAATGTTTCAGAAGCTACACAATATTTGGGAAATGAAGCAGGAAAACTTACAATAGGAAAATCTCCCCAACCTGCTGTCGCTGAATACTTTCAGGGATACATAGACGATATAAGAATTTGGAACAGGTCTCTTTCAGCTAATCAGGTAAAGGCTTTATATGAAAAGAAACCTAATATTATGGTTAGCCAAGAGCTCTCAAGAGGCCAGACCTGGTATGCAAATGTAACGCCAAACGACGGCGTAAGCGATGGAGACAGCCTGAAAAGCAACGAGCTTGCAATACTTAGCTCAGCTCCAACCCACACCACCCCAATCCTAAACGCCACCGATTCCCCAAGAAATTCAACTTTTGCCAATCTTACCGCCTACAACCAATCGACATTTGATGCGGATGGGGATTTGGTAAGGAACATTTATAATTTCTTCTCTGACAACAAAACACTGACAAACTTGTACTTGCCATTTGAAGGCGGGAGCTGTGGAACACAAACTAATAATTGCACTACATTAGATTATTCCGGCTTTGGCAGGACTTACAAGACGCAAAATGCGACATGGAATGCAACAAGCGGCTATGGCGGCTCTGGGGCTTATGAGTTTTATGGAAACGGATTTATCAATCTGTCTGGCTATCCTGAAGTGACTTCCGCAAATTTCACGATTACATTGTGGACCAAATCATCGTCGCAGAATACAGCATATGTATTTGACGTTGACACGGGAAGATATGTGTGGCAATGGTACTGGTTCGCTGATACGGCAGTAACATTATACGATGGTACAACTCCGATAAATCTGGATAGCACCCAGTTAGCAGATGGGAAATGGCACCATTACGCCTTTGTTTTCAATGCATCCGGAAAATTCCCAACAAGTACCAACTTAAGCTATTACAGAGATGGAGCTCTTATTAACAAATCACCAGCAAGTTCCAACCTATTAGACAATAAGAATTTTATGCTAGGAAATTTCAATCTCGGTTCTGGTGCTGGTTATACTGGAATAATTGATGAGTTTACCATATGGAACAGGTCTTTAAGCCCAGAGCAGATTTACGCAATAGCCAATAACAAAACAAATACTATTGTTGCTGAGGAGACAAGACCGCTGGAAAGGTGGTACGCCAATGTTACGCCTAATGACAGAATCCAAGATGGGATTTCCCTTAGGAGCAACGAAATCAGGATTCTTTCATATCCTGACATAAACCTGACAAGGCCCCTTAACTCATCAACATCCCAAGTTGCAAATGTCACATTCAACTACGTGATAGACCAAAGCGAGGTAACTGCCTGCTCGCTTTACGCCAACAAGACTGGAGCCTGGACGGCGTGGCAAAATGCAACATCATCGCTTGGCACCAACAATTTTTCATTGGTGCTGAGAAATGGGGGCTACAAATGGAATGTTCTCTGCAATACAACCACAGGCAACGCTGAGTTCTTCGCCTCAAACTTCTCCCTGACA
>DATDYF010000047.1:0-23599 GCA_035289105.1 Candidatus Nanoarchaeia archaeon
GCACGCGTATGACATGACAAATGATTTCGGGGAAGTTGCAAAAATCGCAAAGTCAAAAGGAATTTCCGGCCTGAAAAATGTTGGCCTTTCAGTTGGAAGGCCGTTAAAGGTGATGCTTGCAATTAAAGTAAAAGATATTGACGGAGGATTTGAAAGATGCGGAAAGCCCTGCATGTTTGAATACAAGTATGATGGCTTCAGGATTCAGTGCCACAAAGCCGGAAAAAACATTACGCTCTACACAAGAAGGCTTGAAAATGTGACAAATCAGTTTCCTGATGTTGTTGAATATCTTAGGAAGCATGTAAAAGGGGATTCCTACATACTTGATTCGGAGGCAGTCGGCATTGACAAAAATGGAAAATACCTGCCTTTCCAGTCAATTTCCCAGCGCATCAGGAGAAAATACAACATTGAGGAGATGTCAAGGAAATTCCCCGTTGAGCTGAATGTTTTTGATATAATCTCCTATAACAATGAAAACTGTCTTAATGTGCCGTTTGAAAAAAGAAGAAAACTTCTGGAGAAAATCATATCTCCGCTAAAAGGCAGGATTGTTGTTTCCAGGGGCCTGGTTACAGATTCAGAAAAAGAGGCAGAAAGATTCTACAAATCATCATTGTCAGACGGCAATGAAGGGTTAATGATAAAGAAGCTTGATGCTCCATACCAACCGGGAGCAAGAGTTGGCTTCATGGTAAAACTAAAGCCGACAATGGAAACCCTTGACCTTGTAATAATCGGCGCAGAATGGGGCGAGGGAAAGCGCTCAAGCTGGCTAAGCTCTTTTACCCTTGCCTGCCGTGATGATGGGGGAAATTATCTTGAAGTTGGGAAAGTAGGGACCGGAATAAAAGAAAAGGAAGAGGAAGGAGTTTCATTTGCGCAGTTAACCCGGCTGCTCAAGCCCATTATATTATCCCAAAAAGGGAGGGAAGTAACTGTAAAGCCAAAAGTTGTAGTTGAGATTACCTATGAAGAAATCCAGAAGTCGCCAACATACACCTCGGGCTACGCCTTAAGATTCCCGCGTGTTGTAAGATTGCGTGAAGAAAGGTCTGCAGAGGATGTTTCCACATTGGACATGGTTGAAAAACTCTACAGGGAGCAGAAGGGATAAATTTTTAACTCATGTTGCATTCCCTGCATGAATGACCAAATACCTAAATGAGTTTTTCTTTGACAAGGAATCGCCAAGAAAATGGTACGTTATTGGGGTTGCCACATCATGCTACAGCAGCTCAGATGGGGCTATCTGCTTCAGGTCCCAGCATAGGGATTTGGTGAGGATAGTGATGGACGCCCTTGAAAGCGGGCACACGCTGTCAGAGGACCCAAGGGAAAAATCAAGCTACTGGTTTGGTGCAATGGGGTGTGATTATCTGATTGGAAGGCTTGCCAGTTATGGCCTAGACAGGCCAAGAAACAAAAGGAGATTTCCCGATGTGCCGGAGCAGTACCTAGACGATTTCGTCAGGGGGGTTATTGACGCAAGGGCAAACATCCATGTTTCAAACGGCCGCACCACAATTTATCTGAGGGGTAATAGAAACTTTCTCTTAGGACTCAATAAGTCATTAAGGCGGCATGCAGGCGTGGAGAGGGATAAACCATTTGACGGCAGGTTAACTTACCTCCATAGCGATGCCAAAAAGATTTATGATTTTCTTTACCGCAATTTTGACAGCATACAAAAGGATGGAATCTACCTTCCCTCAAAGAAGAAGCTGTATGCCACAGCCCCGATTCCCAACTATGCAGGGCAGCGTCTTGCAGCCAGAATCAATGTGGCAAAGAAGAGGGTTCTGGAAGGAAAAAGCACGCGCGACGCAGCCTCAAAAGCAGGCTATTCCACAGTCGCCGCCTTTTACCGGGCCTTTAAGACAGCAACGGGACAGACTCTGAAGGAGTGGAAAACCGAGAGAGTTTAGCGGATTCAAAAAAATGCCCCCTTCGGGATTCGAACCCGAGTCCTAAGCTGTTTGCATCGCAAACCTCACCTTCGAGATTTCCGCCGCCGCAAGCTCAGATCATATCCAGGCTAGACCAAAGGGGCTCAACGAAGGCGAAAGAACCAGTCCATTAAATCCTTTTGCCTAAAATCAGGGAAGGTATGGAAATAAGTCTCGGCTCCTTTATCTGAAAATGAATACACCCTGTGCGCGAAAATCCCCTCCGCAATCTTCTGCTTGTAGGATTTCTCCTTGTTCGAGGCAAGCACCAATCCAGCTCTTGACAGGATTCCGGGGTCTATGTTTACAGTCCTGTTGCCATCAATCCTTAACCCGTCTTCAAGGAGATTTGTGAATATCTTAATTTTGCCCAATTCGTTCTCCGCCACATCGTTTCCGAATATCACAAATTTCTTCATTAGATTCTTTCCCATTTCCCTCTCGTAGTAGTCCGTAAAATTAAAATCATAGGCCAAACTTTCGGCTTCAACATCCCCAAACTCTTTTTTCAGTGCAGCTATAGCCCTCTCCAATTTAACTCCATCTCTGTAAAGGAGCCCCAAAACCAGCTTCCCCATGTTGCGCCTCCGGTTTTATCTTTTCCATATCCTGGCCAACCTGTTTCTTTACCAAAGCTGCGATATTCTTTCCAAGCAGTCTTGATAAAAGTGCAATATCTGCCTTTTTTACATCCCCTAAATCCTTAATCCCATTTGAATATAATTTCCTTGCCCGCACCCTTCCAACCTGGTCAAGCCTCACCAACGGCAGAAGCTCTTCCTTTATGCCGTACTTTACCCTGAACCTCGCCTTGGAAATCTCCCGCCTCATTGACGGAAAATGCAATAACGTGCATAAGTCATGGGAAGCGTATAAGAGCCAGTCTGCCATGTCAAGCTTCACCTGAAGCTCCCCTGGGCGCACATTAAAATTCTCGAGCAAAATCTCCTCGGTATCCTCCTCAGCCCATCGCGTGAACATCATCGCAGTCTTTACAGAATCCAGGAAATCGTCATACTCAGCCTCAAACATTGGGGGCTCTTCAGCCAGCAAGCTATCATGGTTAGCTGCAACCTCGTGCTGCAAATCTTCAATATCCTTCATCTTTGCCTTTACCCGGGGCCTCATTTCCAAGGTGCTGGAAATCATGTGCATTACAGAAAAAATATTCACCGTCTTGCTTGCCCCCCTTCGCAGGCATTCAACTAAATAATAAGCCGTGTAAGGGTCTATGTAAAGCTCTGAAATCCTTCTCCCTATAGGCGTTGCAGTGTAAATGCCATTGCTTTCCCTGAGGAACTCCCATTCCTCAAGCATGTACAAAATCTTCTCTATTATGTTATCTAACCTGCGTGGGTCCTGATACTGGTGCGCCCAAAAGGTCTTTTCAAAAAAATCCGAAATTTCCTCTCTTGAGGAAACTATTCCGGTTGCAATTAGCGAAAGCACATACATCCTCAATGCAGGCTCAACGGCAAGCTTTGAGTGTATCTCCTCAGGCTCTCCCTTGATGTACATCTCATAAATCTTGTCCCTCTCGCCGTCACTTTGTGCAATTGCAATCGCCTGCCCTAAGCTGTCATACTTTGGACGCCCAGCCCTCCCTGCTTGCTGAAGGTATTCCAAAACCGGAATCCATGCAAGTCCATGCCTTCCAAACCTCTTAAGGTCTTTTATTATAACCCTGAAAGCAGGCAAATCAACGCCATAAGCCAATGTGGGGGTGCAGCAGATTATTTTTAAAACCCCCTTCCTGAAATTATCCTCCACAATCTCCTTCTGTTTTTGCGTAAGCCCAGCATGGTGAAATGCAATACCTTTTCTAAGGCAATAAGAAAGCCTCTCGCACTGCCTTGTTGGGGTGCTTAAAGAACCCTTTGCTTCCATGGCAATCTTCAGCAGATTCTCATTCCCATCCACAATCTGCTTTGCTATCTCTTCAGCAGTTTTTTCTGCGGAGCGCTTGGTATTGGCAAATATCAATGCCTGCTTGCCCATTTTCAGGGTGTCAAATGCCAGGGCCAAAGCCGGCTCAGAAAAATTTGATGAAATCTTGGTTGGCATAAATGCGTTATGCTCTCTAAATTTATATATCTTTCTAGCCCTTAACCACAAATTTCTGATATTTAAGCTGGCTTGGTGAAACAGGCTCTACCTTTTTAACAACATTAACCTTCCATTCATGCTTCACTTCGTCTCTGCCGTCGCTTATTGTGACCTTAACAGTCTTAAGCCCCTCGCTTGTGAATGTTCTTTGGTGAATCTGAGTTGCCTCGTATGACTCAAGAATTCCAAAATCCCAGAAATAGCGGAGCGAATCTCCGTCAGGATCGTAGGCGTTCACAGAAAAATTAACAGGCTCGCCAACGTATGCGCTTACGATGCTGCTTGGCGCAGCTTCAGACAATAACGGCTTTCTGTTTGCATCCCTGATTATCATTTTTAATTCCCTGGAAGCTTTGCCAGCCATTAATGTTGCATTGACAATCTTTTTCTCCCCGTTCTGCGCAACATCATAATCGGGGGTCCATTCAAAGTAGCCATCTCTTATGACTGCCCCCCCGGGCCCCGAAAGAATGGAAACCGAAGCATCAAGCGGTATTTTGATGTGCTCACCCTCATTATACATGCCCCCTCTTGGCTCGCCTAGAAACTGCTCCTTTTCCTTTTCTGCAACTGTAATCTTAAACTCCTTCTCGGATTCAGAAAATCCGTCAGAGGCCTTTACAATAACAAAATGCTCGCCTGCGTCTCCTGCCCTGCTCTGGTATTCGTTGCCCTGCATCCATCCAGAGAATGTTGTCGTTAGGTAATCCCCATCCAAATCCTGCACATTCGGATTTATTCCTATGAGGTCGCCTTCCGTAAAATTCCTAAGCCCGCTGTCTTCAATCGTCGGCTTTCTGTTTTGGTCTCTTACAGTGATTTTGAAGAACCTTTCAGCAGAAAGGTTGTTGCTCATTGCCTTGAATGTTATAAGGAAATCCTTCTCGAGCAAATGGAGCTTGTTCAGTATGTTCTCCTTAAAGTCAGATTTTTTGACTGCATCGTAGCTCGGCACCCATGTGAAAACATTGCCCTCAAGATTGCCCCCTTCGGGAAAAGTGCCGGTTATATCAACAAGGTCTCCATCGGGGTCAAAAACCTCCAGGTTGATTGTAACCTTCTGCCCTTCGTTCATGGCCACGTCCTGTATCTCCCTGAATTCAGGCTTCCTGTCTGTATCGTCAACCTTCACAAGCCAGCCCTTGGAAAGAACAGTCTTGCCGTCTGTCACCTCTACATTGAGGGCGTACAGCCCGCTTTCATTATACCCCGGCGAGAATGCATAAGAATTCTCTTCCCCAACCAACCTGCCGTCAAGCTCCCACTTGTAGTAAAGAGCGTCCTTGTCGATGTCCTTTGCAACTAATGAAAATTCAACAGAATCGCCTTCGCTTAATATAACTGAATCCTGCTCCGGCGAAAAGGCCTCGATGAATGGCTTTTCCTCTTTCTTTTCAACCACTATCAGCAATTCTTCCTCGGTTGTGTCTTTGCCGTCTGAAACAATTACCTTTGCGCGGTAATTTCCCGTATCTCCGTAATCAGTCTTCCATTCGCCATTTTCATCCAGCGGCTTTTCATATGTTATCGCCAAGGAATCATTGTCGGGGTCGAAGATTGCAAGGCTTACCTTTGCAGTCTCGGTTTCCTTCACGGTGATTGTTGTCAGCGCATACGAAAGCGTGGACAGCAAAACTATCAAAATCATTATCGAACTTATCCCTTTCATCGTGAGAAATGATTATTCCTGCTTGACGCCCAAGATTACCGGTGCCCTGTTTACGTTTTCAACGGAAACCTTTACATCCTGGCTTACCTGGTCAACGCCGTCCGAGGCCGTAACCTTGACGGTGTAATCGCCCGCATCATCGTAAGTTGTTTCCCACACGCCGTCATCTCCAACAGGCTCGCCTATGGTTATTGACAATGTGTCATCATCCGGGTCCGAAGCCATGGCATTAATTGAAACTTTTTCTGTCTCCTTTATCCTGATATCTTTTATTGGCTCAATTATTGCCTTCCTGTTTACATTCTCGACAGTAACTGACCAAAGGAAGTCCGTTTCGAGCACGCCATCGGATATTGCAAGCTTTACAGTATGCGAGCCCGCATCGTCAAATGAAATGTTGTAAACAAAAGAGTCTTTCTTTGAAACACTCTGGCCATCCAGCTTCCACTCAAATGACAATGAGTCTTTGTTAAGGTCAGAGGCATTTACTGCAAATGGCAGCATGGCGTTTTCCTGAGCCTTCACGGTTTTTTCATCCGGCGCAAATGCATCTATCTGCGGAGCCTCTTCTTTCTTGTTTACTATTATCAGGATGTCTTTTGATACGGAAAGCTCTCCGTCAGATGCAGTCAGCGTTACAGTGTATTCTCCCGCGTCTCCGTATGTTGTCTGCCATTTGCCGTCCTTGTCCAGCGGGAAGCTGTATGCGAACGCAAGCTGGTCTTTGTCCGGATCAGAGGCTTCAGGCTGAATCTGCACCAGCCGGGTTTCATTTACTATCACAACAATGGCTTCTGATTTGTTCAGTTTGGCCTTCGCCTCTTCTATTTTTATTTCCTCTATCGGAACATACGTTACGGATTCCTTGGCTTTATTTTTCTGCAATGTGCATGAGCTTAGCAATAAGACCATGATAACTGCTATCAAGAAAACAGTATTCTTCATCAAAACACCTCTTTGTCGCTGTATGATACCACCCTGCAAGTGCTGGTTAAAAAATGTCTTAGCTGGTATTTAAGCATTGTTGTGTTTAATAATATAATTACCGACTGATAATGATAAATGGTGCAAAATAGGTGATTCCATAGAAAAATATTTAAAGAAACACTACAATTAAGCTGTAAATTAGCGAGGTGCATAATATGAAAATTATTCACGCAATATTGTTAACGATGGTGCTTCTGTTCGTGGCAGCATGTGCAAAGCCGCAGCCGGTAGAGCCTGTTGCGCCGGTTCAGCCAGAGCAGCCAATAGTCGAGCCCGTTCAGCCGCCGGTTGTGCAGCCTGTTACTCCATCTGGTGCAGATGTTCAGGTTTTGGGAAGGGGTGGCTTTGAGCCAAGCGATGTTAAAATCGCAGTTGGAGGGACTGTTACGTTTAAGGTAATGGACAAATCAAACCACAAGATCAGCCAGATAGGAAGCGACATCACAAGTCCTTTGCTAAAGCCGGGCGATACCTATGAGAGAACATTCTCTGAGGCCGGCACATACGAAGTGCTTGACGTTGTATTCGGAAAGAAGCTTAAGGTTACAGTTGAATAGGGTAGCCTATTCTTCTTTTTTTCTTTAATTCGAAAGTTATTTATAACCCATTGCTTGGTGAATAGCTATGAGCAAAGCGATGTTCTACTTTCTGGTGCTTGCAGTCATCTCTCTTATTTTTCTTGGCTGCAAGGCAAAGGAGCAAATTCCAGCAGTTCCAGCCGCCCCTGAAGAACCAGAAGCGCCGATAGAAGCAGTTCCGCCTGAAAACATCCCAATCCCGCCGGAAAATATATCTCTAGAGGAAGAAGAAGCATCAGTTACCATATTGATAAAGGGGGGCAAGTATGAGCCAGCCACGCTTACAATAGCCCCGGGAACCACAGTCACATGGATTAACAAAGATAATAGGGCATACAAAATAAATGAGAAAAGGAAGCTACTAATCGGGCCAAGAATGGGTCCTGAAGAGAGCTTCACATTTACCTTCACAAATCCAGGAACTTATTACATCTTTGACTCGATACAGCCCTCAATTCAGGGAAAGATAATTGTGGCAGGCAATGAGGTAACCGGAATGTCTGTAATCCCCGTGATAGAAAAAGTGGATTCGGTTATACCCTTCTTGGTGATAATATTGGGTTTAATCCCGATAATCTTGATAATAAATAAAAAGAAAAAGAGGTAATTACCTCCTCTTTCTTTTTCCTCCTCGTGCCATTTTAGCAGCGGAGATATCGCCTTTCTTGTCGATAAAGTAGAGGTACCCTGACTTCTTCTTAACGCCTACCTTTTTGACCTTCTCTGCTTTGCCGCCCTTCTTTCCGCCTCTTGCCATCCTAGCTCTTGAGACGTCTCCTGCCTTGTCAACAAAGTAGAGATACCCCTTTTCCTTCTTCACACCTGCTTTTGCAACTTTTTCTGCCATTTGAAAACCTCCTTTTTAGACTCTGCGTCTTATCTCTCGTCAATAAATCCGGAAGTATATAAAACTTTCGCTTTCTCGACGATATTTGCATTTTTTGTCGTCAAGAAAATGATGTGCGGAACATTTATATAGCCGGCCCGATGCAGTAAAAATATGCAGAAAAGCATAACTGCATTTCACCGCGAACTGCTCGAAATAGTCGAGAATGCCGCATCGCTGAACAAGTTCCTTCACGATGCAAAAACGGTAGACAAAGGGATGAAGAAATTTTTGGGGATACTTGGGGAGTTCAACAGGAAATACGGCACAACAAAGCTAGCATTCTCATGCTCCGTCGACAGGTGCAGCCTCAGGATATTTTTGAAGGGCAATGATGTCATGGAAATCTTCAAGGGCCATGCAGCCTCAATTCCCGGCTTAAAGTCGCTTGGCATCGGCACTTTTGATGAGGTTGAAATCTCAAAAGAGGAGGAAAGCGAAAACCTGCTCGGCAAGGTAAAGGAAAAAATCTACCTGTCATACTCCTCTCAGGAGTCAGATACGGGCTTTATTCTTGAATACAGCAGGAAGCAAAAATCTGTAGAGGTAATTTACGACCCGGCTGATATTGCGATTAAGTCTTCTCCGCTCGTAAGGATTCTTTCGCAGGTTGCCCTTAAAAAATTTAACCAGGACATTGACATTTTCAAAAAGCACGGGCATCTCGGATTTTCAGGCCTCTTAAGCGAGGAGGAGAAAAAGCAGCTGCTGAAAAAATTCAATCCCCACTGGAGGGATGCCTAAAACCATCTCTCAAAAATTATATTCTCCTTCTTGGCTCCGCGTTTCATGAGCTCTTCTGCAACCACGCCAATCATCTCCTTTTGCCCGCAGATGTAGACTTGCGTGTCTTCTTTTGGCTCAATGGCAATGTCTATAAATGAGGTTACCCTGCCAACATAACCTTTCCATTTCCCTTTCGGCTGCGACATTACAGATATTACGCTGAAGTTCGGATAGTTTTCCAGCATGCCTTCAACATACTCTTTGCACAGGTAATCCACTTCGTGCCTGAATCCGTAAAGCAGGATAATTCTTGATTTTACCCCTTTCTCCAATAAAGACCTTATCATTGAAATGAACGGCGCAATTCCGCAGCCGGTGGCAACAAAATAAGTCGGGTCTGACAGCTTTTCGCGAATCTTGAAAACCCCCATCGGCCCAAGAATCTCGAACGAATCTCCCGCCTTTAGCCTCTTGAAGAATTCTGATGCAATTCCGCCCTCTATTCTGGTAACCAGCAGCTCAATATGCCCTTTCTCATTCGGCGATGATGCAATTGAATATGCCCTCCTTGCTTCTTTGCCCTCTTTGTCCTTCAATATCACCATCACGAACTGTCCCGGCTCAAATGAAAATTCATTGCTGACGGAAAGCCTGTAAAGGGAGCTCCTTTTGCCGTAATTGACAATGCTGATTACCCTGGCTTGATACTTTTTCGGCTTCATGCATGCGCAAAACTCTGGGAAATGATTTAAAGATTTCTATTAATATTCTATTCCGCGCCTCGCATTAACGCCCTGCTCAAAATAATGCTTTACCTGGTTCATCTCGGTAACAAGGTCTGCGCGCTCAATGAGCTCTTTTGGAGCCCCCCTTCCGGTGAATATCAGCTCAGTTTTTTCTGGCTTCGATCCAAGAATCTCGTGAAGCTCTTTTTCTCCAAGAAGCCCTTTCTCAAAGCAGTTGTTTATCTCGTCAAGAATTACTATGTGGAAATCTCCCTCTGAAAGCACCCTTTTTGTGTGCTCATATGCAAGCAAAACCTGCTTTCTTTCCTCTGCATCTGCCATAAAGCAGTATCTGCAGTAGCCGCAAATGATGTCTTCCCTGATGTGCGATATGTCCCTGAACCCTTCTGTCTCATTGCCGCTGGAAAACCTGTCAAGGCTTAGCTGCTGCCTTTCCTTGATGCAGGGCTTGCCGTACTGGTGAATCTCCAGCCCGGGAAGGAAATTTTTTATTGTGATGAACTCGCCGGTATATGCGCCCCCTTTCAGGAACTGGATTATGCAGACCCTCATGTTGTGGCCGAATGCGCGTATTGCTATCCCTAATGCGGTAGTGGTCTTTCCCTTGTTGTTTCCCGTATATACATGAATCTTTCCAAGGTTATGTTCCGCCATGTTTCCCCCAAAAAACCTAAATCGAGCACTTCGAAAACGCGCACGCCGGGCATGTAAGGCAGCCTTCCTGCACCACCATCCTTGCGCCGCATTCAGGGCATTTCTCTTCTGAAACTGCCCTTACCATCCCCTTGTCCTTTTTTATCTCTGAAATCCGCTGCGTTACCTTTGCCTGGCGCTCAAGCTCTTCCCTGCTCTTTCCCCTTACTGCTTCGATGTTCAATACCTGTTCTGCCTTGCTCCCGTCGCGATACACCGTAACGCCTTTGCATCCCAGCTTGTAGGCAAGGATAAATGCGTCTTCAATGTCCTTTAGCGTTGCATCGTTCGGGAAATTTACAGTCTTTGAAACCGCATTGTCAATGTGCTTTTGGAATGCTGCCTGCATTCTGAGGTGCCATTCCGGCGTGATGTCGTGCGCTGTTACAAAGACCCTCCTGATATCGGAAGGAATTTCCTCCATGCCGTGAAGCGTTCCCCGTTTTGCAACCTTTCTCATGAGCTCTTCAGAATAAAATCCGCGCTCCTTTGCAACCCTTTCAAAAACCCTGTTGACGTAAACTATTTCAGTGCCGCCCATAACCCTTTTGATGTAGGCGATTGCAAAATTAGGTTCTATGCCGCCGGAAGTTTCCACAAGCATGCTCAAGGTTCCGGTTGGGGCAATTGTTGTGGCTGCGGCATTCCTCATTTTTATGCCACGTTCTTTCCAAACGCTCTTGTCCCACGCAGGGAAGCATCCCTTCTGTTCAGCAAGCTCCCTTGAGGCTTCGTGCGAATTAACCTGAATGAATTCCGCAACCTTCTCGGCAAGCTTTATCGCCTCTTCAGAATCATAAGGTATGCCTAATTCATAGAGAAGGTCTCCCCATCCAAGCACTCCAAGGCCTATCCTTCTTGTGTACTTCACCATCTGCGTAATCTTCTCTATAGGGAATTTTGATGCATCCACAACATTGTCAAGCATCCTTATGGCTGTCTTAGTCGCCTCCTTCAGCCTCTCCCAGTTGACATCGTTTCCTTTCTTGAAAAGGGAAAGGTTTATTGAGCCCAGGTTGCACGCTTCGTATGGAAGCAAGGGCTGCTCGCCGCAGTTGTGGACCACAATCCCATTTCCAATGAACGAATGGGTAATCGGTTCAATTAGGTCGAACACCTCTTTTTCTCCCTGTGGTTCAATAGAAACCACCCTTTCTTCAAACCTTGTGCGGTAAAAATTTATTTTTGAAAGGTGGTTTATCTTTTCAGCGTTCTTGCCGCATAAAAATCCGACCTTCTCTAAAAATACGGGAATTATGTCTTTGCATACCTGCAGTTCAAATAATATGCCGTCAGATTCGTACAGCCTTATTTCCCCCCTTGTGTCTTTGTAAGAGAAGGTTATGCGCCTGTTCCTGTGCCTTTCATAAATTCTTGACTTTATCCCAAGATTAATCAAAAGAATCTGAACCCCTTTCAGAAGCTCCCTTGATTTTGATGTAAGCCTTATGTAGTTTGTATTATTTCTGTTGTTTGTTGAGATTGTGCCATCCGAGCTAAAAATCCCCTGCAAAAATCCAACCACAGCCTCCCTTGGGGCGGTAAAGAGCCCATGTGGAACTTCTTTCTTACCCGCCTTTTCAGCTTTAACTCCAAGCGTTTCAAAGAATTCCACAAAGCGCTTTGAATGGTATGAAAGGTGCACAACATTGTTTTCCCTTGTAATGCCCTTGATATCTTTTCCATACATGTGGTTTATTTTTTCTCCCATGTATCTGTATATCTCCATGTCACCCTTCCCAAATGTAAAGCCAACCCTGCAGTTTTTGCCTTTCCTAAGCCAGCCATCTCCTATAAGCCAGCCCATTATCTGCCCGAGCTCTGCCGACCACTTGTCCGTATAGTCTTTGCCAATGCCCAAGCTTAGATCTTCGTTGAATCTGCCTTCACCGCACTGCACAAGAACATAGTCATTTATCGTCAGCTCACAAGCCTCCCTCCAGCCATTCGTCGTAAGAATCTTATGGTCCTTTGTTGTTGTTACTTCAAATCCGGATTCTGTAATTATCCTAAATACTTCTTTTACTCCTGTCCTGAACGAGCCGTCAATTTCAGACATGAGGATGCCTTTTTGCTCAAGAAGAAGATTTCCTGCGGAGATGCTTGCATTTGTCGCAATCTTAATCTTCTGGTTTACAATGTCCTTTATTTGCACAAGGCCTTTTTCTGTTGAAACAAAAGTTTCCCCAACAACGCAAGGATTTGTTGTCTCAATCCTACCCAATGCAGGCGTCGGATTGTCGCGGTTTATGCGGTCAATGAACAATAATCCCGGATCGCCGTTTTTCCATGCCATCGTTACGATTAAATCAAAAACCTTTCTTGCACTCACCCTTCCAACGACCTTGTTTGTGTGGGGGTCTATCATATCATAATCTTTGTTGTTTATCGCAGCATCCATGAACTTTTCCGTAATCTCCACAGAGATGTTGAAATTTTTAAGCACATCATCGCTCCTGTCCTTTGCCGTTATGAATTCAACAACATCCGGGTGGGTTATGCTCAGGCTCCCCATGTTTGCCCCTCTTCTGTTGCCGCCCTGCCTTATAACTTCGGTTGCGGCATCAAAGACATGGATGAATGAAACCGGCCCTGAAGCTGTGCCGTCAGCCTGAACAACCCTTGTCCCCTTTGGCCTAAGCCTGGAGAATGAAAACCCTGTCCCGCCGCCAACTTTTTGAACTAGCGCCTGCTCAAGGACCGCCTGGAAAATTCCCTCCATGCTGTCCTCCACGGGAAGCACGAAGCAGTTTGAAAGCTGGCTGTGCTTTGTTCCTGACCCGGCCAAGGTCCTGCCGCCCGGCACGAATTCAAGATTAAAAAGTATCTCAAAGAACTGGCCGTAAATCTTTTTCACTTCTTCATCACTCTTGCCATACCCTTTTTCAACATCCGAAAGAACCCTTGCAACGCGCTTGAACATTTCAGTCGGAGTTTCCATAACATTTCCGTCCTTGTCTTTCAGCAGGTACCTTGCCTTTGCAATCAGCAGCCCATTTATAGTTAGTTTTGAGTCGTCAATTTTTCCTAAAATATCGAATTTTGCTTTTCTTGCCTCAGCCTGCTTTGACCTGTAAAGTATGTACGCCTTTGCGGTATTGGCATGCCCCATGTTTATTAGGGTCTTTTCCACAATGTCCTGGATTTCCTCGACAGTCGGCATCTTTGCCTCGTCAAAATTCCTGTTCAATTCCTCCACAACATTCTCAGAAATCCTCTCTGCGAGCTCCCTGTCTTTTCCGCCCACCGATTGTGCAGCCTTGAAGATGGCATTTGCAATCTTTTCCCGGTCAAAATCCACTATTTTGCCGTCCCTTTTCCTGATTTTCTTGATTTTGTTTGCAAACTTTGCCATTTTACACCTCATGCAATCTTTCTTATCTCCCTTTCAAAGGTGCTTATGTCCTTGAATTCCCTGTATACGGAGGCAAACCTTATGTAAGCAACCTTGTCGAGGCTCTTCAGCTTTTCCATCACTAAGTCTCCAATAACCCTGCTCTCAATCTCGGCCGTGTCAAGCGAGCGGAGCTGGCTCTCAATCTGCGAAACGGCAATCTCTATCAGCTCGGATGATATCGGCCTTTTTTCGCACGCCTTCTGCATCCCGCGCCTTACCTTATTGCGGTCAAACTGCTCCCTGCTGCCGTCCTTTTTTACAACGAAAACTGCGCTTTCCACCTTCTCATACGTTGTGAAGCGCTTTTCACATTTCAGGCATTCTCTTCTCCTTCTTGTCGAGTTGAGGTCAAGGCTTTCGCGAGAATCGATGACTTTAGTTTCGCTGAAGCTGCAGTAAGGGCATTTCATCCAAGCACCTCTTAAACACAATATATGGTAGTTCCCCTCTAAAAAAACCCAACATCTTGTAGAATCGCTAATATTTATACTTTGTGTGGCTTCTTTGGAGTAAAGAATGCAATTTTAGGCAGTCATATAATGGCCGCCTGGAACCTGGAAGTGCTCAAACTCCGCGGTCTGCATGTCTAATGCGGACTGCAAAACGTGATGCAGCTTGTAAAGCTCTGTCCTGTATTTCGGCGAAAACCCCTGCATCCAGCGATTTCTGATTACGTATTTGTTGTAGAAATCCTTCATGTGCCGGTAAAAGCTTGACTCATTCCATCTCTTCTCATAGTCAAACTCCACCTCAAGCTTAATCTCAATCCATATGCGCCCTTTTGTGAAAACCTTCTTTTTGCCGCCAACATCAACCTCGATGTCCTGTGCATCATAGGTGTGCATGTAAACCCTGACAAAGGAGCGCATGTAATCCTCAAACGGCTGGAAGGCCTCCCATTCATACTGCCTTTCAATTCCAAACGGGGAGGGGGCTTTGTGCTTGAATGACTTCTCATAAACCTTGTACTTCCTGTCTCTGAACCAGTTGTTCATGGCCTCATACAGTTCCTGCATGTTCCAGACGCCTTTGTACCTGATGTATGCTTTTGGCGTTGGAACCCCCTTGTCAAACGGCATAATTCAACTTTATTCAGAAAATATATAAACATTTCTTATTTACAGTTCCCGCAAAGAATCAGGTTGTCAATAACATTGGCCTTTTCTGTGTATTCCCCGCAAATCTGGCAGATTCCCTTGTTGAGCTTCCTTTCAGCCTCCCTTACCTCGATTTTGTCAGCAAGCCACTCGAAAAGCTGCGGCTCAATTCGAAGGATGTCCTTCAATGTAAGAAGCCCTACAAAACTGCTGTTCTCCAAGACTGGCAGATGCCTTATGTTTTCATCCCTCATCCTCATTAATGCATTAAAGACGTCTTCATTTGGGGAAATGGTAATAAGGTCGGTCTGCATGTAATCCCTTACCCTCTCGCTGATGGGATTAATGCCTTTTGCAATTACCTTTCTTACAATATCCTGCTCTGTTATGATTCCGAGAGTTGTTTTGTCCTTAACGACTAGCGCGCCTACATGCTCTTCCGCCATGATGCTCGCGCACTCCCCCAATGTCATATGAGGAGCAACATAAATGGGATTTCTTGTCATCGCGTCAAGAACTTTAATGCCTGTGTCCATATAATGTCATGTATTAATGAAATTAATAAAGATTTCTATCTTTCGGTGATTAAGTTAGAAAAAAGCTTGTTTAACCTCACCCTGTTGACAATTATTTCGTCGAAAACCAAACTAAGAACCAAGCCGCCTATAAGCAAGAAGATGAACGCAGCAAGATAGAAGAAAGTAAAATGCTGGAATATTGCTGCCCTTCCGAATCCCAGAAGAGTGCCAATAATCCCAATATATAGCAAGTGACACAAATTATTATACAAGATGTCACTTGCTTATTACGAGCAGACAACTATTTTTGTATAGATATTATTGTCTGCGAGTATAGGTTGTAAAGACAAAGATGGAGATTTTTACAAAGTTATCCCACAACCTATTATGCTTTGAGTTGAGCCGCTCAAATTTGCATCTCAGATAGAGCTCTTTCCTTATCGCCGCTTTCATTGATTCTGCTCCATTTAACACTGCTTATTACAATCATTGCCAGAACGATTACCAACCCTATCAAGACCAGCACCATTTGGCCCTTATAGGCAGAGATAATGACAAATAGCAACGATTCCAAAAATAATACCATCGCCGAAATCATCAATATCTTTCTTGCCATCTCAGCACCCCTCTGAAAGAAGATAGCCTTCTTTGGAAATCTCATCCAGAGATTCGAAAGCTACCCTGCTCCCTATTGGTATTTTCCCAATAGAGTTAATGCAGTTTTTGGTCTGGTAGGCAACATTTATTCTAGAGTCACCAATATATCTGATATTCTTATCTACAGATGTGATGCTCAAGTAGGCTCCTGCAAGCAGAAGGATAGTTGCAATCGTTACCGCAGCTACAGTGGTTATTTCAGCCTTTTTAACCATGAAAAGTGCGATAATTGCCCGATTAATAAACCTTACCCCTAAAATTCCGGAAGATTTACGGCTTAATAATTCACAAGAACTTCAACATCCCTTCCGAATACCCTCTTGAGGTCCTCAAAGATTGGCTCCTTGATGAAAACCTTCTGGGGTATCTTTACCTTTGCAAGCTGCTTCTCAAGCTCTTCAAGAGTTGTTTTCTCCACAATTCCCAGCGAGCCGTTTTCGTTAATTGGGGCTTTTGAAATCTCCCTCTCCTCGTGGTCTATGTCGTGGATTATGAATGCAACATCGTCCAAAAGCATGATTTCACCGTATCTTTCGCCGTGCTTAACCCTTATCTTTGCCCTCTCAAGCTCCCTTCCCCGCTTTCTCTGCATGTACTCAACAAGGAACTTTACCAATTCGGCAGAATCCTTCTTTACCTTCTCGACCTCCTGCTTCGTCAGCTTTTTCTCGTCATAGTCCTTCTTCGCCTTCATCAGCTCGTTCAGGATTCTAAGGTACTTTGCAGGTATCTTGCCCTGGCTTATCATTTCGTCTTCGAATGTCTTCAAAATCTCAATGTCAAGCACCTTTTCGACGCCTTCCATGAGCAGGACATCCCGGATTATTGAAACAATGGAATCATAAACATTTACAACATCCCACCTTTCCTTGAGCGTTTCAATCTGCGAGAATAATTTTTTGATTCTCTTCAGGTAATCATCGGCCTCCTTTAACATCTCGTCAATCTCCTTGCCGGTCATCTCCTTCTTGGTGCCGTGTTCGATGTCTTTTCTTACCTTTATGACTTTTTCCAGCGTTGATATGTATTTTTCTTCCAGGAATTTCTCCTTCTTGCAGAAAATATCCCTCATCAAGTCAGCAGTCTCCTTTGGCGCAGGAGGTGGCACGCCGTAAAGCATCAACGCAGCCTGTGAAGGCGTTAAAATTGCATAATAAATGTCTTCCATGCCGATGTCCTTGAGCTTGAAGTTGACGCGCTGCAGCATTTGGTATCCTGAAGCCATGAAAATGTCGATTGCCTCTGCGCTTGGCTTAATCTTGCCCATCTTGAGAAGCTGCTTCCACGGCATGAAAATGCCTCGGTCATAGAATGGAACTCCGTCTCTCAGCAAAGTGAAAATGATTGGGTTTGCCTCCCTTAGCGAATCCCAGAAATCCGTAAGTATGTAGACCTGAATGTTGAGCTTGTTTCTGATGCCTGTAATTTCCCCGGCTTCAATGCCCATTCCGATGATGATTGCTCGCAGCTTGTCTTTTAATTCTGCCCTGGTCATCTTCTTTACGTCTGTGTCGTCAATCACAACCCAGACATCAATGTCGGAAGTCTTTGTTGCCCTTCCCTGAACCAAGGAGCCTGCAAGAACGTAGCTTACAATGTACTTCTCGAACTTTTTCAGCACCATGGTCTTGTGCACTTCAGCTATCTTCACTGCCTGCATCATTCCTGTGTCGTATATCGGTGCTGCAATCGCAACCATCTGCAGAATGTCGTATCTGCCGTCATAGCATGACTGCCACATGTCCGAAATGATTACTGTCTGGACAACAAAGTTCTTGTCAATCTCTGCCGCAGTAGTCTGGAGTATCGATGCAAGCTTGTCCTTAAGCTCAAGCTTTGACATTTTCTTGGAGTCTGAATCATCCACCAGAACAACAATTGCAATCTTGTCCTTTTCTTCCGGCTTGACCTCTTCCTTTGGAGGCGGCAATAGCCCAATCCCCATTATGTATTTGTCGAATTTTTCTATAATTTGCTTCTGGAATTTCTCAATCTTCTCCTTTATGTCCTTCAGCTTTTCCTGCGCCTCTTTGGGCAGTTTTGCAAGAAGCTCATCCTCTTTGTTCTTCTCTTCTTTCTTTTCTTCCTTAGCTTCTTTCTTTGCCATTTTTACAAGAATGTCGTTATCCCTCGATTACGATGTCTTTTATAAATATTTGTGTCAAAAACCGAAAAGTTTAAATGGCTGAAGAGAGAAAGCCAGACCTTATGGCACACGGGCACGGCGGAAAGAAATCAACGACTATAGATGACAAGATAAAAGAAATTGTAGGCGACACCCTTGAAGAATCATTTTCAAAATACCAGTCAATGACCAAAGAAGAGGACCTGAACAAGATTTTGGTCCAGACATTCCACCCTGCATTTGACGATTTCTACAGCACACTTAAAAGCGGACTTGAGAAAATATCAGAAGGCGGAAAGCTGCCAAGCAAGAAAAAGAAGGAGGTCAGGGAGGTCACTGTTAAGGCGCTTGAGAAGTTCTTTGAAAAGGCAAGCCCCCAGGTGCTCGAGGCGGCAAAAGGCATTAAAGATTCAGAGGAGCGCTATCAGATGCTTGTCAAGCAGTTTAATACCTACACTGGTGTAGGTCCCAACAAACCCGGGATTGGGCATATAATTGAGGCTTCGATTGGGAATGAACCATATAAGAATGTTGACAAGCTTTTGCTGCACTTAAAGGAATATTCAAGCCAAAGGGCTGCTGGATTAAAGGAGTATCTGCAAGGAAAGGCGTATAGCGTAACATTAGGGAAACACCATTCCCTCAACGTAGCGAAGCATCTCAAGGAAAAGGTTCTCCCAAAAGATGTCGAAGTCGCCAACGAAGCCTTATTTCTAAGTCAGGATCACGATGAGTTGTACTCCCTTCTCCGGGGTTTAAGTACTGGAAGATTCCCGGAAGGCCAAGGTTATGAGAGTTTCCACCTTCATTACAAGGGCGGAAAAAAAGAAGAAAAGAAAGCCGGTCATGGGCACGGCCACCACTAACCAAGAAATAAACTTGCCATTTCTTTTGTCTTGAAAACATTTATTCTCCTCTTAATATCCCTTGCCGAAGAAAAACCGGAAACTTTCCGGAGCAGAACTGTATAGGCCGCAAAAAGGAAGAAGAAAAGGCAGGCAGCCATCATTAAGCTAATTATTGCTTCAGCTCATTTTCTTTCAAAAACTCGCCCACAGACATAATCCTGACTTTCTTGAACTTTTTCAATTTCCTTAAATCGTCATCTCCGGATATGATGCAATCAGCATCAGCTTCGGCCGCGCATTCCAACAGCATGTTGTCATCAGGGTCTTCAGCCGCATTAATCTCAATTTTTGTATCAATGATGTTTGCTATCTCATAAATCTTCTCTAAAATTCTTTTCTTTTCATCCTCTGAGAAGTTAAGCTTTGGATAATCTAACACCTTTTTTAACTCCTTAATTTGCTTTATGGAGCTATACAGCTCATATTCCTTATCAATAACTCTTTCAATCAATTCATTGGGCTTTCCTCCCCAGCCTAAAGCAGAGATAAACACATTGGTATCGATGACTATCCTTTTCTTGCCCATTTAACGGCCTCATCTAAATCTTCCTTCACAATGCCCTGTCTCTTGAATCTTGACTGCACTTCAGTTGCCAGCTCCCTCCATTCAAGTTTGACTTTTGGCATTTCAACTTTCTTGAACAAAACTCCTTCTTCAACAGGAAAAGCCGCAAACACCTCTCCTGGATTGAGATGCGCAGCAGCCCTAATATCCTGCGGTACAACCAACTGCCCTTTGCCTGACATTTTCACAAGTTCGATATCGTTTGCTTTCATGGTATCACCAGTTTAACAGTTAAACAGTTCAACTATATATATTTTATGGTGATACTTTATTGCAGTTGAAAATACAGCTTAATATTCGTTTCCCAGAAAAAACCGGAAACTTTCCGGAGCAGAACCGAAACATTTATATACTAATTTTATCATTCTATAGTAATAACAAGTTAGGGGTAAATATATTTTCAATATAGAAAATAAATGGAGCAAAAATGAGCCTAATCGACGTTGGAAGCTATCAGAGAAGCCTTTCAAAGCCTGTCTTTCTGAATAGGACAGATTGGTCTAAAAACCCCTCTACTCCGGGAGAGGTTTGGTTAGATAATGCTCTTAAAAAAGGAGATACGCTTCATGATTCAGTCCTTTGGAATCTTACACAGCACCCTTATTACAGGGCTATAGATGTATTTGGATTTGGAGAGGGCTATGAAAGGTCCGATTTTGTTGCTGGAAGATACACAAAGCCCTATGCCTGGGTTGAGGGCTGGCTTGCTGGAAATCCTATACTACAATATGCAGAGCCGCACAAGGATATTGGGGTTATTGAAAGCATTGGCGGAGTTCCCTTTGAACACGACAACTGGTTCGGCCATAAAACAGATTTGGAAGTTCATTGCTCTCCGAGAAGCGTTGGAAAATTCTTGACAATGGCAGAAACCACTCGCAGATATTTGATTAACTTCCTGAACACCGAAGAAGGCCAGGCTTTGGCACAGCACCTTGAGAAGCAAGGTTACCATAATCCCGCAAAGATAACAAAGGTCGCAGGCGGCTATCTTTCTGGCGGTACACTTGCGGGAGTTAATCCGACCAAAGGAATTTTGATGGCAAACCCGAAGCTTTACGACATGGCCCATGCGCTTGCTCGTGAGAAAGGGATGTCAGTAGAGGATGCAATCAAGTATGTTATGGCTCATGAAATAACCCACCTGTATGCCAAAGGTGTTAAAGACACTGTATCACTTGAAGAGGAAGTTGACACAGTCCTTCAGAATTTCTACAAGAGCCGTGCAGAAGGCAGGTTTAAAGGCTATTCAATCGGCGTTCAGGGCTCTGAAAAGAAAAATGGTGACAAGATTAGGCAGAAATATACTGAGGAAAGACTCAAGAAAATTGCTGATATTTATTACAGGAAAGGAAAGCATCTAGACGAGGAGACTCTGGAAGAACTGGTTGAGAAGCTTGAGGAAGAGCTTGAAGAAATGAAAGAAGATGCAAGCGATTCAGAAGAGGCTCAGGAAGCAGAGGAAATGACCGAAGAGACTCAGGAAGCTGCTGAGGAATCAAGCTGATTAATCAGCGACATAACGAACATTCTTGCATAGATGATTGCGATTAGAAGGAAAATAGTCCCCAAAGCCAGCAGAATAATATTGTCCATCAGATACCAAAGAAAAACAATGGGAACTGCCAAAAGCAGAATTGAAATGAAATAGGCAGCCAGAATATAATGAATCTTCTTTACGCCAATCAAAAAAGTCCTTTTCGGAATCGCCCTCACCCTTCTTTTTCCGATGATTGTGAATGAGATTGGCATCAGGTAGAGAATAACCGCCACAGAAATGATGAAAAAGTAAGATGCAGAGGTGAAAGTCTTCCCGACGTCCTCTGCAGTTATGTTCGTTGACGCAACGCTGAGCTGGAATACTGCAATGATAATCAGGAAATAAACTGCGCTGACCCCCACAAACCTCCAGTAGTACAAAAAGAACCTGCTGTCAACAATCTTGTTTGAGAATCCCCACACAAATCCATTGAGCACAGCAAATATTATTGCAGAAACTATAAGCCACATCCTCACATCATAGATAATCTTCCCGTAAGACTCAATAGCAGCCAAAAACTGCTCCGAGACAAGGCTCTGCTGTGAAAGGAAACTCTGGGTAATGTTCATCTCTGTCGGGATTTCCTTTCCAACCTGCTCCATAACGCTCATCATGTTGTCATTTATCCTCTTCTGGAAATAAAACTGATTCCCAAACCACGCAGAAAGAAACAGAGCCTGGAATAGAATCACCAGCAAAAACAGAAACTTATGTTTCCATATAGCAATGGCTGCATTTTTCAGTGCGGAAAGGATTATGGGGGTCATTTTCGAGTTATGACTGCTTAGCCGAATCTAAACAACTTGGAGTTGATGCATCGCAAAATTTGTCAGGATTGCAGATAACAGTCGTAGCATCTTTAATACATCTGCACGCTACAGTTGTTGCAGTTTTTCCATCAGTACTACTACAAGGATTTTTAGGCTCTTCCGTTATCATCAACATGAAATCCTTGCTTATTATAGGGTCGTTCGGATTGCAGTCTTCTGGAGAAATAAACTTCCCTTCAGCAGAATCTACTAAATGATTCAGCCTTAGCGAGATATATTTGAAGTCTGTTGCAGTTTCTGTGGCTTTTGTGATGATGATGTTGGCAGATTTCTTCCCGGCGTCAGTTGTTGTAAGAGGAATATATCTGCCACCGATTATGTAAAGGGTAAGCCCATCACCATAAACAGCTGGAATCTCGTACCCTTTATTATCTGTGTAAGAGGCGATAACCATATCATTTATTTTAACAATATCAGTACTATCCTGACCTAACGTTATCTTATTATCCTTTGTTCCCTCGTCGATTAGCCTTATATTAATACTGGTGCTCGTTTTTCCAGCTGGAGGATTATATGCTCCATCCCCAGCCATAACATTAAATATCGGCTGCTCCACCCTAATAGAGTATAGTGACCTCGTAATCACACTTGCAAACTGTATCGGCCCATAGCTCTGCGAGCCTGCGACAGTTATGCCTATCGGATAATATGTTTCTATCGGCTGTTTTCCTCTGTCCTGCAGTTCCATCACCAAGCATTGGTCAGGCCCTGCGCCTTTGTTGATGTAGGGATTGACTGTTATTGAATCGCCAAAATAAACCCCCCTGATGCCTGTCTGCGCATTTCTGTTTGCATCGTCCTTTGAAACCGATGCGCTTGTAATCTCAATCCCCTCAATGCTTGCAGTCCCTTTCTGCCCCAGGAATGCAAGCCCTGTGTCGCAGTTGAATGTTCCTGAAGTTGCATCAACCCTGCAGGAAAGGATGTCAGTTGCAGTCTTGTCTTTCAGCGGGAAATAATATATCCCATCTTCATTTCCTTCGCCGAAGCAGCTTGCCCTCAGCTGCCCTGTAATGCTCCTGTCCGGCCTTAATACAAACTTAAGATGGTCATACCTTTGTAATTTCTTTGTCTGCGCCCCTGAAATATGCGCGTCTTCATTTACAAGCGCTCCCTGCTTTAATCTTCTTCCATCCTTGAACAACAAATCTGATTCTTTTCTTCCATAAGCAAGGCAGTCGCAGTTGCTTCCTTCAGGGTCGTTCTGCACACTGCAATCAACACCAGGATTCCCAAGCTCATCCTGAGTCACGCACGTCAGATAAACATTGTAATTGTCCATATCACATCCAGGATTAATAAGCCAAGAGCCTCTGTATTCGTATTCCGCCTTTCCTGTTTTTGGGTCGTATCCAAGATATTCTCGGCTTGCAGTAACCGGCTGCACTAAAGTTGCAAAAGGAGTTGTATATGCAACATCCATGAAGTTCTCAAACCCAAGCTCCCAGTCATACCCAAATGCAGCCAGGCATATCTTTCTTGCAAATGCCTCTTCACCTATACCTAGGAAATTATTCAGTGCAGCATTTCCGTATTCCTCGCCCAAGACTTGCTGGGCTCCAGAAGCGCTCTCGAATATGCCGCTTATACCCTCAGAAACATAATCCTTGATCTCAAGG
>DATDYF010000048.1:0-7157 GCA_035289105.1 Candidatus Nanoarchaeia archaeon
TCAGGATTTCAGGGCCTTCTGGAACAAAGATGCTTTACGCACAGAGCTTAGTGGCAAAGCAGGGAAAGAGCTTGGGCAGGACAGGAAAAACGCCGATAGTGCAGTCAGAAAACGACAAAATACCAATTCAAATTGTTTGTAGTTGTCAAAAACTGCGGACTAAAGTCCACAGCGTGCAGTTTTTGAGCATGCTCAGAAATCGCCTTCTTACTCCGAACTGAAGGAGGGAGATTGCGAATGGCGATTTCTGACATTTCAACTTTGGAGAACCATTCTCCAAAGTATTCAAAGAAGGCGTATGACAAGGCGTGCATTGTGTTTGAAAGGGAGATAACAGGAACGCCGGGAACTGGAAGGGAGGTCTGCAACTTGATTAAGCCGTATGAAGGAACTGCTACTGATTACATCTCCAAGCAGGAGAAGGAAGCGCAGACTTCGCAGACAGGAGATGTGCAGAATGAGGCGGATTTCTGATATTAATTGACAAATAGCTTTATAAATACTTATTGTAAGGAAATGCCAAGAGGTGTATATATATGGGGTATTTCAAAACTCAGGTTTCAGTTTTCCTTAATTCCTGGAAGAGATTAGGCTGGAATTTAATACCGATAATTGCTTTCGATATGCTTGCAATAGTGATTATTGCCTTAATCGGTATGTTCTTCCTTACGATTGCAGCCTCAAAGGCCGGATTTCTGCCGAACGCGGCAAACATACAGAATCTGCCTCTGGAGGAGGCAACACAATTTGCGCAGGACTTGAAGGGCTTCATCCTTTTCTTTGTGATATTGCTTGTTGCTTTGCTCCTGTTTGCAATACTGGTGTGGTCTTTTTTCAAATCTCTGTCATGGAGCGTAGTTGTGGACAAAGAGCTGAATAGGAAGGCAAATGAAAAGGTTAAAAGGGTGCTTTCAAGGCTGAACATAAGCAAATCTTTGGCCCTTGTCGTTGCTGCCCTCGTTGTTTTCGTTTTAGCCTGGCTTTCACTGGTTACCTCGAAGGTTTACGCCTGGATAACACTAGGCATTTTATCGTTTCTGGCTGTAGGGATTGCATCCCAGTCGTTCTCTCTTAAGGCATTCAAGGCGTTTCTTATTGCAAATTTAATCTGGTTCATTGGCTGGCTTGTTATTCTAATCCTGTTTGTTGTCGGTGTGAAACAGGAAGCGCAGCTTTACGGGGCAATTCCTTTATTCCTAATCATCATCCATTCTTCATTCGTTCTTTACACCCTTCTTGCAAAAAGGCTTAAATGGAACGTGTTTGGGGAAACTGCAAAAACAGCTGTAAAGGTTCATTACTTCATTATTCCAATTATTGTTATTTTGGCGATTTACTTTGCCTACAACCTCGTCTGGAGCTTTTTCATAAATGACCCGGGCAAATTTTTGCTGATTAACGTTATCATAACTACGCTCTACCTTGCATGGTCAAAGATATACTATGCAAACATGGTAGAGGCAATCGCATGAAAAAAAGAGGACAAGTAACCTTGTTCATAATAGTGGGCATAGTAATGCTCTTTTCAATAGGTCTTTTTATCTTCTTCAGGTCGGAAATTACAAAGCCAAGGATTCCTGTTGCAGAGATTGAGCTTACCCCGGTTGAGAGCTTTGTTACAGCATGCATTGATTCGCTGGCTTTTGATGCGATTGAAAGGATTGGAGACCAGTCAGGGTATGTAGTCATACCTGAATCAGTAAGGTCTAACCATAATTCCTATCTCCAGATATTCGGGTTTGGGGATGCGATAGTGCCATACTGGTGGTATAAGGGCGTATCGGCAATTCCTTCTCTGGATTACATAAAGAATGAGATTTCTGCGTATGTTGAGAATAACCTGAAAGTATGCTTGGGGGATTTTGGTCCTTTAAGGAAGAACTTTAAAATTGAGGAGAAGGGAAGGGTTGAGGCTGTTGCGTCAATAAACGAAAACGATGTTAGCGTTTCTGTAAGGTATCCGCTCAAGGTTATATCACTAATAAATGAATCCAGCCAGGAGGTTGAGGATTTCAATGTTGTAATGCCCGTAAGGCTGAAGAAGGTTTACGAGCTTGCAAGGGACATTATTGATGCTGAGAATGCGGACAAATTCCTTGAGAGGAAAACAATTGACTTGATGGTTTTGGACCAGAGCATACCCGACACTGACATAGAGATTACCTGCGATAAAAGGGAGTGGTATCTGCCCCAGATACAGGAGAGGCTTAAGAAGCTGATTGCAACAAACTTCCAGTACATAAAGATTAAAAACGCGGAGTTTAATGACCAGACTTATTTGGAATCGCCGTCCTCGACAACCTACAATGACTCCTATTTTGGCTACCATTATGTCTGGAATGTTTCTGAAAAGGTTTATCCTGGGATGCATGCTTCCATTTCTTACCTTGAGAACTGGCCGCTGTACATTTATGCAAGGCCGTCTAGGAATGGTGTGTTAAGGTCGAACTCGCAGAATGGCTTTGATTTGCTTGAAGGATTATGCCTGCACATCTGGCACTTTACTTATGATGTTGTGTATCCCGTTGTTGTTGAAATTTATGATGAGGAAGGCAGAGGGCACAGAGAGTTTAGGTTTAGGTATGCAACTGATGTTTCCGTCCAGAGCAATACGCCAGTAAGGGAAAACTTTGCATCTTCCATACTTGAGTTTGCAGATAGGACTACGGAAGATGAATACTGCAGCTCGCCGAGAAACGAGGTTACGGTTTACACGCAGGATGTCGTAACACAGGAGCCGGTGCCGAATGTTAATTTGACTTTTGTGTGCGGCGGGTTTAGCTGCAATATGAATAAATCGGAGATTTTAGGGTTTGGGGCTGCCGCAGGAATAAGCAAGAGGTTTCCTTACTGCGTTTCAGGATTCATCAAGGGCTATGCAACCGGCTATGCCTTTGCGCAGAAGAATATTCAATCCAGCCTGAAGGACAAGGCATATTACCTTGACTTGACGCCGATAAAGGAATTGGATGTTGAGATAGTCAAGTTTGTTGAGGGCAAAGAGGTTCAGCTTTCAAATGAAAGGGCGTTTATCAGCATTTCCAGGGATAATTTTGAGGAGAACATAGCTTATCCTATTCTTACGGACGACAAGTTAACGCTGCTTGGGAAGTCGGATTATGCCTATAACATAACAATTTATGTCATGGGTGAGGAGTCGGTTATTGGGGGCTATCAGGGTTCATTGACAATAAGGTGGGATTCGATAAAGGATGCTAAAAAAATCAAGTTTTTTGTTGCGGTTCCGGACGCAAAGGATGACGATGAAAGGTTCAAGTTCATTGCAAAGCTGAAGGAGCATTCAAGGGATGTTCCGGAGCCGAGATTCGAATGAAGAAATTAATTGCGCTGATGATGGCATTTTTGGTAGTTAGTTTGCCGCTAACCCTGGCGCAGGTTAACCAGACAACTTCTGAAACTATTCTTGAGGTTTCGCTTCCGGATTACTGGAACAAGCAGGAGATTGACATTGCCGGAAAGACATCGCCGAATGCAAATGTTGAGTTATACGTGAACGGTGTAATTTCGAGGATTAATGACCCGGCATTTACGGGCTCAGAGGGAAGGGTTGCGTTTTATGGCGTGCAATTGAGGTCTGGGAGCAATGAAATAAGGATAGTTGCGAATAAGGTGAAAGAGATAAAGAAAACAGTAATTGTTGATACTATAAAGCCGGTTCTTACAATTAATCCGATAAAGAACATAACTTTCAGCAAGGCAATCAACTTTACAGGAACTGCATCTGAACAGGGAATATTGAATATTTATTACCAGTTCAAGAAGGGGGCAGATACTACGCCACCGCCTAAGATAACTGGATTGCATGCAGAGGATGTTAAGGCAGAATCTATAAAACTGGCATGGAATGCTACAGATGAGAAGGATTTCTTCAGGTATGTTGTTTACAGAGAGGGTGTTGGAGCATTGGCAACTGTTTCGTCTCAAAGAGGGGCGAGCTATACAGACAGCAAGGTTGAGGCTTCTTCAAAGTATAAGTATCAGGTTTCTGCGATTGACAAGTCTGCAAATGAGGGTGAGAAATCTGATGAGATTGAGGTTGAGACTTTGGAGGGAGAGGCAAAGAATATTACAAGGGCAACCCCGATAAATGTTACAGAAGTTATAGCCTCTACGCTTGTCAAGACATTCAATGTTTCCGGAGGTTTTTCTGGCTCCTTTTCGCTTGATGAGGGGGACGGGAGCTACGTGGTTGCATTTGAGCTGCTTGACAAGGCAAAGAATAAAGATGTTGTCGAGAAAGAATTATTGCTTGATACGACTCCGCCTAAAATTGATTTGATAAGTCCTCGTCCTGGGGATTTCGTGTTTGAGAACTTTGCGGACCAGGTGACTTTTAGAGGGGTAACAGAGCCGTTTGCAAGAGTGCATCTCTTCATCGGAAGAACGCCGTTTGGGGACAGGTTAAATGCAAGCTTCGATGTTGCAGGATTGTCTGAGAGATTAGAGACAATAACAGACTCCCAGCTAACTGCGGAATGCTCGTTTGCAGGCGTGCAGAGGATATGCAAAGGGGGAGCAGATTATTCGACAACTGCAGACGCAGATGGAAATTTTGCTATTGAGAATGTTGATTTAACTGCCATTGCTGCATTAGGGATTAATATTCAGGAGATTGAGCCGGATGAGTTTGGAAGGTTTATTTCAGAGGGAAGTGAAACATCAAGGGAGGTTGCGAGAAGGAGATGGGATTCTACCAGAGTTGATTTGCTTTTCATTGCAATTGACAAGGCTGGGAAAAGAGGGGCAAAGCCAAGCCACATTAATGTTGGGAACTGCTGGAGCGGAGATTTTAAGTTTGATGCAATTCCACTGATTGAATACCAGTCTCCGACATTCTTATCGCCTGAGAGGATTGCAGAAGGGACCGAAGCGATAAGGTTTGTGTTCAATTTGTCCAAGACAACAGATGAGCAGCTGACAATAAATCAGGTTAGTTTGCAGGGGGCTTGCGACGATATTACTAAAAACCATCCTTTGACAAATTTATCATGCCAGCTGATGCCATCAAGCTGTCCGATGAGGGCAATAAGCCCTGGCTCTTCTGTCTATTATGGTGAGTGCAAGCTAAAGAGGCATCCTGGATTGGCAACATGGGCAGGAAAAGACTGGAAGGGGTTGTTCAGGGCTTTAAAGGGAAATGAGTTATTGTTTCCTTTCAGAATGTCTGTAAGGTACACCGAAACCATACCGCTTGAGGAGGTTGAGGGGACTTTCAGCGAACAAACAGGGATAACAACAATACTTCCGGAGGAGATTGCAAGGCAGACAGTAAGAACGCAGACTGGATTCCAGACATTCTGCCAGCCACTGGCCTATACGATAGATGATTCAAGGATTAATCCAAAAGAGATTTTGCCCGACTGGCTGCTTTACGATGCAGTTGACTGGCTAAATACATCAATTTACTACATGAACAAAGCTCAGGAAGTAGTTGACGGCATCTTAAGGGTTGCAGGATTTGCATGCGTTAGCGGCATTATCTTAATGTTTGTGACTGGGGTTTATAGGAGGTGGAGCTGCAGTTTTGAGAGTGGCATCAAAAAGCTTGAACAGCTTACGGATACTGCTAGTGCTCAGAGAAAAACCGATTGCCAGACTTGTTTGGAGCAATCGAATCTTGACCAAGAAAAGCTAGACAAGAAATATAATAAAGACTATAAAAATTTTGAGCAGAAAGAAATGTCTGATACTTGTTTGAAGAAATGCTATCCGACCTGTTCGGGAGGCTGGGCTGCTGAGTCTACAATTTACCAGGGGATGCGCTGGAGCTGTGACCGGTTCTTAGGGCATCCTGCACCTTCTGCATGGACGGAAAAAAAGAAGGATGAAGATTTGATTAAGAAGGCAGCAAAAATTGCTGATTCCTGCAACTCTGATGGCGGAGTTTCTGGAGTTTACGGCAAGAAGGAGAAGTGTTCGGCACTTGCCGCAGAGTTTAAGGTTACAGACCAATTTGGAAGGGAAGAATATTGTTTGGAAATAAAAGGGAAAAATCTGCAAAGGACAATGTACAAGATACTTGATAAAGTACCTGCAAATGATAAAAGCGATGGGAACGTATACGAGCTTGGCACAAAAGAGATATCGTGGACACAATCTGGCATTTATGCTATAAGCGATGATGGCGAAAATTTCGTAACTAATAAGCAAGAGACTTGTGAAGATATTTGTGCAGGAAAGGGGACAGGGAAGAAAAAAATAAAGATTGAGAATGGTAACAAAATAAGTTATGAAGAAACATTCACAGGCGGAACGGCTGGTTTATGTATGCCTTCTGCTGACTGTCAGGCGCTACCAGCATCTAAAGATGTGCAAGGAAAGTATATTTCTGGGAACCTTCCTGAAACAACATCGACAAGCAGAGAAGGGTACACAAAAGGTTGTTTTTATCCATCCAATAATGTCCAGAAAGACTCAACAAAGAGAGAGGAATGCTGCTGCATAAGTTTAAGCGGGGAGATTAAGAAAGAAAAAGAATTTTACGTTCCCAGCGATGTGGAGCATAAGGACAAATTAGAGGGTGCTACTCCGCAGGTTGCTGGCACCCTAGAATCTGGATTTGAAAACATGCATTTCAGCTATCGCTACCAGAATATCAAATGGAAAGCTCCGTCAGAGGCAACCAAATACAATCCAAATAGGTATATTGGTGGCAGAGATTTGCCGGCGTGCTTTGGGCAGGATAATTGGATTTTCGACGGTATACTAGGAGGAGAAGGCGATGAGGGCAGCATACTGATACTAGACCCTGCAAAACAACATACTTCTGCATTCCAGTGCTTGGCTATAAACCAGATTCAGGCGAGGATAGGGATGCTAAAGAATATGATGACTGCACTTCAGAACTGCCTAATTACCATTCGCACAACAGGAACTGCTGATTCCGGCGTTTGCAAGGAGTTATTTACACAGTATGTTTGCTCTGCATTGTGGAGCGTTATTCAGGCTTTTAGGGATAAGTGTACGCCATTAGACTTGCCTGATGTTGGAAAGGACCTTGAGATCAAGGATTATGTTTCTGAGGGTATAAGCGGCATATTCGAGAGCGCTTCTGGAGCCCAGCAAGTCTTGGGCGAGGAATACGGAAATGCTGCACTGAATAATTTCCTAGGTATAGGTGAAGAGGCATTTGCAAG
>DATDYF010000049.1:0-14405 GCA_035289105.1 Candidatus Nanoarchaeia archaeon
ATTTACAATAACTTTATTAAATAAATGCTAATATCTTAACAAATGCGTTTTGAAAATTGCAAAAAATGTAGGAAAGATTGCTGTATTTTTAAGAATAATCTGGGATTTACATTTATTGGTATAACTGATGCAAGAAACATAAAAAAAATAATCAAGAGAGATTATGACTATTTCCTAGATTACACACCCCTTAAAAAGAAAACAATTAATACCTTAAAAAATTGCGACCCTTCACTTGAAGGGGCATTAAGATTCTCCCAATTGGATAACGATCGCAGGATTTTAAGGCTGAAAACAAAAAATGACGGCAGATGCATCTTCCTGAATGATAGTGGAAGATGTAATGTTTACAGCCTGAGACCAAAGGTATGCAAAATATATCCATTCTGGGCTCTAAGGCTGATTAATGGCAGAATTAAAATTATTGGACATGACCCTCTTACTAATTGCCCCATTATTACAACGGCAGGTAATGGACAGGCAGATGTGGATAAAATTCTTTCCAACAAGCAAATCCTTGAGATAAAAAGGGTTTTTAAATGCATAGAGAAAGAAGATTTATTCTATAAAAGGAAAAAAGCAATATTACAAAGGTTTATCGCCAAGGGTTAGGGTTCAATAGTCAAAATAACTATCTTGGTCTTGCTGGGTTTGATTTCCAGTCATTTGATCTGCCTTTTCTTCTATGCGTAAAATGTCTTTGCGAATTATGCTGCTTTCCTCTTCCTGTCTTTGCGGCTGCCCCTGCCATTTTGCCTATTGCATTCTTTGCATGTTCTGAATGATAGGGGTGTGTAACAGGTTCGATATTAACATGCGTAAGCTTTTCAATATCGCGCAAAAAATTGCGTTCATCTGCTGCACAAAAAGAAAAGGCATTGCCTGCTTTTCCTGCGCGCGCGGTTCTTCCAATGCGGTGAACATATGACTCGGGTTCGTTAGGCAGATCATAATTAATCACATGCGATATGTTATCAATGTCAATGCCTCTTGCAGCAATGTCAGTTGCCACAAGCACCCGAACATGACCCGATTTAAAATCATTCAGGGCCCTCGAGCGCTGGCTCTGGGACTTATTACCGTGGATTGCATCCGCACGGATATTGTTCTTTGTAAGCATCATTGCAATTTTATTTGCCCTGTGCTTTAAGCGCGTGAATACCAACACACATTTTAAATGCTCCTGCAAAAGAAGAGTTACAAGCAGGGCATCCTTATTTGCCTGATCAACAAAAAAAACATGTTGCTCAACAGCTTCAACAGTTGTTGCCTGGGGAGTTACTTCAACGCGTACAGGGTTTGTCAGAAGCTTATTGGCAAGTTCAGCTACTTCTCGGGGCATGGTTGCAGAAAAAAATAATGATTGGCGCTTTTGCGGCAGAAGAGAGACAATTCGCCTTACATCATGGATAAATCCCATATCAAGCATCCTGTCTGCCTCATCAAGAACAAAGAATTCAACATCTTTGAGTTTTATATACCCTTGATTCATCAAATCAAGCAATCTGCCAGGTGTTGCAATAAGTATGTCAATCCCTCTTGAGAGTGCATTTACCTGAGGTAATTGGCTTACCCCTCCAAAGATTACGGTATGCTTAAATCTGAGGAATCGGCCATAGGCTGAAAAGCTCTGGCCAATCTGTACTGCAAGCTCTCTGGTTGGAGCAATTACCAGCACTCTTGGGAGATTTGGATATGCAACTGTATGTTTTTCACTCATTATTTGAAGTATAGGAAGAACAAAGGCAGCAGTCTTTCCTGTTCCTGTCTGGGCAATTCCTATCATGTCCTTGCCCTTCAGCAGCTGAGGTATTGCCTGCACCTGGATGGGTGTTGGCTCAGTATATGCTTCCTTCTTTAATGCGCGTTGTAATGGTTCAATTAGATTTTCAAATATCATATTTACCTTTCAATAATATCATGTACTATATAAATCAATAAGGATCTATGCAATTTTCTTAGCTACAACAACCTTTGTGGCTATAATCTATTTCAATTCCCTCAATAGTATCTTATGGGTGCGATTTAAAGCCTTAAACTTCTCTGTATCGCCATTTGGCATGTCTGGATGGCATTCCTTTGCAAGGATTTTGTATCTCTTATTTATGAGGCTGATATCTATGGTATCTTCCTCAACTCCAAGCAGTTCCCTTGCTTTTTTCCTTTGATCAGAAACATCATCGTCCTC
The DNA here is from genome assembly GCA_035289105.1 of Candidatus Nanoarchaeia archaeon. Taxonomy (GTDB): domain Archaea; phylum Nanobdellota; class Nanobdellia; order Woesearchaeales; family JACQSR01; genus JACQSR01. The sequence continues at coordinate 2,189 of DATDYF010000049.1, forward strand.
AGCAAATTCATGTATGAATTCATCAGTTGTTTTTTGTTCTTTGATAAGATCATCAACTTCAAGTGAGATAACCATGAATACGACATACAGGTTATCAACAAAGCGGTTTGTCCCATTGTAACTGTAATGCAATCGGTAGCCTTGAAAATACCACGTGGCAGATGCTGGAGCCTTTTTTATTGCTACTGACTCTAATGGTATGTCGATATCGTCAACTGTAAGTCCGATTCTTTTTAGAGTATCAACTATTTTATTGCTGAATTGCAGAGTCCTCCTATTAAAAGAATCTCTTGCAGCTATAGCATTAAATTCATGTCCTTTAATTGTTAGTTTAGCCATTTTGTACAAATTTCAATTAGAACTTTGTAAAAAAGGTTAGAATTGAGAGGTAGTTTATAAATACAACTTATTTTTTCCAGGGGTAATGTTTTTCAAAAAGTTCTCTTTTTCCAAATCTCTTAAATAATTGGATACAAATAAATCTTTTGGTTTTAAACTCCGCTCATGCCGAAATGCCCCTAATTTGACAAGATTATCTGTATAATTCTCCTTAAAAAGTCAGGATGAGCAAATTTTCACATTTGTATATCACCAACTCTGCTCATTCGGACTAACGCCACGAAACATATATAAACTTCTACTTCGTCTACATTTATAGACGGTAAGAGAAATCCGCCCAGACTCTCATTACCTGGGAAAACACTGATAAGGCGGCGTTGCTGAGGAAGGAAGCTGGGCTTTAGTGGTTGCAGGGATTGAGGTGCCGCTGGATTAATTGATTCTTTAATTATTCTGCCATCTTGCTTAACCGAAGAAGCCGATGAAGCAGAATGATTCTTTTTTCCTCTTTTACAGTCAGCCCGTCATAAAAATCGTCAATATATCTCTTTCCTAATCGCTGGGCTTCGCTGAAGGTATCAGAAATTTCTTGAGATAACCCTGTTGGAGGTTCGTAATCTACTGGAGCTCCAAAAGCCATTCGTTTCTTTGTTGGACCTCTAGATTTAGTTAAGCTCCTAACCTCATTTAAAGCATCCACTACCAAATGGTCTTCGATTCCAGCACCTTGAAGCCTGCTTGCGAGCCTGTATAGGACAGCAGAGTTTTCCAACGACGGGTTATATTCCATACAGCATCCTCCTAAACTTTCTTTAACAGGTAAATTGAATTAGCTTTTAAATCTTTTTAATCCCCCTCAAACTCAACCAGATGAAATTCATTATATCCAGACTCACGGATTTTCTTGCTGCCGCCCAAGTCAGGCAAATCAACAATTGCTGCAACTTCCTCAACATGGCCGCCCAGTCTTTCAATTAATCTGCAGGCTGCCAATGCGGTGCCCCCTGTTGCAATAAGGTCATCAATTATCAGCACCTTATCGCCTCTGCTTATGGCGTCCCTGTGAATCTCTACGGTTGCGGTGCCATATTCAAGCTCGTAGCTTTCCTCTTCGGTCTCTGCAGGAAGCTTTCCTTTTTTTCTTATAGGCACAAATCCTTTTCCGAGCATATAGGCCAATGCGCCTCCGAGAATAAATCCGCGGGATTCGATGCCTGCAACAACTGAAATATCTTTTTCTTTGTACCTTTTATGGAATTCATCCACTACCAATTTCAGGCCAACAGGGTCTTTGATTAGGGTTGTAATGTCGCGGAACATCACGCCTTTCTTTGGCCAGTTCGGAATTGTCCTGATTCTGGATTTTATCGGCATAGTGGGGTAAGTTTTGAAGAACTTTAAATAATTTGCCATAGTTTTTTAAAACGAAAGTTGTTCTGGGGTCTTATGAAAATTAACTGGAAGGATTTCAAGACAGTCTGGATGGAAGATGGCAAAGTAAAGATAATAGACCAGACCATATTGCCCCATAAGTTTGAGATTAGGGAATATGAAAATTTTAACGATGTTGCAAATGCAATTAAAACAATGGTCGTAAGAGGGGCTCCTGCAATTGGGGCAACAGGGGCTTACGGATTGGCTTTAGCGGCATTGAGTTTTAAAGGAGATGATTTTGAAGATTTTTTAAGATACATTAAAAGTGCAAAGAAGTTATTGGCTGAAACAAGGCCTACAGCATACGATTTGTTTCATGGCTTGGATTATGTGGAGAGTTGTGCGCTGAAATCAGAGAATATAGCAGATTGGAAAAGGAAAGCAGAAATTGGAGCAAGGGAATACGCGAATCGGTCTGCGGAAAACTGCAGGAGGATTGGGGAGTTTGGAAATTCAATCATCAGGGATGGGATGAATATTTTAACGCATTGCAATGCCGGGGCATTGGCATGCGTTGATTTCGGCACTGCATTGGCTCCGATAAGAATTGCCTATCTCTCGGGAAAAAAGATTTTTGTATTTGTTGATGAGACGAGGCCAAGAATGCAGGGCTCCTTGCTAACGGCATTTGAGCTTGCTGAAGAGGGGATTCCACATGCAATTATTCCCGATAATGCTGCCGGATTTTTTATGGCGAAACGCGAGGTTGATGTTGTAATTGTGGGGGCTGACAGGATAGCAAGGAATGGGGACGTTGCAAACAAGATAGGGACTTATGAAAAGGCCGTCCTTGCAAAGGAAAACAATATTCCGTTTTACGTAGCGGCGCCAACATCAACGTTTGACAGGAATTGCGCATCAGGGGAAGAGATTCCAATAGAGGAAAGGGATGAGAATGAGGTTTTAAGCTTGAACGGCGTTAGGATAAGCCCTGTGAAAAGCAGAGCAAGAAATCCAGCATTTGATGTTACTCCAAGCAAGCTCATCACAGGAATTATAACTGAAAAAGGAATAGTTAAACCAAGTGAAGTCAACTTATTACTGAAGTTTTGATGTCCTGCCTGCATTTGCAATCAGGGTTTTCTTTTATCTTAGGGATGGTTTCAATGATTAGGTTTTTTACTTTCTCGGCATTTTCCTTGAATACCTTGAGAACTTCTGTGATATCCACTTCCCTGTCTTCCATCCAGCAGTCGTAATCGGTTGACATGCATATAACTGCATAGCAAATCCCTGTTTCCCGTGCAAGAACTACTTCTGGAACAGTTGACATGTTTATGACATCAGCGTTCCATTGCCGCCATAAATGGGATTCTGCGCGCGTTGAAAATCTGGGCCCTTCGATGGTTATTACAGTCCCCCTCTTATGGTTTGGATAATTTAGGCTGTCTGCAGCCTCTTTCAAGGTTTTTCGCAGGTAATGGCAAAATGGCTCTGCCATAGGAATATGGCAAACATGGTCTTTTTCATAAAAAGTGGATTTCCTTTTTGTAGTTCTGTCAATGAACTGGTCAACAAAAATGAAATCTCCTGGCCTGATTTCCTCCCTTAATGAGCCGCATGCGGATGTTGCAATAATATGCGTGCATCCCTGTTCTTTCAGCGCCTGAATGTTTGCCTGGTTTGGAACGTTTGTCGGCATTATCTCATGCTTTCTGCCATGCCTTGCAAGAATCACAACATCAACCCCTTTTATTTTGCCCACTGTCAGAGGAGATGACGGATTGCCAAATCTTGTCGATACTGCAATTTCTTTCGCATCCTTGCATATCTTCGGGTCATCCAGCCCGGAGCCGCCTATAATTCCTATCTTAATCACTTTTCACCTTCAGAGGGGTTTTTTCTGTTTTATCGGAGATTATTGCAGAGTTTCCTGTGGGATCTTCAATTATAAGCTTTGCTTTTTCCTGCCCCCACATTATCTTTGTGATTTTTTTAAGGAGGTTCTTTGCTTTCTTGACCTGCTCCTCATCCTCTTCCGAATCGCGAAGGTGCTCAACCCGCTCCTTTATTCGCTGGAATATTCCTTCTATGTTTGTTACATAGCCCTCTGAGGCAGGCCCCGGGATTATATCACCAATGTAAGGAACCTTTACAGTTCCAGAAGATGACTTCACAACCCTTACTTTCATGTCTTCTTCTGACGATATGTCATACGAAAATCTTGCTGGTTCTTTTGCCTCTTCTGCCTCCACATCGGACTTGTGGTATCTGCAGTTTGAGCAGTTCATTGAGAAGACGTACGTATGGCCAAAGAATGGGATGTCAATCTCCTCCTGAATCAGAATAAGGGTATTTTGCCCGCACAGTGGGCAGGTTTGTCCTTCCAGTTTCTCTTCATCCGGCATTATGGAGAATCAATCAATTAATTATTAAAATGTTTCGATTTGATTCCGCAAAGCTTAAATATCACATGCAAGGCGATATGTTTATGGAAGTACAATACGTCAATGTGAGCCTACTTGACGCAAGCGAAAAGACTATTCTTGATAGTGTTTTGTCATCTGAGGGAAAGAAGCTTGCTAGGCTGATAAAGGGCGAGTCGAAGCTTGTGGTGCAGGTAAGGGAGATGAACAAGACAGGAAAGAGGAAGGAATACAACATCCAGCTCAGAGTTGAGTCTCCTGCTGCCACTTTCGCGACTAAGGGGGTAGTTGACTGGGACATTGCAAGGTGCGTAAGGAAAGCTATGGTTAATGTTGAGGAAGAAATTATCCACAGGTACAAAAAAGGGACAAGCTATAAGAAAAGCTACTCGTGATTGCTCAAATTCTGTATAGGCATTTCGTGTTTGCAAAGCGAGTTTGATGCGCTCGAAAATCCACTGAGATTTCTTATTCTTCAACTTCCTTGATTTCAGAAACTGCCTCTTGTTTTGCGCTTTTGCTTGATCTTTGGATATGCGCAAAGGCTGGTACAGCAGCAATCCAGTCCTCGCCAAAACCAGCTATATCACCATCAATTGCGTCACAAGTCTTCTTGAGCTTGTTTATTGCCCTCTTGAGCTCTATAAGGTCCTTGTCCTTTAATGGCTTGATGTTGACTAATGCAATAGTATCTCCTGCCCGGAGGGCATCAAGAATAGGCTTTATATTCTCAAAGTTTTCGATAATGAACGGCCTTACCACAATCTTCGATTTTTCTGTTGGAGATTCCGTGCCAAGCTCCAAATAGCCTTCCTCTTCAGTTTCCTCAAGAATTTCAGAACTCTCGTCTCCGGTCAACTTTTCCTTCAGTTTTGAAAAAAAACCTGTCATTGCAAAAACCTCTTTCGAATGCCGAAGAAGTGTGCATACCGATATATAAATCTTTTGTTTCGAATGGAAACATTTTTAAACAAGGTATAGTCCCTTCAAGGTTGATTGAAATGCAAAGGATAGGGAGCTTCAGAAGAAAGTCAAGGCACAAGCTGCAAAAGGATGCCAGGAGAAAGGGAAAGATAAGCCTAACAAGGTATTTTCAAGCCTTTAACGATGGCGACAAGGTCTTTCTTCTTGCAGAGCCGGCAGTCCATGAAGGGATGTATTTTCCGAGATTTCATGGGAGAAGCGGCATAATTACGGGTAAAAGGGGGAAGTGCTACCATGTCAGGATTTCGGATATGGACAAGGAAAAAGTCCTGATTGTGCATCCTGCGCATCTCAAGAGGTGCTGAATGGAAATTTTAAGCGAGACGCCGTTGGCATTGGGAGAGATGAAGGAAGAGATTGACAAAATCAAGAAAAGGGACAAGGAGCTTAATTTCAGGGCGCAGAAAACCGATGAGTACCTGCAGTCGTTTGTTGAGCAAAAGAAGCGTGCTGAGCTCAAGAAGAAGCTTGTGGCATTGGAAATACCCCGGCTTAGGGAAGCCCATATCTGCAAGCTGGTTGACATAATGCCTGCCACGCTGAATGATGTAAAGGCTGTCTTTCAGGGGCAAACATTAAGCTTAAGCAATGAAAGCCTAAAGAAAATCGTAGATGAGGTCAAGGAGTTTCAATAAGCAATATATAGTTCTTGCTGTTTTTTGCCATTATGAAAAAACTGCTCATAGAAGAGCTCTCAATGTCGCTCCTGAGAAAACGCTTTGCAGTAAAGAATTTCAGCCGAGGATGCTTTGATATCTTTGCAAGAAGGGAAGATGTCATCTTGCTGATCAAGGTCCTTGAGGATGCAAATGCAATAAGCGAAAGATACTCCCGGGAGCTTGAAAAAGTCGCTTCTTACATGGGTGCAACACCGATAGTAGTGGCAAGGAAAGCAGGAAGCTTGCTTGAAGACAATATCGTTTATACCCGCTACGGAATTTACACCCTGAATTCAGATACATTTACCGCTGCCCTGGAAAACCAGCTGCCGTTTGTCAAAAAGAGCAATGCGGGCATAACTGCAACTATAGTCGGCCAGAAAATAAGGGAAAGGCGCGAGGAAATGGGGCTATCGCAAAATGAGCTCTCAAGAAGGATAGGCATTTCGGGAAGGATGGTGGGCAACTATGAGAAGGGGCTTCAGGAAGTGACAATCTCCAAGGCATTCAAGATTTACGATGTATTTGGCGGTTCTGTCTTCAAAAGGATAGATGTTTTCCATCCAAGGCAAATAAGCATTAAAAGCGGAACGTCCATGTACTCAAAGAAGTTCAATGAATTGGGGTTCCAGGCGACTGACACAAAAGATGTGCCTTTTGATATTATCGCAAAGATGGACAAGGAGATAATACTTACCGAGCTTGGGGATAAAATGAAACCTGGGTTTGAGTCCTTATCAAGGCTCATGGAGGCAGACAAGCTTGTAATATTCAAGAAGAAAAGGCCGAAAGACATACCATCCATGAAGAAAGAGGAGTTTATGGAGATAAGGCAGGCAAAGGAGCTGATAAAGAGGATAAAGGAAAGCTAGAAGCTCTTTTTCTTGATATAGCATGTATAGCAGTAAGTGTGTATCCTAATGCCATCGTTAGATGTAAGCCTACAGTCTTCAGAACTTTCGATGTTTTTACCGCAAGACTCGCATTTGTTGTACATCTAGCCCAAAATAAATAGGCATAAAAAAGAATATATAAACTTTTCGCGACTGGATTACTTCTTTCCCAGTATCCTGAAAACCTTAGTGCCGCAGTTTGGACAGACACCCTTCATGGCTTTCATGCCATTCTTCATGGTAACTTCTTTTCCATCCTTAATCTGAACCTGCTTCTGACATTTCATGCATCTTCCTTCAGCCATAATAATTCACCTCTTTAGCCTCCCTTATGCCTTCTATATTTAAATGTTTCTTACAAAATGCTTAGAATCTCTTCTATGCTATTAATTTCATAATCCGCTCCAGACTTTTTAACGCTCGGATTACCATAGCGGGCAAAACAAGTCTTTATCCCGAGCTTTTTAGCCCCATTTATGTCCCTCTCAGGCCAATCTCCAATCATTAGGCAGTTTTCAGGCTCTACGCCTAATTTCTTAATAGCTTCGCGGAAAGGAAGCTCAGACGGCTTTCTCTGCTTTGTATCCTCAAATGCCACCACTGCATCAAAAAGGTCGTCTATCTTCATGCTTGCAAGCCTTATCCATGCCTTAAGCCTTGGAGCGTCTGTTACGATGCCTGTCTTAATCTTTCTAAGCTTCAATTCCATGAGGGTTTTTCTTACATGGGGGTAGGAATCCAAAAAGCCCAAGCGGACTTTCCTGTAGGCAACGATGCCATTTGCTATAATCCTTGAGTCTACCCTGCCGTAAAGCTTCAGAAACCGCTGGAAAATCATGGGGTCTTCCAGGCCGTATTGGTTATAAAGTTTAAACAATTCCTCCATGGCCTTTTCCTTCTCCATTTTCAAACCAGCATCAATCATGGAAGAGATAGCAGCTTCACAGCTCATGCGCTTCATTTTCATGAAATCTATGAGTGTATTGTCGAGGTCAAAAAGGACTGCTTTAATCATATCTCCCGCTATAATGCCTGAATTTAAATAGCTTAAGGAAAGATTAATTAACCCTAATTATTTTGGGTGCCTAATGGAATCCGTTGAAGCTGTCCAGTGGATGAAGGAGCAGGGGATTTATGATGCTGCGTTAACACGGTACGGCATACTGAAAAGGGTCTTTACAGAATGCCTGGCAGTAACGTCCGAGAAGGTTTTGATTATTGGGGATGTTGGAGAAAATGGAAGGCAGGTCGCGCCTATAATAGCAGGAGCATATTACCTTGCTGCTCAGGAGCTTAATATTGAAGCTAATTTCCTGCTGCAAGGCGTTTGCAGCAGAAGCCATGATGCCTCTCCGGAAGTTCAAACTGCACTGAAAGAGCTTGGGAGGAACTCTGTTGTAATCCTTTCGATGTCAGACAAGCTTGGAAACCTCAATTATCCGAGCTTCAGGCATTTCTGCCAGAAATTTGGGCATCGCTTTGTTTCTGCATTGAGCCTTGGAGACTTAAGCACTTCGCAGGTAAACGAGGTCATTGAGCCAATGGATATCAATTACAAGATAATGCAGCCACAGCTTTCAAAGCTGAGGGAAATGCTGAATGATGCAGAGGAAATTGCTGTCAAAACAAAAAATGGGACGGATTTTTTATTCAACATAAAGGGATGCGAGGCAATATTAAGCGATGGGCTTTACCTAAATCCCGGGCAGGGCGGGAATTTGCCTGCGGGGGAAGTCTTTATCCCTCCAAACGGCAAGAGGGTAGAAGGGAAGATAGTAATAGATGGAAGCTCTTCAAACCACCGTGGCACAACAATAATCAAGGACATGATTACCCTTACAGTTGAGGATGGGTCTGTGGCAAAGATTGAAGGAGGCGAAGAGGCAAAAAGGCTTGAGCAGGCATTTGATTGGGCTGCAACACTTGCAAAGAATCCCGGGGCAATAAGAAGAATTGCCGAGTTGGGGTTCGGCTTTAACCCTAAAGCGAGGATAATCGGAAGCGCAGTTGTGGATGAGAAGGCATTGGGAACATCGCATGTTGGAATTGGCTCTAACCATTGGTTTGGCGGCTCAATTTATGCAACAACACATTTTGGACAGATATTCAGGGAGCCGATAATAAAGGTTGACGGGAAGAAAATTAATTTGTAAAAATGGAATACAAGCAGGTTATTCTTGTGAGGCAGGATTTGAAACTGCCGAAAGGGAAATTGGCTGTGCAGGTTGCACATGCTTCTGTGGATGCCGTATTGAAATCTGATAGGAAGAATATTGCAAAATGGAAGCTGGAGGGCATGCCAAAGATTGTGTGCAAGGTTGCAGATTTGGACGAGATGCTGAAATACAAAGATCAGGCTGAAGAGCTTGGCCTTGTCACGTCGCTTATCACAGATGCAGGAAAAACAACCGTAGCGCCTGGAACGATAACCTGCCTGGGAATTGGGCCGGACAAGGCAGAGAGGATTGACAAGGTGACCGGAAAGCTGAAGATTCTTTAATTAATTTTATAAACCAATTGGATTATCGCATTGCTGTGGGCCAATAGCTCAGCCTGGTACGAGCGATCGCCTCTTAAGCGATAGGTCGTGGGTTCGAATCCCTCTTGGCCCGTTAGTAAGGGCTGCGCCCGATACACCCCGCAGTCAAGTGGGATTTTCAATCCCACGAACTTCTTAAACAGCTACAGTCTTATTTAAGTTTTGAAAGTGGGCTTGAACGAAGTGAAACCCAAAACGGGATGATAAGGGTGCTAACCCTTATGTGGAATCCCTCTTGGCCCATGTATTAGCAAACCTCTTAAATAAAAGAACGCCCCTTAGTTTATGGTTGACTTTAACGCCTTGCTGGAATGTTTCAAGGTCCAAGATAAGGATTCAGACAGGTTAGCGTTGGAAAAGGGTGTAGGAGAATTTTTTTCAAGTCTCTCCAAGGGGACAGAGGACTATTTCTCTGAAAGAGGGGGTGAGCTTTCTCTAATTGAAAAACTTCAGAAAGAACGGGCTGAATTAAATGTCGACACGAGTCGGAATCTTGAGATGGAAAAGAATATGCTGGAGATCAAGGTAAACTTATTCAGGTTGGAGTCGCTGGCAGCTATTAAAAAAGACGAACGCGAGAAAATGGAGAAGCAAAGACGTGAATTAAATGGGTCAATAGAAGATTTTAAGAAAAGGGCTGAAGCATATAATAAGGAAATTGACCTGTCAAGAGAGATAGAATCCCTTTCTTCAAGAATCTCTGATGGGCTGATTGATTTAGGAATACTTGTTACTTATTTTGATACGTGCAATATCGATGGCTACTCACGTATTGAGACTTTTCCCGGTCCTGGCGCCAACGGGCTTAACAGGATGCTCCTGAAAGTTTACGGGACAAGAATTGGGGAGTCTATCGGAGTCTTTCTCAAAAGCTCGCAGCAAATGATTGAAAGGCTATCCAATTCAAAAAAATTGGCTCGAATGGAGGAGGAATATCTTGAGAATGCAGTTTATGCCGCACTTGGAGAAGTTTTTAAGGGGGTCTATTTGTGCCCAGCATTAGCACCCGGCGAATTCGATTTCCGTAAAAGGGGCGAATGGACGTATGTGGATATCTCCAAACTGAATAGCCCAGAAAACAAAAAGGGTATTCGTAAATATTTTTTGGATGTAAACCCAAGTTCGACTTTTGTTCAATTCGATGTGGCAATGCAGGAATTACACCCTGAACTACCTGAGGGCTTCTTTGATCTTGTGTACTATGCCTTGGACTATGCTGGAGGGGGCGCTACTCCAAGGTGCGCAGCAAGGCTGGCAAAAAAAGATGGATTGGTGCTTACTGGCGAAACTCCAGAGCGGCTTCCAGATGGCACAGGATTACGCCTTTTAAAGGCCTATAGTTATTTCGGATTCTATATGTATACCAAATCACTAACCGGAAATCTTCCGGAAAATAACCAGCAAAGAATATAAATCCTATTTGGTTAGTGTAATGTATGTCATTTTACAGCGTTTTGGATGAAGCTAGGGTCCCTCTTAGGGTAATTACTCTCTGGTTCGATGCTGCTGGGGTTTTCTATCACGACGACACGATTGGCAGATTTTCCCTCGACAAGCTTTCTTCAATGGACCTCCGGCCCCTCATACCTTCAGAGGGTGTTTTCAGTACAAAGATAAACCACCCTAATGGGGATATGGAGCTGAAGAGAACATCATATAATGATTACTCGATACTGCTCACGATTCCCCCCTTTATTATAGGAAACGAGGGGAAATATTACTCTTTCGATTCTGCTGGCATTTGCATGCCTATTAAAACCCAGGAATCAGAAGGAACATTGTTTGTTGGCATGAATCGTCCAAAAGTTCTTGTTGAAGGTTACAGGCATCCATACGTGAATTTTGATGGGACGATATATTTTGGACCTCGCTTTGATGCGATTGAATTTGGGCATTGGTATGATATCCAACGCGAAAGGGTTGCAAAAAAGTTAGCCGCGTTGATGTGGTTTTCAAAAGGTATGCTCGAAATGCGGCATAATGATTGGACTGGATACACCTATAGATTGGATGATTCCAGTTGCAAAATCCTTGAGGGTGAAGCTGCTGAACGGCTTTCTAAAGTCACGCCTCTAGAAAGGATAGTCCATCTTGAGAGGGCATATTAGCAAAATAAACCTCATATTTCCCTCTTGGCCCGTTCATTAAATCATTGATATGTTAAAAACCAATCATTTAAATATTCAAGAAGTTTCCGGATGGTTATGGTTAGCTTAGACGCAATGGGTGTAGAGGCCGGAAAGAAGATTGAGGAGTTAAGGGCATATTTCCATAGTAAGATTACGGCTGAGCATGCAGATGTGTTCTTTTCAAGTTTTTTGCGGGAAATATCTCCTGCGCTGCAAACTAAAGGAGAGTTCATGGATGTTGGCAAGCATTATGCAGATGCAGTCAGTAAGGTGTACGGTAACGGTTCATTCCAATTTGGCGATGCGGTCCATGCATTGGTGGATAGCAGGCTTGCGAAAACTTCTTCGGCTATAGACCAAGGAATCGATATTCTGGTTGAGGCTATCAATCCAATGGGCCATGGTGAGCACAGGTACTTTGAGGTTGCAGAGATGATGCGCAAAGGCAGGTTTCGCAGCCTTGAAGATATAGGTGGTTATGCACCTTTAAGCAAATTAAATTCCCAAGTGCAATAAATTAACTCCAGCCAAAAACTATTTTTTAGAAAACTTCTCACCAATTTTCCTGTAAGCATCCCTGAAAGGAACTCCTTTCTTCACAAGCCTGTAAGCTTCTTCAGTAGCATAGAGTTCTGGAGTCATGGCCTTTTTGCAGTTCTCTTCATTTACCTTTATCCCTGAAAGCACCAACGCCATCATCCTCAGGCACGATTTTGTGGTTTCAATGGAATTCATCAACGGTTCTTTTGTCAGCTGCGAATCGCGGTTATAGCCGGAGGGTAAATTTCCAATCATGCTCTTGACCTTGAACTCTTCGCCTAAAACAACATAGTACTTTGCCCTTATTAACTCAAGCACGTCCGGGTTCTTCTTC
>DATDYF010000050.1:0-7457 GCA_035289105.1 Candidatus Nanoarchaeia archaeon
ACGGCCAGAGGGTAAGCAACGGAGACCAGATAATTACCCTTGAAGGAAAAATCAAGAATATACTAAAGACAGAGAGGATAATCCTCAACCTCCTCCAGAGAATGTCAGGAATAGCAACAGAAACATATTCCCTAACAAAGAAATTCAAAAACATCGCAGCCACAAGGAAAACCATTCTGGGAAATCTCGACAAGAAAGCGGTTTTTATTGGCGGCGGATTGACACACCGGCTTTCACTGGAAGACGGCGTTCTGGTAAAGGATAATCACAAAAAGGCTCTGAAACAGGGGGTAAATGTCAAAAAGCTCCAAAACCTCAAAACCCCCTTTATAGAGATTGAAATCGAAAAGCCATCGCAGGTACTTGAAACTGCCAAAACCCTTATAAAAATAAAGAACCCTGCAGTTAAAATCCTGATGTTCGACAACTTTACACCCGCTCAGGTTAGGGATTCTGTAAAAGTCTTGAAGAAAAAAGGGTTGTATAGCCAAATTCTTCTTGAAGCGTCCGGAGGAATAAACTCTAAAAATGTCACTCACTACAGAAGTGTCGACGTAATCTCAATGGGCTCGCTTACGCATTCAGCTAAGGCGCTGGACATGGGGATGGGAATTCTGCCTTAAAAATTATACCTTGCGAAGATACCGCCGCCAACGCCCCTCGGAATGTCTCTGCTTTGGATTCCAACCTCTCCAACTGCCTCAAAATGCAATGATGGCGAAACTGTATATCTGGCCACAGACCTGCTGTTTACGACATGGCTTCCATCCTCTTTTACCAAGCCCGCAATCCCTGTTGCAAATCTCACCTTTTCCGTTACTTTTCCGCCACCGAGCAATCCGAAGGAAAACTCGTCAGGAGGATTAGCGCCCTTTTTATTTTCACCGCTAAAATTATAATCAAGTGAAGCGTCAATTTCCAGATTCTTATCTTGTGTTAAGTAAGTGGCATTAACTCCGATTTTTGTATCGTATCTGCCATTTCCTATTGCAATCTTTCCTCTGGAATCTCCTGTTGGCAATGTTAAAGAGATATAAGGGAGCAAATGGGCGTCTCCAATTCTGCCTCTCGGTCCAGCGCCAATTGAAACATCTCCAATCCCATTGTCAGATTCCCCCGCAGAACTGACAAACTTGTACGGAAGATTTACAAAAGCCCATTTACCAATACTATCCCCGTCCCAATATTTTAAAATTAAATTATTCGTTACAGCCTCGACGCCTTTTTCATTTCTTGAATAACCCACTCTCCCATCCAGCTGCCAGTTTGTAGGGCCCCTTGCACCAATAAAAATATCCCCTGCCTTGGCTTCGCCTGAGAGTGCTGTTGCTAAGCCCAGTGCCAATGCAAGTTTCGCAATTCTTTCTGCCAGTTTCATAACCACTAAGAGGTAGTGATTATTTAAATATCTTTGTGGTATCCTAACAATGCCATAATCTTTATAAGTCCATTGCGGTTCTTTGGCTCTGTGGCATTGGAAATACTGAGAAAAATAGGCCTGTCGGAGGGTGAGATAAAAATATACTCTGCAATGCTTGATTTAGGGGTATCCTCGATTAACAGGATTCATGAGAAAACGGGAATTGAACGCAGAAATATTTATGATATTCTTAACAAGCTGGTTGAAAGAGGGTTGGTTACTTACATAACGGAGAATAAGAGAAGATTTTTCAGCATTTCGCATCCGAGCAAGATTATAGGGTATATAGAAGAGAGGGAAGGCGAGCTGGAAAGGCTGAAAGATGAGGTTAAAAAGGAAATTCCCACCATTCTTGAAAAATTCGAGTACAAAAAGCCGGAAATCAAGGCCGAAATTTACCGCGGTGCAGAGGGAGTGAAAGCAGTTTGGGAGGACATGCTTAACTCCAATGGAATTTTCTGGATTGGCTCCGGAAGGTACATCCCAAAAATGCTTCCGCACTTTTTTGCAGGCTGGAATAAAAGGAGAGTGAAATTAAAGATAAAAATGACAAACCTCCTCAGGCACGAATTCAGGGGAAAAGAAAAGCCTCTGGAACTTGAATCGATGAAGTTCCTTCCTGAAGAATTCAGCGGCAACCCGACAGTAATCGGAATTTACGGAAGCAAGGTTGTCAATTTCCTTTTCGGCGGGGATTTTTTCGCCTTTGTCATCGAAAGCAGGGAGCTGGCAGAGAACTACAAAAAATATCACAAGTATATCTGGGACAACGTGGCAAAACCATAAAATTTAATAGCCAACTGCTTTTCCACCAAACAATGAAAATCGCAATCATCGGCTGCGGCTTTATCGGGACTGAAATTGCTAAATTCCTCGATAAAAAAGATAGCATTGTCATCTCCGGAGTTTCGGACATAAACGAGGAGAATGCCCGCAACCTAATTGCAAAACTGAACCGCAATACGCCAATAATCAGGCCAATTTCCGAGAACATAGCCCATGCGGATTTCATCATCGAATCAGCATCCCCCGAAATTGTGCCTTACATCTTAAACCTCGCAAAGGGAAAAAAGGTTTTCATAATGAGCGTTGGCGGCCTGCTCGGGCATAAGCTTCCGGATAACGTATTTTTTCCCTCCGGCGCGATTGGGGGATTGGATGCAATAAGGGCCGCTTCTTCTGGAAAAATAGAATCAATAACATTAACCACCACGAAGCACCCAAGGGCACTGAAGGGAGCTCCATTCGTGGAAAAGAACAATGTTGATTTGGATGTTATTGATAAGAAAGTAATCTTCAGCGGCAGCGTTCATGACGCAATAAGCGGCTTTCCGACAAATATAAATGTTGCCGCTTCCGTCGCCATCACCTCAAAAGCCCCTGAAAAGCTAAAGGTGAAAATCATTGCGGACCCAAACATAAAGACAAATACTCATGAAATCGAGATAATCAGCGACTCGGGAAAGTTCTCATTCAGGTTCCAGAACGTGCCTTCTGATATAAACCCAAAAACATCTAAGCTGGCCGTTTATTCTGCCCTTTCTGCAATAGAAATGTTAATCAGGCAACAATAGGGATTTATATAAGTTAAGGATAAGCTAAAGCATGGTGCTCGCACAGCATGAAAACATTAGGGGAGCCCTTTCTCTGCTTGAAAGGGAGCTGAAAAATGTAGGCGGAATATTCTTCAAGGGCAGAAAGAGAGCTGCTAAGTTTATAGAGTTGCGGGAAATACTGCTTCCTTACTCTCCCGCCGAGATAATAGGTGCATTAAGGCCCCTCATCGACACAAAATACAGCCTTGTCATAGAGATGATTCAAAGGACAAGGTATTTATGGGGCACGTGCTCTGAATGCCACATCGGCGATGTCGTAGAAAAAGAATACGAACATATTAACGATAAGGGGTACACTATTGAAAAGTCCTGCTCCGCAGTTTGCGGGTATCGCCAAGAGATTAAAATCGGATAGGTGATCGTGGCATCCATTTGTCGTCGATAAACTCCATCATTGATGGCTCATCTTAAGCTGCCCCGTCGATACTTTTTTAAACCAAACCTCAAACTCATCAGTTAATGGTTGAATTAATCATCACTGAAAAGCCAAACGCGGCCCAAAGGATTGCAGAGGCATTGGCGGACGGAAAGCCGATAAAGGAGTCGAAGAACGGCGTTCCTTATTACAAAATAACCCACGGCAAGCACGATATCGTCGTGGCATGCGCAGTCGGCCACCTGTATGGATTGGCGCAGAAGGAGGGCAAGCGCACATTTCCCGTTTTTGATATTGAGTGGAGGCCGGCAGGAGAGTCGAAAAAGGCCGATTTCTCAAAAAAATATCTTGAAGTAATCAAATCATTGGCAAAGCAGGCAGACGAATTTACAGTCGCAACAGATTTTGATATCGAAGGCGAAGTTATTGGCCTCAACATTGTCAGATACGCCTGCAAAAAGAAAGATGCAAACAGGATGAAGTTTTCCACCTTGACAAAAGAGGACATAGTCGAGGCTTACGAAAACAAGTCAAAAACTCTCGCATGGGGCCAGGCAAAAGCAGGCGAAACAAGGCATTTTCTCGACTGGTACAACGGAATAAACTACTCAAGGGCATTAACCTCGGCAATAAAATCAGCAGGCGCATTCAAGATAATGTCCACCGGCAGGGTGCAGGGACCTTCATTGAAAATTATCGTCGGCAGGGAGCGCGAAATAAAGGCGTTCAAGCCAACTCCATTCTGGCAAATCCAGCTTTTGGGAAGAATAAAAGAGGATATAGAAGCCTGGCATCAGGAAGACAAATTCTGGGAGAAGGAAAAGGCGTTGAAAGTGATGTCAAATGTCAAAGGCCAGAAGCAGGGAAAAATCTCCAGCACGGATACAAAAAGCTTTGATGCTGCACCGCCAACGCCATTTGACCTTACAACATTGCAGCTTGAGGCGTACAGGACATTAAAAATCTCACCGAAAGACACATTAAGCGTTGCCCAGGATTTGTACACTTCCGGCTTAATATCATACCCGAGAACATCCTCCCAGCAACTGCCAGATAAAATAGGCTTCAAGAAAATACTCGCAATGCTCTCTTCTCAGGATGATTATGCAAAACTGTGCAAAAACCTCCTGCAAAAGCCCCTTAAGCCGAATAATGGAAAAAAAACAGACCCTGCGCATCCAGCAATCTACCCGACAGGTATCCAGCCAAGGAACCTTGAAGGAAGGCACGCAAGATTGTATGATTTAATTGTGAGAAGGTTTCTTGCAACATTTGCAGAAAAGGCGGTAAGGGAAACAAATACTATAATTATTGATGTAAACAAGGAGCCTTTTGTTGCACGCGGCATAAGAACCACAACGAAAGGATGGCATGAGTATTACGGGCCGTATGTGATGCTTGAGGAAAAGGAGCTTCCGAAGGTAAAGGCAAATGATGTCGTAGAGGTCAAAAAAATCTCAATGCTTGATAAGGAAACACAGCCTCCAAAAAGATACACGGAAGCCTCAATCATCAAGGAGCTCGAAAAAAGAAATCTCGGCACAAAGTCCACAAGGGCCCAGATAGTAGACACATTGTACCAACGCGGCTACATAGATGGAAAGTCGATTACTGCAACTGACTTGGGGATACGCACAATTGAAGCATTGGAAAAGCACGCCCCAAAGATAATAGACGAGGAACTGACAAGGCACTTTGAGGAAGATATGGAGATGATTCAGGAAAATAAAAAAAAGCCGGAGGAAGTGCTGAATGAGGCAAAAGGCGCTTTAACTGAAATTATTAAAGATTTCAAGGCGAAGGAAAAAGAGATAGGAAAGGAGCTTTTGGAAGCCCATAAGGAAACTCGCGCTGCATTAACGACCTTGGGATTATGCCCGGTTTGCAAGCAAAAAGATTTGCAGATAAGGCGTGGCAAGTTTGGATTTTTTGCGGCATGTTCAGGATACCCCGAATGCAAAACTACTTTCTCATTGCCCTCAAATGCATTAATCAAGCCTGCAAAATCCATATGCGAAACATGCGGCTTTCCGATGGTAACAGCAATAAAGAAGGCGAAAAAGCCCCAGGATTTCTGCCTAAACCCAAACTGTCCGTCAAAGCTCATCGGGGGGGAAGCAGGAAAAACAGCAAAGGCAGTTGCAAAGGGAGAGATTGAAAAAGCCTGCCCGAAATGCAAGGAAGGAAAATTAGTCTTAAGATCGTCTATTTACGGAAAATTCTACGGATGTTCTAAATATCCCAAATGCAGGTACACCGAGAAGCTTGAACAAACTTTAAAAGGGTAATAAGATTTGCTATGCAAATGCCTTTATTTGCAAAACCAAGCGAGGAAGACCTTCACAGGTGGAGCTCAAGGCAGCTTTTTGGATTGTATGTGGCTTTGTTTGCTATGGAGAATAGGGGTGAGCTTGGGGGATGAAAGACAAACCCTTAACGATGTCTCAGGCGCCCTGCAAAACAGACCACTGCCGGAAAAATATTTATTGTCGCATTCAATTGGAGATGAAGCGCTTCGATACCGCTACCGACGTACTTTTCTAGTCAAAGGGTAAAGATTTATAATCCCCTAATCTAAAAATCAGCCTATGAAAGGAACCCTTTTGGTTTTCATCGCCGCAATCTTCTCAGGAGCAATAGGCCCAGTAGTAAAGCTGATTGGTGGAAATGTTGACCCTTTGGCAGTCACCTTTTACAGGGTCCTTATTGCTTTCCTCTTCCTTCTTGCGCTTTATCCTTTCTACCGCGACAATGTTTTCCGCCTTAACAGGCACCAGCTATTTGACAAATTCATAATCGGCCTTTTCATGGCAATAGGCTTCGGGTCATGGGTAACTGCATTCAATTATGCACCCGTCTCAAATGTTGTTCTTTTGGGCACTACCCAGGCAATCTTTGCGGCAATCTTCGGCTACCTTTTCCTTAAGGAAAAGATAAATCTTGCAGAAATTGTTTCCTTCATAATCGCAATCATCGGCTTTATAGTTATGAACCCTTTTGACTCCAATTTCAAGCTTGGCAGCGTGCTCTCAATAATAAGCTCAATCTCCTTCGGCTTCCTAATTGCATACATGAAAAAGCGGGGCAAAACCCATTCATACAGGCTTCTTCTGTGGTCGTTCTTCTTTGCGACAATTTTGCTCTCCCCATTCATTGAAACAAAAAATGTAATCAGCTATCTTCCCCATATATTGTTTCTTGCAATCTTCTCCACCGCATTAACATTCCTTCTGCTGGTCTACGGCCTTAAATACACCAAGGTCGAAGTTTCCTCGCTGATACTTTTGATAGTTATACCATTGGCGGCAATTCTTCTCAGCACAGCCTTTCTCGGCGAAAAGCTCGTTCCAAATGTAGCTATTGGCGGGTTGCTCCTCATAGGCGCAGGCATAGTTCTTCTTGAAGGGAAAGCTTTGCATCTGGCGTAAGAAAGCCGCATTTAGGAAAGGCATAAAAAGCCGTAAAAATTTCTAACCATCATGGCAGGCAAAACGAAACTCCATTGGGAAAATGTTTACGAAAATAAAACATTTGAACAGTCAAGCTGGTATCAAAGAGAGCCAGAAACATCCCTAAATATGATTCTCTCGGCTAATGCAGCAAAAAACGCACCAGTCATTGATGTTGGTGGTGGAGAGTCTTACCTTGCAGAAAGGCTGCTTGGTCTTGGCTTCAACGATATAACCGTTCTCGACATATCTTCCAGGGCAATTGAGAGGGGCAAAAAAAGGATTGGCAAAAGGGCGCGTAAAATAAACTGGATGGTAAGCAATATCCTTGACTTTGGCGCATCAAAGAGATTTGATGTCTGGCACGACAGGGCAACGTTCCACTTTCTTACAACACAAGAAGAAACAAACAAATATGCAAAAATCGCATCAAAGCTGATAAAGCCAAATGGCCACCTAATCATTGGAATTTTCTCTTCAACAGGGCCTAAGAAGTGTAGCGGCTTGGATGTAATCCGATATTCCAAAAACTCAATGAAAAAGGTCTTTGCAAATAATTTCCAGCTAATAAACAGCCTCGAAACAATCCATACAAC
>DATDYF010000051.1:0-2465 GCA_035289105.1 Candidatus Nanoarchaeia archaeon
TTGACGAAGTCCAGACTGGAAACGGAAGGACTGGGAAGTTTTTTGCCTACCAGCATTACGGCATCAAGCCCGATATAGTAACTCTTGCAAAAGGGCTTGCAAACGGCGTGCCCATTGGAGCTACAATAGCAAGAAAAGAGATAGACTTTACGCCTTCTTCGCATGGCTCAACATTTGGGGGCAACTGCCTTTCATGCAGCGCGGCTAACTATGTCATCGATTATGTCCAGAAAAAGCATTTAATGAATAATGCCTCAATGATTGGCGCTTATTTTGTAAAAAGGCTTAAGGAGCTGAAATCGCCGATTATAAAAGAAGTGCGCGGACTTGGCCTCATGGTTGGGTTGGAGCTGAACATCGACGGAAAAGACATCGTTGACAGGTGCGCGGAAAAAGGGCTCCTGATAAACTGCGCCCATAAATACACATTAAGATTCCTGCCGCCCCTGAACACGGCAAAAACGGACATAGAGAAGTGCATAGAAATCTTAAAGCAGGTGCTTTAATGATAGAGGTAGGAATCATCGGGGCTAGCGGCTACACGGGGCATGAGCTGATAAAATTGCTGAACAATCACAAAAAAGTGAAGGTTGTTGCCGCAAACAGCAGGACTTATGAAGGAAAAAGGGTAAGCGAACTTTATCCGGATTACAGGGGAAATCTTCGCTACACTAATTTTTCTGTATCCGAAATCAACAGCATGAAGCCAGACTTATTGTTCCTTGCCCTTCCCCACGGAAACTCAACCGGGATTGTCCAGCAGCTTGACAAGGACATCAAGGTAATCGACCTTGGCGCTGATTTCAGGTTCTCAAGCATGAAAATGTACGAAAAAGTCTACGGCATAAAATCGCCAGTAAAAAAGAACACTGCCGTATACGGACTGCCGGAATTGTTCAGGGAGAAAATAAAGAAAGCGCATATTGTTGCAAACCCGGGATGCTACTCAACTGCATGCATCTTGGCAGCATACCCAATCCAGAAATACGCAAAATACATCGTCTTTGACTGCAAATCCGGATGGTCCGGGGCTGGAAAGGACAGCGTGTATGCAAAAAACCCCTCTATTGTAAAGGACAACTTAATAGCGTACAATATAGTCAAGCACCGCCACAAGTATGAGATTTCCCAATTCATCAAAACTCCGCTGAGCTTTACCCCCCATGTCATCAGCACCTTTCAGGGAATGATGTGCACTGCCCATATTTTGCTGAGAAAAAACACTGAAAAGGAAAAGATAATCAAGATTTACAAAAAGTTTTACAATGATTCAAAATTTACAAGGATAGCAGATAAAATACCTGAAGTTAGGGACACCCAAAAAACAAACTTTTGCAGGATTGGGGGATTTGAGATTGACGAGAATAACCAGCTTGTAATAGTTTCAACGATTGACAACCTTCTGAAAGGTGCATCCGGGCAGGCCGTGCAGAACATGAACCTAATGTTTGATTTTGACGAAACAGAGGGCTTGATATGAAACTCTGGAAAAAGGATTATGAGTTGGATAAGGAAATAGAGCTGTTTACTGTTGGCAATGATTACATCCTTGACAATAAACTCATTCCATTCGACTGCATCGCTTCAATTGCCCACGCAAAGATGTTAAGGAAAGTTGGGGTGCTGAGTGCAGTTGAAGAGAAGAATCTTATTGGTGGCTTAAATGAAATAATGAATCTTCAAAAGAATGGAAAATTTGTATTAAAAATTGAGGATGAGGATTGCCACACCGCAATTGAAAACTTCCTGACACAGAAATACGGCGATATCGGAAAGAAAATCCACACAGCCCGCTCCAGAAATGACCAGGTGCTCACTGCATTGAGATTGTATGAAAAGGATGGATTTAATAAAATTAGGGAATTACTAAACAATTGCCAAATCGCCCTAAAAGCTACTATCAAAAAATACGGAAAAATCCCAATTCCGGGCTATACACACATGCGGAAGGCAATGCCCTCTTCTATAGGGATGTGGCTGGGGAGCTATCTGGAGTCGCTTGAGGACAATCTTCTTCTCCTAAATTCGATTCACAGATTGATAGACCAATCGCCTCTTGGAAGCGCTGCAGGTTTCGGTGTTCCTGTGTTTAAGGTAGACAGGGAATTTACTGCAAAAGAGCTAAAGTTCTCAAGAGTAATGAAAAACCCTATGTACGCCCAGCTATCGCGAGGAAAATTTGAAGCCTCGATTATCGGTTTAATGTCATCTGTAATGTGCGACCTTAATAAGCTCTCTACAGATTTAATGCTCTTTTCAATGTCTGAATTTGGCTACATCTCACTGCCAAAAGAATTCTGCACCGGCTCTTCAATTATGCCTCAGAAGAAGAACCCGGACGTGCTTGAGTTAATAAGGGCAAAGTACTATGTTGTTTTAGGCGAAGAGTTCAAGGTCAAGAGCATGATTGGAAATTTACCCTCCGGCTATAACCGCGATTCGCAGCTGACAAAAGAACCGTTGAT